>NZ_JBHTXK010000002.1:0-311801 GCF_042791795.1 Leifsonia sp. NPDC056665
GGCCGGGCCGGGTTCTCACGCCCGGCGGGGGGGGGCGGCGGGCGGGGGGGGCGGGGCGGCCGCGCTTGTTGCGCGGCCGCACGGGGGCCTGAGGGGCCTGGGTGGTCGTCATTTCGACTTCTCGGACGCCTGACGCACGCTCTTCAGCGCATCTTCGGGGCTGAGGCTGCCGGAGACCAGGCCTTCGGAGGCCGCCACCCACGCGTCTCCCACGCTGGGGACGTTGGCCGTGTCGAGCCAGACCACGGTCGACTTCGCGTCGCCGACGAGCTTGGTTCCCTCGGCGACCGCGGACGACGCGATCTGCTCGGTCACCACGCCTTTGACGGCGCTCGGCTGACCGTAGGGCGCGGCCGAGAGCGTCGTCGCGTTCTTCTCGCTCGTCGCGAACTTCAGGAAGTCGAGCGCGAGGGCCGCGTTCTTGCTCTTCTTGTTGATCATGTAGCCCTCGGGCGCGGCCTCCAGGGTCGACGTGTCGCCCGCCGCGCCGTCGGCGGCCGGGAGCGCGAAGACGCCGAAGCCGTCCTTGGCGAGCTCGCTGTCCTTGGTGTTGACCGAGTCGAACTCGATGAGCTCCTGGTAGTACATCGCCGCCTTGCCGGTGGCCTGCTGCTGCTGGGCGGTCGTGTACGTGACGCCGTTGGAGTTGCTGCCGTCGCCGGTGCACGCGGTAACGAGCTGCTGGAACTGCTTCATGCCCTCCAGATAGCCCGGGTCGGTGTACTTCGCGGTCTTCGGCAGCAGGTCGGCCTGCAGTGTCTTCTGCGGCACGTCGTAGGCGAAGAGCTGGCCGAGGTAGTGGAGGCCGGGCCAACCGTCCTTGTTGCCGAACGCGATCGGCGTGTAGCCGGCGGCCTTGATGGTGGAGCAGTCCGACACGAGCTGCGAGAGGGTCTTCGGCACGGAGAGCCCGAGGTCGGAGAAGATCTTCTTGTTGTAGCCCATGAACTTGGCGTCGACGTAGAGCGGGACGCCGTAGAACTTGCCGTCGTACTTGAAGGCGTTCAGCGAGCCCTCGCCGAAGGTGTCGCCCCAGTTCGTCCCGGGCGCGATTACGGAGCTGAGGTCGGCCGCGAGGCCGTTGACCGCGAAGTTCTCTCCCCAGTTGCCCGCATAGCTGAAGTAGATGTCCGGTAGCGACTGCGAGCCGATCAGGACCTTCTCCTTGTCCTTGATCGCGTTGTCGTCGGTCTCCTGCGCGAGGGTGACCTTCACGCCCGGGTGGAGCTTCTGGTAGTCCTTCACCAGGTTCTCGAAGTACGAGCTCATCGGGTCGCCCGCTCCGGCGGTGAGGATGCTGAGGCTGCCGGAGAAGTCCGGCTTGGCCGAGATGTCTGCTGAACCGCCTGCGCCGGAGGAGCACGCGCTCAGCGCGAGTGCGAGCACGCCGGCCGCGGCTGCTGTGATGGTCCTGGTCTTCTTCACGCTGTACTCCCGTCGTCGGGGTGCGGCCGGATTCCGCCTAACCCGTCATTGGATCGGTTGGTTGCGATGACTATACGGGATTTTGGTACCGGTATCAACATTGCCCAAAGTTTGTGTACGTCGCCCCGTAGACGCGAATGGGGACGTGCGTGGCTCCCGACGCCGGAGCGGGCTTCAGCTGCGCCGGTCGGCCACGCTGTCGCGCTCGACGAAGGACGCCTGGAGCACGTGGGTCGCGAAGGGGGCGTCGTTGCCCGCGACACGTGCGAGCAGGCATTCGGCGGCCAGCTCGCCGAGCTGATGCATCGGCTGGGCGACCACGGACATCGGCGGCGTCATGACGCTGGCCCAGGAGCTGTCGTCGAACCCGATCAGGGAGATATCGTCCGGGCAGCGCAGGCCGCGCTGCCGGATGGCGCGCAGCGAGCCGGTGAGCGCGTCGGTCTCGGTCGCAAAGATCGCCGTCGGCGGGTCGCTGAGCGCCAGCATCCCGAGCACGGCCCGCGTCGCCTGCGGCTCGTTCTTGACCACGTGCGTGACCAGGCCGGTGTCGAACGGGATGCCCGCGAGCTCCAGCGCGTCGAGGTAGCCCAGCAGACGCTCGCCGTCCGACCACAGCGCGTGGTCGATGATCCGGCGCAAGTCGTCCGCGTCGGCTGCGGGCTCGTTGGTCACCGGACCCCAGACGAACGCGATCCGGCGGTGCCCATTCTCGATGAGCGAGGTGACCGCCGCCCGCGAGGCCTCACGGTTGTTGACGACGACGGCGTCCGCCTCCACCGTGTCGACGAGGCGGTCGAGCAGCACGAGCGGGATCTCCCTCTTCGCGACGATGTCGAGATGCGGGAGCGGATCGCGCCGGCCGGCCGCCGGCGCGAGGACGATGCCGTCAACCTGCTTGTCGACGAGCACATCGATCGCGGCCGCCTCCCGTTGCAGACTCTCGTCCGTGCTCAGCACGAGCACGTCGTAGTCGGCCTTCCGCGCGGCGTCCGTGAGGCCGCGCAGCACGCCGGCGAAGAACGGGTTGCCGACGTCGGCGAGCACCACACCCAGTGTGCGGGTCTCCCCCGTCGTCATGCTGCGCGCGATCGAGTTCGGCCGGTATCCGAGCTCGTTCGCCACGGCCAGTATCCGGTCACGGGTCTTCGGGCTCACCGAGCCGTAACCGCCCAGCGTGCGGGCGACCGTGGCCCGGCCGACCCCGGCCGCCGCCGCCACCTCCGAGATCGTCGGGGACGGCGTCCGCTCGTGCTCTGTGGACATCGCCACCCCTTCCTGATCCGGGGCGGCTCACGCCGTCACCCGGCGTCGCCGGCCGATCGCGTCACGGCTCCGGCCGCGTCCACTGCTCCGTCGATGGGGCGACCGTGTCCGAACGCCCCTTCGACGCCGCACTGCTGCGCCGCGAACTGCGCGGCCCGCCGCATGGATCGGTGCAGCGCCGCGCCGCCCGGCCGGGCATTCCTGCGCCACCCGGACCGGAGCAATTCAACCACGAACGCGCTCAGGTAGGCGTCGCCGCACCCCATGGTGTCGATGAGGGAGCCGGGTAAAGGCGCGGCGTCCGAGTAGTAGTACGCGTCGCCGTCGAACAGCACCGCGCCGCCCGCGCCCTGCGTGCCGAGCACGAGCGATGGGCCGTGCGAAGCTATGCGGCGCAGCTCGGACCAAGTCTCAGTCCGCGGCAGCGGACCCAGCGACACGAGCGCGAGGTCGATCCACGGGCCGACCGCGTCAAGATAGTCGGACGTCCGGTACTCGGGCTCGGAGGAGAAGTCGTACGAGCGAAGCGCTCGAGTGCCGCCGAGCTTCGGCAGCTCGGGGACGACCCCGGAGTACGCGCTGGAATGGATGAGGTGGAATCCTGCCGCGTAGCGCACGTCGTCGTCGTCCAGCACCAGCGGATCGCTGATCGTGACCCCGCCCTCGTTCCAGCCGAGGAAGCGCCGCTCGCCGTCGACCGTCTCGATCTCGGTCACGCCGTTCGGTCCGGGGCGCACCGGGGACCGCGAGGTGTTGACCCCGGACTCCTCGATCGCGCCCCGGACGAAGCGGCCGTGCTCATCGTCGCCAAAGACTCCCAGGTACGCCGCCTCGGCGCCGAGCCGCCGGGAGAAGACCGCGACATTGACGGCGTTCCCTCCCGGATACTCGACGCCCCGGTCGACGAAGCGGTCGACGATGTTGTCCCCGAGGCCGAGGACCCGCACTGTGCTCATCGCAGCCTCAGTACGCCACGACGCGGTAGTAGCGACGCAGGTCGAGCGAGTGGTCGCGCACTTGGGCGAGGTGCTTGCTGAACCGGTCGACGACCGCGTCGGCGACCATCGGCGCGAGCAGTCCGCGGAACTCGTCGCTCACGCCGGGCAGGTCGTAGTCCTTCGTGTCGATGACCGTCACGTCGTCGCTGTACTCCTTCGAAAAGGAGATCACGCGGTCGGTCAGGGGCCGGGTCTCGTCCTCGCCGGCGAACACGATGACGCTGGTGTCCTTCTCGATGAGCTCGAGGGAGCCATGGAAGAATTCGGCGGCGTGCACGCGCGTGGTGGTGAGCCACTGCATCTCCTCGAGGATGCACATCGAGTAGAGGTACGTGAATCCCCAGAGCTGGCCCGAGCCGGTCAGGAAGTGGTAGTCGGTCTCCGCGTGCTTCTCGGCGAACGCCTTCCCGACCTCGTCGGCCTGCTTCGTGACCGCGACCAGGGCGTCCGGGATGGCCTCGAGGTCCTCCACCAGCCGGTCATAGCCGTCGAACTCGCCGCGCAGCGAGAGGAGCTTGGCGCCGAAGGTGAGGAATTGCACGTCGAACGGCCACGCCTTGGGCGCGGAGAGGAGCACCTCGTCGACAGCGGAGGCGATCGGGCTGTCCGCTTGGCCGGTGAACCCGATTGTGAGCGCGCCCTTCTCGCGAGCGAACTCCACGCAGTCCAGGATGTCCTCCGTGGTTCCCGAGACGGAGGCGAAGATCGCGACGGAGTCGGGCCCGAACTGCGGGTCCGGCGCGAGCGCGAACTCCTTGCCGATCACGGCGCGCACCGGGAACGCCGAGCGCGTCTGGAAGAAGCGCTCGTACGGCAGTGCGGCGGCATAGGTGCCGCCCGCGCCGATGAAGTAGATGTTCTTCCAGCGGCCGGCGGCGACGCGCTCGGCGAGCGCCTCGATCTGCGGCCGGAGCGCGACGGTGCTCCGCACCTGCTCCAGGAACTCCTCTTCGTTGAAGCCCAGCATCTGTCTCCCTCCACCGAACCATTATTTGGTACCGGTATCAATGTGTCTCAATGCTGGCACATCGCGAGCGCAGAGGCAAGCGGCGGAGGCTCTGCACTCGCACCGTCGACCCGCGGGTCGGGGCGGGACAAACACGATCGTGGCGGCCTGGAGCACCTGAGCTCGATCTTCGGACGCCCGGCCTAACTCACCGATCGATCCACTTCTGCATCTTCTCCGGGTAGCGCGCCGTGGTGGTGTCGATGCGCGCCGACACAGCGTCGAGCTGCTCTCGCTCGTCTCCGCTGAGTTCGACGGAGGCCGCACCGACGTTCTCCTCGAGCCGGTGGACCTTCGTCGTCCCGGGGATGGGCACGACCCAGGGCCCTTGCGCCAGCAGCCAGGCGAGCGCGACCTGAGCGGGAGTGGCGTTCTTGCTTTCGGCGATGCGGGTCACCAGCTCGACCAGATCGGCGCCGGCCTGGCGGCTTTCGGCGGAGTAGCGGGGAAGGGTCGCACGCACATCGCCTGCGCCGAACGAGGTCGAGGCGTCGACGGCGCCGGTGAGCAGGCCCTTGCCGAGCGGGCTGAAGGGCACAAGGCCGATGCCCAGCTCCCGGAGCGTCGGCAGGATCTCCGCTTCGGGTTCACGCCACCAGAGCGAGTACTCGCTTTGCAGGGCGGCCACCGGCTGCACGGCGTGGGCGCGTCGGATCGTCGCGGCACCGGCCTCGGACAGGCCGAAGGTCGCGACCTTGCCCTCCGCGATCAGCTCCTTGACGGTTCCGGCGACGTCCTCGATCGGCACGTCGGGATCGACCCGGTGCTGGTAGAGGAGGTCGATGCGCTCCACGGCGAGCCGCTTCAACGACGCTTCCACGGTGCTCCGGATGTACTCCGGCGAGCTGTTGAGGCCGCTCTCGCGGGATCCGTCGAAGTCGAAGCCGAACTTGGTCGCGATCGCGACGCGATCCCGCACGGGCGCGAGGGCTCGCCCGACGAGTTCCTCGTTGGTGAACGGTCCATAGACCTGCGCGGTGTCGAAGAAGGTCACGCCGAGGTCGACCGCCGCGCGGATCACGTCGATGCCGCGGGCCTCATCGAGCTTGTCGGCGTAGCCGTGGTTGAGGCCCATGCAACCGAATCCGATCGCGGAGACGGCGAGGCCAGATCCGAGGGTGCGTGTCTGCATGCGCTCGCCCTCAGTCCTGGGAGGCCGGCTCGGCCGACACGGAGGCGAGTACCCCGACAGCGCTCATGGCTGCGGGCCAGCCGGCATAGAACGCGAGGTGGGTGATCGCCTCGGTGAGCTCGTCGGTGGTGAGTCCGTTGGCGAGCGCGCGGCGCAGGTGACCGACGAGCTGGGCGTCGCGACCGAGCGCGACCAGCGCGGCGACCGTGACCAGGCTGCGGTCGCGGGGCGACAGCTCCGGCCGCTCCCAGATGTCGGCGAAGAGGACATCGTCGGTGAGGTCGGCGAGCTTCGGCGCGTGCTGGCGGATGAGGTCGGGGGCTACGCGGGGGTTGTCTGCTGACATGGTCGTCCTAACGGTCAGGCGCGATCGCGGCTGTGCGCGGTCGTGCTGGTGGGTTCCTCCGCGGTGGCGCTGAGGCTGCCGAGGAGTGCGATGCGTTCTTCGGTGAAGGAGCCGGGCTCGGTCGTGTAGGCGTAGAGCATCCAGCCGGGCGTACCGGGTAGCTCCATCCCCTCGTACTCGAACTCGAGGTCTCCGACGTCCGGGTGGTGGATGCGTTTGCTCCCGGACCGGTGCGGCTTGACGTTGTGCGCGGCCCAGCGGATTCGGAAGGCGTCGCTGCGGGTGACGAGTTCGCCGATGAGGTCGGTGAGGTCCTTGTCGTGCGGGTGCTTTCCGGCCTCGGTCCGCATGGAGGCGACGATGCTGTCGGCGCCCTGCTCCCAGTCGGTGTAGAAGATCCGGGAGGCGGGGCTGAGGAAGGTGAAACGGGCGTTGTTGCCTCGGTTGGCCGGATCCGAGAAGAGCGGAGACATCAGGGCGTAGCCGATCGGGTTGGCGGCGATGAGGTCCTTGGTCCGGGTCCCGATGAAAGTCGGGCTGGCGGTGTTCGTATCGAGGAACCGCTGCAGGCTCGGCCGTACCTTCGTCGCCGCAGCCGCCCGGGGGCGGCGTCGGAGGGGTTCGGGGCCGGCGGCTCGGGCGAGGTCGTGCAGGTGGTCCGTCTCGGCCTCGTCGAATCGCAGCGCGGCCGCGAGCGCGTCGAGCACCTCGGCGGAGACGCCGGCGAGGTTGCCGCGCTCCATCTTCGCGTAGTAGTCGCTGCTCATCCCGGCGAGCATCGCGACCTCCTCCCGGCGCAGGCCCGGCACGCGACGCCGCCCGCCGCCGATGATCCCGGCCTCGTCGGGGGTCAGGCGGGCGCGGCGGGACCGGAGGAACTCGCTGACTTCCTCCCTGTTGTCCATGCCGCAACGCTACGACGCCGACCGGTATCGAGCGACTGACTGTCAGTACACGGATAAACCGTCACTCCCTCGCGGGAGAGAACGGAGGTGGACTGGAGGCATGACAGCGACCAGCGAACCATCCGTGCAGACCGTCACGCTCAACAACGGCACGAGGATGCCGATCCTCGGCTTCGGCGTCTTCCAGGTCGACGACGCCCAGACCCAGCAGGCCGTCGAGTCCGCCCTCGCCGCCGGGTACCGCTCCATCGACACCGCCGCCGCCTACGGCAACGAGGAAGCCGTCGGCGCCGCGATCGCCGCCAGCGGCATCCCGCGCGAAGACCTCTTCATCACCACCAAGCTCTGGATCCAGGACCAGCCCGCCGAGCAGAACACCGCACGCGCGTTCGACGACTCGGTCAGGAAGCTCGGGCTCGACTACGTCGACCTCTACCTGATCCACCAGCCCTTCGGCGACTACTACGGACAGTGGCGCGCCATGCAGAACCTCAACCGTGACGGCCGCGCCCGCGCCATCGGCGTGTCCAACTTCGCGCCAGACCAGCTCCTCGACCTCATCATCAACAACGAGATCGTCCCGGCCGTCAACCAGATCGAGACCCACCCGTTCCGGCAGAACGTCGACTACCAGGACCTCATGAAGGGTGAGGGCGTCCAGATCGAGTCCTGGGGTCCGTTCGCGGAAGGCAAGAACGGCCTGTTCACCAACGAGGTGCTCGCCGCCATCGGTGATGCCCACGGCACGTCCGTCGCCCAGGTGGTGCTGCGCTGGATGATCCAGCGCGAGGTCGTCGTCATCCCGAAGACCGTCAACCCCGACCGGATGGCGCAGAACATCGACGTGTTCGACTTCGAGCTCAGCGACGACGAGATGGCACGGATCGCCGGCCTCCACACGGGCGAGTCCCAGTTCTTCGACCACGCCGACCCCGACATGGTCCGCTGGCTGAGCGCACGCCGCCTCGGCTGAGCACCCGAACCCGACAACCCACGAAAGGAACACCCATGTCCCACCTCGTCGCCGTCGTCACCGGCGCCTCCTCCGGAATCGGCGAAGCCACCGCCCGCGCGCTCGCCGCCTCCGGCTACCGGGTCGCGCTGCTCGCACGCCGCGCGGATCGCATCGCCGCCCTCGCGGCGGAACTCGGAAACGGGTCGATCGCCATCCAAGCGGACGTCACCGACCGCGACCAGCTCGTCGCCGCCGCCGAACGCGTCAGGAACGAACTCGGACCGGCGAGCGTGCTGATCAACAACGCCGGCATCATGCTGCTCGGACCGTTCTCCGCCGACCAGCGCGAGGACTACCGGCGAATGATCGACGTCAACCTGCTCGGCGCAATCACCACCACCGAAGTCTTCCTCGACCAGCTCACCGCCGGCGCGGGCGACATCATCAACCTCTCCTCCGTCGCCGGACGCACCGCCCGCGCCGGCAACGGCGTGTACGCGGCCACCAAGTGGGGACTGAACGGATGGTCCGAGTCGCTGCGCCAAGAGCTCCTCCCGGATGTCCGGGTGACCCTGATCGAGCCCGGCGTCGTGGCCACCGAGCTCCCCACCCACATCACCCACGCGCAGACCAGCGCGGCGGTGAACGACGCGTACAGGCAGGCCACGGTCACCGCGGCCGACGTCGCCGAGGTCATCGTGTTCGCGCTCAGCCGTCCGCGCCACCTCGCGATCAACGAGATCCTGCTGCGGCCGTCGACGCAGGTGTGACCTACCTGCCAGCGACGCGCCTCCGTCTCGAAACGCATCCCAACGCGGAGGGCGTGGGATTCGAACCCACGAGACATTTCTGCCCACCAGTTTTCAAGACTGGCTCCATCGGCCACTCGGACAGCCCTCCAGCGCCGGCGTGCCGGCGTCGTTGAAGTCTACAGGGCGACACTTTCGGCCCGAATGTCGCTTATCGCGGCGTGAAAAGCGGAATTCGGCACGAATCCGGGTCGCTCAGCGCGGCTGTCGGCCGGTGATGATCACGTTCGCCAGGCCGGCGGCCAGCACGATGAGGGCCGACGCGACCGGGGCGAACATCGCCGCGTGCGTGCCGGCACTCTGGGCCAGCGCCCCCACGATCGCCGACGACGCCGACTGGCCGACGATCACGGCCGAGCCGAGGATCGTCATCACCGTCGCCGAGCGGCCGACCGGGCTGCGTTCGGCGCCGAAGCTGTACTGCGTCACGAGCGTGGGGCCGACGCCGAAGCCGGCGATGAGCAGCACCAGGACCATCCCGGGGAGCGTCGTCGCGAACGGGAGGGCGGCCGTCGACACCGCCAGGATGCCGGCGAACGTCAGCCAGCGCCAGCGCAGCGCGAACCGGAGCGGGAACCAGGCCACGCCGAGCGCGAGCGCGGCCGAACCGATGCCCATCACGCCGTAGACCAGTCCGGCCTGCTCCGGGTGGCCGAAGTCGGACAGGAACGATGTCAGCGCGGTGAGCATCGAGCCGAAGAACAGGCCCATCCCGAGCACGCCGACCGTGACCGCGATCAGGCCGGGGCGGAACAGCTCGCGCACCGGCGCCTGTCGCACCGGGAGGCCGTCCACCTCGGTCGGGCGGCCGGAGCCGGTGCGGTGCAGGGCGAACGCGGTGACGAAGAGCGCGGTGAGCACGGCGGCGCCGATGATCGGGGCGGCCGGGTTCAGTGTGGTCGCCAGGAGGCCGACGATGAACGGGCCGAAGACGAACACAACTTCGTCCGCGGCGGACTCGTACGCCATCGTCCCGTTGAGGACCGCGGCGTGCCGGTCGCCGGGGAGGCGGCTCGCGATGATGCCGACCAGGCGGCTGCGCGACATCGGCGACACCTGCGGGGCGGTGGCGCCGATCAGGAACGCGACCAGCAGCACGAGCGCGTCGGGCGCCGGGCTGAAGACCACCCACGCCATCGCCACCAGCACGACACTGTTCGCGATGCCGGCGGCGAGCACGACGCCGCGCTGGCCGATCCGGTCGGCGGCGGCGCCGATCAGCGGGCCGAAGATCGCGGTGCCGAGGCCGACCATTGCGGAGGTCAGGCCGCCGAGCGACAGCTCGCCGCGCGCCGAGACGACGAGGGTCAGCACGCCGACGACCATCATGGCGTACGGGAGCCGCGCCAGCAGCGCGACCGGGAAGTAGGAGAAACCGGCGGCGCGGACCAACGTGGTCGGGCGCTCCGGCTCGCGGGTCACCCCCGCGCGGGTCGTGTCTGATCGTGTCATGCCTGGCCTTCTGTCTTCACCGCGGCGGACCGCGGGCTTCAAGTGCCGCCTTGGTCCGCCGGGCGAGCCGGCGCGAGGTAGTTACACGATGGAACTGTGTGCGGAGGGACGACCTCCACTGCATTCAAGTGTGCACCACGGCGGTTCATTCCCGCCAGGCTCACTCGAGCGGGTCAGTCCTGGAACGGCTTCGAGCAGGTGACCTGCGCGGCCGTCTGGCCGTGCACGTCGGACGGCAGCTGCACGGACGAGCCGTCGCCGGCGGCCGCACTCGAGGTGTCGGTCGGAGCCGGCGCCGCAGGAGCCTGCGTGGCCGGGGTGGAGGGCGCCGCCGGGGCCTGCGTCGCCGCGCCGGGCGCCGCCTCCGAGCCGACGCCGGTGTCACCGGTCAGGGTGACCGGCTTGTCGTCCTGGAGCGCCGTCATCAGGGTGCTCGCGGCGTCCTTGGTCGGGGCCACTCCGTCGCCCTGGTAGTGGTTCGGGTACTGGACGAAGACGACCTTCGGGACGTCCACGTTCTTCAGCGCCATCGCCATCGAGGCGATGGTCGTCGGGTTGTTGAGGCTCTCCGACAGCGAGATGTTGCTCGTCGCCGCCTTGGCCAGCGCGTACACCCTCACCGGGTTCGCGAGCGTGTCGGCGCTCTTGATGGTGCGGACCAGCGACGAGAGGAACACCTGCTGGTTGCTGATCCGGCCGAGGTCCGAGCCGTCGCCGACGCCGTGCCGGGTGCGGAGGAAGGCCAGCGCAGGGGCGCCCTGGAGGGTGTTCTCGCCGGCCTTCACATCGAGGCCGGTGTACGGGTCCTTGATGTCGCCCGCGACGCAGACGTTCACGCCGCCGACCGCGTTGGACATCTCGATCACGCCGTCGAACTGGATCACGCCCGCGTACGGGATGTCGAGCCCCGTCAGCTTCTCGACCGTGAGGACCGTGCAGGCCAGTCCGCCGTAGCTGAGCGTGTTGTTGATCTTCTGGCTGCTCATCGCGTCGTAGCTGCCGCCCTTGCCGTCCGGGCACGACGGGATCGGCACGTACATGTCGCGGGGGAAGCTGACGACGGTGGCGTTCTTGTGGTCGGCCGACACATGCAGCAGCATCGTCACGTCGTTGAGGTTCTCGCCGCGGTCGCCGTAGCCCTTGTTGCCGCCGCCGGAGTCGGAGCCAGCGAGGAGGACGTTGAACGCGCCGTCCATCGCGCCGATGCCGGGCGTGACGACCTTGCCCTTCGCGTCCACAAGCTTGACCGCGGGCTTCAGGCTGGAGGCCACGTCGTACGTCGCATACGCCGCGACGCCGGCCGTGCTGATGCCCACGACGGCGAGCAGGCCGACGAGGAGGGCGGCGACGGTCTTGAACGGGTGATGCCGTTTGAGGCGTCCGTGCCGTGCCACGGTGGGGCCGGCCGACTTCTCCTGCGCTCGCGCCTGGGCGCGCGTGGGCATCTCGTTCATTCACTCCCTCTCGTCGGACGTCGTCAGGGCGGCGCCTGAGAAGGCACACACCATCCACAAGTCTGACACAGCCGGCTGGCAATGATCTGGGCGAAGAAATCCCTGTTCATCCGGCGATTCGGAGGCCATCCGCCGCCTCTGGGCGCGTTCAGACAGCCGCGCGACGCGCTCAGAGCGAGTCGAGCACCGCCGCGAGGCCGTCGTGCGCCACGGTCCCGGTGACCTCCGACGCGACGGCTTTGAGCTCGTCCGGCGCCTGCCCCATCGCGGCGCCGCGGCCCTCGGCCCCGGCCCACTCGAGCAGCTCGAGGTCGTTGCGGCCGTCGCCGATGGCCACCAGCCGGGCGGCCGGGATGTCGAGCGCGTGCCGCACCCGCTCCATCGCCGTCGCCTTGTTCACGCCGTCCGGCGAGATGTCGAGCCACGCGGTCCAGCCGATCGAGTAGCTCACCCGCTGGAGGCCCATCCGCTCGACGATCGCGAGGAACTGCTCCTCGTCGTGCTGCGGCGACACCACCACGACGCGGGTCGCGGGATGCTCGGTGAGCTCGTCGAACTCGACCTGCTCGGCGTTCACCAGCTCCCAGTCGGTCATGCCCTCGGTGTAGCGGCGGAACCCGGTCGGGTCCTCGACCATGAAGCTGCCGGAGGGCAGGTGCGGCCGGATGGTGCGCAGCACCTCGGTCGGGTCGAAGGTCTCGATGAACTCGCGGCGATAACCGCCTTCGACGGTTTCGTCCCGCATCATCGTCAGGGCGCCGTTGGCGCACACAACGAACCGGCTGGTCAGCCCGAATTTCTCGTGGATCGGCCGCGCGGTCTCCCAGCTTCGGCCGGTGGCCAGCATGACCTCGTGCCCGGCCTCCCGGACGCGCGTGACGGCCGCCAGCACGGCGTCGCCGATGGACTCGTCCTCGTGGATGAGGGTGCCGTCCACATCGAGCGCGATCAGCAGACGGTCGCTCCCGGCCACGGTGCTCACTGCGCGATCGGCTCCAGGACCTCGAGGCCGCCCAGGTAGGGCCGCAGCGCCTCCGGCACCAGCACCGATCCGTCGGCACGCTGGTGCGTCTCCAGGATGGCGACCAGCCAGCGGGTCGTCGCGAGCGTGCCGTTCAGCGTCGCGACCGGCGCGGTCTTGCCCGACTCGGTGCGGTAGCGGATCTCCAGGCGGCGGGCCTGGAACGTCGTGCAGTTGGAGGTCGACGTCAGCTCGCGATAGCGGCCCTGCGTCGGGATCCACGCCTCGACGTCGTACTTGCGCGCGGCGCTCGACCCGAGGTCGCCTGCCGCGGTGTCGATGACGCGGTAGCTGAGCCCGAGGGCCTGCATCATCTCCTCCTGCCAGCCGAGCAGGCGGGCGTGCTCGGCCTCCGCGTGCTCCGGGAGGGTGAAGACGAACATCTCCAGCTTGTTGAACTGGTGCACGCGGATGATGCCGCGGGTGTCCTTGCCCGCGGAGCCGGCCTCGCGCCGGTAGCAGGTGGACCAGCCGGCGTAGCGCAGCGGCTCGGTCACGTCGAGGATCTCGTCGGAGTGGTAGCCGGCGAGCGCGACCTCGCTGGTGCCGGTGAGGTAGAGGTCGTCGTCGGCCAGGTGGTAGACCTCGTCGGCGTGCGAGCCCAGGAAGCCGGTGCCCTGCATCACCTCCGGCTTCACCAGGGTGGGAGTGATCATCGGCACGAAGCCGTTCGTCACCGCCTTGTCGAGCGCCATGTTCATGAGCGCGATCTCCAGGCGCGCGCCGATGCCGCGCAGGAACGAGAACCGGGCTCCGGCGACCTTGGCGCCGCGGGCCATGTCGATCGCGCCGAGCAGTTCGCCGAGCTCCAGGTGGTCGCGCGGCTCGAAGTCGAACTCCGGGACGCCGCCAACCTCCTTGAGGACGATGAAGTCGTCCTCGCCGCCGCTCGGGACGCCGTCCACGATCGGGTTGCCGATGCGCTGCAGCACAGAGGAGAAGTGCGCCTCCGCGGTGTTGGCGGTCTGCTGCGCCTCCTTCACCCGGCCGGCGAGCGCCTGCGCCTGGGCGACGAGCGTCTGCTTCTGGTCCTTGGGCGCCCGGGCGACCTGCTTGCCGAACGCGTTCTGCTCGGCGCGCAGCTCCTCGAACGCGGTGATGGCGGCCCGGCGCTCGATGTCGGCCTGCAGGGCCTCGTCGACGAGCTGAACGGAGTCGCCGCGAGCCTCCTGGGAACGGCGGACGACATCGGGGCTCTCGCGCAGCAGGACGGGATCGATCACTGCCCCAGCTTATCGTCGTCCAGTAGCGTGAACCCGTGGACGATCGGGCGGGCACGAGCGGCACGACGGTCGCCGTCGTCTACAACCCCGTGCGGGTGGACGTGCGGAGGGTGCGGGCCGCTGTGGAGGCGCGCGCGGCCGAGGTGGGCGACATCGAGCTGCTCTGGCTGGAGACGACGGCGGAGGACGGCGGCCAGGGCCAGACCCGGCAGGCGCTCGAACGCGGGGCCACCCTCGTGCTCGCGGCCGGCGGCGACGGCACCGTGCGCGCGGTCGCGGAGGCGCTGCGCGACCAGGACGCGACGCTGGGCCTGCTCCCTGGCGGCACCGGCAACCTCCTCGCCCGCAACATCGGCGTCCCGTTCGCCGGGCTGGAGGAGGCCGTCGCCGTCGCGTTCGACGGCGTCACCCGCCGCATCGACCTCGGTGTGGCCACAGCCGAGCGGCCCGACGGGAGCAGCAGCGAGCACGCGTTCCTGGTCATGGCCGGCATCGGCTTCGACGCCAGGATGATCGAGACCACGCGTCCGGAGCTCAAGCGGCGCGTCGGCTGGCTCGCCTACGTCGAGTCGGCGTTCCGATCGTGGCCCCGTTCGCGGAAGGTCCGGGTCCGGTTCGGGATCGACGACGAGCCGGAGCAGACCGCGCACGTCAGCACCATCCTGTTCGCGAACTGCGGCGCCCTCCCCGGCAACATGCAGCTCATCCCGGACAGCGAGGTGGACGACGGCCTGATCGACATCGCCATCCTGCAGCCCGCGACGCTGTTCGGCTGGCTGGCGATCTGGCGCAAGGTCACCTGGGAGAACCGGGTGCTGCGCCGAAGCGCGCTCGGGCGGCGGATCATCCGCTTCACCGACCGCGCGATCCGCACGCGGCTCAGCTACCTCCGCGGGGCGGCGGTGGCGGTCGAACTGGACGTGCCGGAGCCGTTCGAGATCGACGGCGACGGGTTCGGGGAGGTCATCAGGCTCGGCATCGCCGTCGACCCGCAGGGGCTGCGGGTGCGGGTGCCGCGGTGAGCGGCCGGGCTACTGGCAGCTGGACGCGAGTGCGCGCAGGCCGTCCTCGGCCTTCGTGAACGCCGAGCCGACCGCGGCCGCGTCGCCCTGGCCGGGGGCCGCCGCCTCGTAGTCGACGAGGGCGGTGTTGAGGCCGTTGAGGTCGTCGTCCGCCGTGTTGATCGCATCGGAGATCGCCGGGTCCTCGATCGAGGAGACCTGCCCGTCGAAGGTCGACCATTCGTCGATGAGCTTGGCCTTCGCGTCCGCCGGCGAATCCTTCCAGTTGGAGGACTCGAGGCTCGTGAGCGAGGTTGAGAACGCCTGCGCCGCGCTCACCACCGTGCTGCAGCCGGCGTTCGGCGCTGCGGGCGCCTCGGAGCCCACCGACCTAACGGCGTAGCCGACGCCGCTGAGCACCGCGATGATGAACACCGCGGCGATCCACAGGAACACCAGGCCGACCTGCGCGTAGCCGATGATCGTCGCGGCGAGCGCCAGGCCGCGCCCCTTCTCCCCCGTCCGCCGGATCTGGGACAGCGCGATGTGGCCGCAGATGATCCCGGCGAGGCCGACGAAGAACGACGTGATGAACCCGACGATGGCCAGGACGTTCGTCGTCGGCTCGGGCGGAGGGAACGGCGAATAGGGCGGGTACGGCTGGTAGGGCGCGTAGGACGGCGGCACGGAGTCGGAGGGCATAGGCCTCCCATTGTGCAGCCTGCGGCACGCTCCGGCCGCGCGACCTACCGCTCGTCGTCCGGCAGCTCGCTCTCGCCCTCCGGGTACGGCGCGCGCTTCGGACCGCGCCCGGCGAGGGCCGTGAGGAACAGCAGCGCCACCAGGGTGATCAGGCCGACCGTGATCAGCGGGCCCGCGAGCATCCAGCCGAGCTGCGAGATCACCAGCGAGCCGACGTCGGTCGAGGGGGTGGAGCCGGTGTACGACAGGCTCACCGAGACCGAGTAGAGCACGATGCCCAGCACGACGAAGCCGCCGGACACCAGCCAGAGGGCGAGCATCAGCGGATTCCGGCGGGGCGAGAGCTCCAGCCGGTCGAGGATGCCGGCGGCCGGGGATGGGGTCGGAGCCGGGGCAGGGTACGCGCGGTCAAGACCCGACTCGGCGGGCAGCGCCGCCGGCGTCACCCGCGGCACGTCGACCGGCGCGATGCTCAGCGAGGCCGCCTCGACAGGCGCGCGGTCCGCTTCATCGTGACGGTCGTCCTCCGCCGCCTCGGACGGCGACGGCGCCGCACGCAGGCGGGTCCTGGCCCGCTCACCCGGCTGCGGACGGTAGCCGCGCTGGAACTGCGGGTCGTAGCGGGGGTCGACGCCGCGCGCGGCGTCCTTCTGCTCGTCGTCCACGATCATCCCGACCTCCCGTGAATCGGATGGGAGCGCTCCCTGCTGCGCAGCTTACCCGCGGTCGTCCGCAGCGTCACCGTGATCGTCCACCAGCGTGCCGAGCCAGGCGCGCGCGTCGGTGAAGACCTCATCGCGGTAGCGCTGGTCGAAGTCGACGCTCACGCCGTCCGCCCGCGGATACGAGCCGAGGAAGATCACGGACGGGCTGAACCGGCGGAGGCCGAGCAGGGCGTCCGCGACGCGCTCGTCGTGGATGTGGCCGTCCGCGTCGATGACGAACCGGTAGCGGCCGAGCGCGTCGCCGATGGGCCGCGACTCGATGAGGCTCAGGTTGATGCCGCGGGTGGAGAACTGCTCCAGGAGGTCGAGCAGCGAGCCGGGCCGGTCGTCCGGCAGCTCGGCGATCAGGCTGGTCTTGTCGGCCCCGGTCGGCGCCGGCACGCTGCGCGACGTGCTGACCAGGACGAAGCGGGTCACGGCGTTCGGGTTGTCGCCGATGTTCTCGGCGAGCACGGTCACGTCGTGGTGGTCGACGATCCCGGGCGGGGCGATGGCGGCGTCCGCGGTGCTCCCGTCGAACAGGGAGGCCGCGGCGGCGACGTTGCTGGACGCGGGCAGGTGCCCGTGCGCGGGGAGGTGGGCGTCGAGCCACTGGTGGCACTGCGCGTACGCGACGGGATGGGCGTTGATCGTGCGCACGTCCGCCAGCGTCGTCCCCGGCCGGGCGACGAGCACGAAGTTCACGGGCACGAGGTACTCGCCCACGATCCGCAGCCCGGGAACGGTCGCCAGCGCGTCCTGCGCGACGGAGACGCCGCCCTCGATCGAATTCTCGATCGCGATCATCGCGGCGACGCTGCGCCCGGACACCACGTCGGCGAGCGCCTCGCCCACGTTGTTGACGGCTCGCCAGCTCTTGCCGCGCGCCTCCGGCACCTGCGCGAGCGCGGCCTCCGTGAAGGTGCCGGACGGCCCGAGGAAGCTGTAGACCTCGTCCACGGACGCGGTCAGCTCGGCAGTGGGGTCGGCGGGGGCGGAGGACATGGCCTTTAGCCTAGCGAGGGCGGCGCGCCCCAGCCCTCGCCCCTTCCCCGCCGCCGTGGAAGAGTAGTCGCATGGACGAACGAGCAGGCACCCCCGCGCAGCCCTCCGACCTCATCGACGTCGACGCCCTCCGGCGCGCGTACTACGAGCTGAAGCCCGACGTCAGCATCCCGGAGCAGCGCGTGGTGTTCGGCACCTCCGGGCACCGCGGGTCGGCGCTCGACACCGCCTTCAACGAGGACCACATCGCCGCGACGACGCAGGCGATCGTGGAGTACCGGAACGCGCAGGGGATCACCGGCCCGCTGTTCATCGGCGCCGACACCCACCTGCTCAGCGAGTTCGCCACCACCACGGCCCTCGCGGTGCTGGTCGGCAACGAGGTGCGCGTGCTCGTGGACGAGTTCGACGACTGGGTGCCGACCCCCGCCGTCTCGCACGCGATCATCGCCTACAACAAGGCCGGTCACTCCGACCAGGCCGACGGCATCGTGGTCACGCCGAGTCACAACCCGCCGCGCGACGGCGGCTTCAAGTACAACCCGCCGCACGGCGGGCCGGCCGACACCGACGCGACAAGCTGGATCGCGAAGCGGGCGAACGAGATCATCGCGGACGGGATGCGCGACGTGCGGATGGCCGAGCCGAGCGGCGTCGAGACCTACGACTTCCGCGGCAAGTACGTGGCCGACCTCGCGAACATCATCGACCTGAAGGCGATCAAGGAGAGCGGGATCCGCATCGGCGCCGACCCGCTGGGCGGCGCGAGCGTCAACTACTGGCAGGCCATCGCCGACACCTACGGGCTCGACCTCACCGTGGTGAACCCTGAGGTCGACCCGGCCTGGGGCTTCATGGCGCTGGACTGGGACGGCAAGATCCGGATGGACCCGTCCAGCCCGTCCGCGATGGCGTCGGTTGTGGCGCGCAGCGGCGACTTCGACATCCTGACCGGCAACGACGCCGACGCCGACCGGCACGGCATCGTGACGCCGGACGGCGGCCTGATGAACCCCAACCACTACCTGGCGGTCGCGATCGACTACCTGTTCGCCACCCGCACCGGATGGCGCGAGGACGCCGCGGTCGGCAAGACGCTCGTTTCGTCGTCGATCATCGACCGGGTGGCGGAGTCACTCGGCCGGCGGCTGTGGGAGGTCCCGGTCGGCTTCAAGTGGTTCGTCCCCGGTCTCATCGACGGCTCGGTGGGCTTCGGCGGCGAGGAGAGCGCCGGCGCGAGCTTCCTGCGCTTCGACGGCTCGGCCTGGACCACCGACAAGGACGGCATCCTGCTCGCCCTGCTCGCCAGCGAGATCCGCGCCGTCACGGGCAAGTCGCCCTCCCAGCTCTACCGCGAGCTGACCGAGCGCTTCGGCGACCCGGTCTACCAGCGGGTGGACGCGCCGGCCAGCCCGGAGCAGAAGGCCGCCCTCGGCAAGCTCGACGGCGACGCGATCGCCGCGACCGAGCTCGCCGGCGAGCCGATCACCGCGAAGCTGAGCCGGGCGCCCGGCAACGACGCGCCCCTCGGCGGCGTGAAGGTGGAGACCGCGACGGCGTGGTTCGCCGCCCGCCCGAGCGGCACCGAGAACGTCTACAAGATCTACGCCGAGAGCTTCGCGGGCGAGGAGAACCTCCGCGAAGTCCAGGAGGAAGCCAAGCGCATAGTAGGCGACGCCCTCGGCGCGTAAATCCTCAGCCGAGGGGCACGTAAACGCCCCTAAAACCGCGTTTTAGGGGCGTTTACGTGCCCTTCGGCGTGCCGTAGGCCAGCGTCGCGCGGATGCCGTCCGGGGTGTGACCGACCTCCAGCTCCACGCGGGTGCGAGTGCCCTCCTGGCTGAGGTCGAGCGTGAGCCGTGCGTGGCCCTCGTCGACCACCCGCTGCACCTCCCGGCGCACGGTCGGGGCGGTGACCAGGTTGATCCGGCCGTTCGCGGCGAGCACGGCGACGCCGTCCTCCCGGATGGTCGTGGTGATGTTCATCGGAGGCGGGGCTCCTTCCTGGCCGCGTGCGCGGCCGGTCCGCGGTAGAGCCCGGGGTTCACCACGTACTCCGGCGCACGATCACGGCGGTCACGTCGTCGATCGGCACGCCGGCCCGCGCGGCCGAGAGGATGCGGGAGACCGCGCCGCCGGGCGTCGCATTGCCGCGGACGATGGCCTCCAGCACGGGGAAGGCGCGGTCGCCGCCGAGCGCGTCCAGCACGCCGTCGCTCACGCAGACCAGGGAGTCGTTGGGGCCGAGCATCACCCGGTCGGGTGTCCGCGGCTCCGGAGCGGGGAGGCCGAGCGGGAGCGCGCTGCTCCGCAGCCGTTCGAGCGGCCCCCGGTCGCGGACGACGAGGGCGAGCCCGTGACCGGCGTCGACGTAGTCGACCGCGCCGTCCGTGTGCACCTTGGCGTGGAAGAGGGTGACGAACGTGGCGAGCTGGTCGAGGTCCTCCTCCACCAGCCGGGAGGCGGCGTCCACGGAGTCCTCCAGGTCGGAGAAGTCCATCGTGCTGCGCAGCGCGGTGCGGACGGACGCGCCCACGATCGCCGCGGCCATCCCCTTGCCCATCACGTCGCCGACCGTGACGCAGAAGTCGTCACCGACGTCGTACCAGTCGTAGAAGTCGCCCGAGACGCCGCGCGACGGCTCGCAGGCCGCCGCAACGTCGAAACCGGGCGCCCGGGGCTTGCGGCGCGGCAGCAGGCCCTTCTGAGCGATGGCAGCCCGGTCGAGCTCGTCGTCGCGGTTGAGCTCGTCCTGCACCCAGTCCGCGAGGTCGCGCAGCACGCGCTCCTGCTCCGGCGTGATGGTGTGCGGCTCGGTGTCGAGCACGCACAGGGTGCCGACGGCCTCCCCGCCCGGCGCGTGCAGCGGCTCGCCCGCGTAGAAGCGGAGGTGCGGATCGCCCACCACGAACGGGTTGTCCGCGAAGCGCTCGTCCGCGGTCGCGTCGAAGACGATCAGCGCCGAGTCCTGCCGGGCCGTGACGTCGCAGAACGCCTTCTCGCGCGGGGCCTCGGTGGTCAGCCCGAGGTGCGACTTGCGCCACTGCCGGTCGCCGTCGAGGAGGGTGATGCTCACCATCGGGACGCCGAAGAGCTGTTGCGCGAGCCGGGTGATCCGGTCGAATCGCGCCTCCGGCCCGCTGTCCACGACCCGGAGGCCGGCCAGTGCACGTTGCCGCGCACTCTCTGTCTGCTGCACCGCCTGCGCGTCGACGACCATGCGTACAACTGTACTGAGGTGTCTACCGCAGTCCAGGGTGACGTCATTCCGTTACGCAGGGTAATCTCGGCGTGAAATCTAGATGGCTCAGTGCTTACGTCTTACATTCAGGATCGGTGGCTAGCCTGTTGCGATGCACTCCGACCCGACGTCCGACACCCCGACCCGCGCGCAGGCGCGTGCGAGCGAGAGGTCGCCCGGCGCGCCGATCGCCCGTCACGGACGCCTGAAGCCCCGCACTCTGCGCTCCTCCCTCGGCGCCCTGGCCCTCCGTTCCGTCGCCGTCGTGGCGGTCAGCGCCGCGGCCCTGGGCGGCTTCGCCGTCTTCGACGTGTTCGCGACCGTGAACGCGAAGGAGGGGGTGCAGCTCGTCGACGCCGCCGGCAAGGCCCTGCCGCCGCGGGTCGGCGCGGTCGACGGGGCCTTCAACGTCCTCCTCGCGGGCAGCGACAGCGGGGGCGGGAACCCCGCCTACGACGAGCGCGACGCCGCCCTCAACGACGTGACGATGCTGCTGCACGTGTCGGCCGACCACAAGGACGCCACCGTCGTCAGCCTCCCGCGCGACATGTATGTGCCCATCCCGTCCTGCCCGGACGGCAACGGCGGCAGCCACGACTCGATGAGACGCCAGAAGCTCAACACCTCACTGAGCTATGGCGGTCTCGCCTGCACGGTGCTGACGGTGAAGCAGCTCACCGGACTGGAGATCGACTACGCCGGGGTGATCGAGTTCGACGGCGTCATCGAGATGTCCAACGCCGTCGGCGGCGTGCCCGTCTGCGTCTCGGGCGACATCAAAGACCCGTACAGCGGGCTGGACGTGAAAGCCGGCGACAACAGCCTCCAGGGCGCGCAAGCGCTCGCATTCCTCCGCACCCGGCACGGCGTCGGCGACGGCTCGGACCTCGCCAGGATCAGCAATCAGCAGGTGTTCCTGTCGTCGCTGGTGCGCACGATCAAGAGCGCAGACACCCTGGCGAACCCGCTGCGGGTCTACGGGCTGGCGAAGGCGGCGGCCGACAACATCCAGCTCTCCGAGAGCCTCAAGGACGTCACCACGATCGCGTCGCTGAGCATGGCCTTGAAGGACGTCGACCCTGCCAAGGTCGTCTTCGTCCAGTACCCGAACCATCTGGAGGGAGACGGCGTCGACCCGACCGCCGACGAGGCGGAGCTGCTCATGTCGGCGCTGCGCGAGGACCGCCCGGTCACCCTGACCGGCGACACCGGGCTGGGGTCGGAGACGGCGGAGGCGGCGCCGGCGTCCGCGGAGCCCGAGGCCCGAGAGGCCGCCGCCGACCCCGCCACGGTCGAGCTGCCGTCGAACGTGCACGGGCAGACCGCGGCGCAGGTCACCTGCTCGCAGCCGTTCGCGTACTAGTGGTACTCGGTCCCGCCCGGCACCCCGAAGAACTCCTCCAGGGTTGCGACCCTCGTCTCCTTGAGCTGGGTGGCGAGCGGGACGCCGACGTACCGGAAGTGCCACGGCTCGAACGTGAAGCCGGTGACCGCGACCTTGTCGGCCGGGTAGCGCAGCACGAAGCCGAAGCGCCAGGCGTTCGCGGCCAGCCACTCCCCCTGCGGCGTGCGGGCGAAGCAGGCGTCGAGGGAGCACTTGGCCGGGACGGCGCTGATGTCGACCGCGAGGCCGGTCTGGTGCTCGCTGTGGCCGGGGCGGGCGGTGTCCGTGTCGGCGTACACCACTCCGTTGCGCGCGGCATCCTCGTTGTAGACGCCGGTCTGCGACTCGAACGACCGGTAGGCGCTCTGCACCGAGAAGTCGAGCCCGGCCTCCGCCTTGCCCGCGCGGAACATCGAGACCAGCGCCTCCCCCACCTCGGGCCGCATCGGCTGGCGGTTGACGTAGGCGACCTCCGGGTAGACCAGGGAGGGCGGGGCGAAGTTCGACGGGACCAGCGGGCGCGGCTTGTTCACGACCACCCAGGTGCTCGCCGGGTCGTCGATCGACTGGGCGCGCTTGTCGAAGCCGGCGACGGTCGCGGTCGGCGTGGAGGTGGGAACGGGTCGGGGTGCGTGCGCTGCGGCCTTGGCGGGGGCCGGCTTGCGGGACGGCTGGTCGGCGGCGGAGCACGCCGTGACGGCGAGCAGCACGATCGCCGCGGCAGCGACGGCCGCGACACGACGACGGGGACCGGTCGAATTCACTGCACGAGCATAAGCGCCTCAGCGCGCCGTTCCTGTCAGCGCATTCCCGGTCTGACCCGAACTGGGGCCTCCTACTTTGAGAGACTCCAGAAGTGACCGGTCGCACCGGGGTGGTCGACCGTGATCGTGTGATCGAGGTCGCGGTAGTCGGTGTCCGTGTTGTGGCCCGCCATCTCGATGGTGATCTTGCCGTTCACGTTGCTCACCGCCGAGACGATCTGGACGTGGTCGAGCGAGTTGTTGTTGTTCCAGTCGAACATCACGATGTCGCCGACCTTGATCTTGTCGCGCTGATCGAACGAGTACTCCGTCAGCCCGAGCTGCGCCGCGTTCTCGCGGAAGTAGTCGTCCATCGCCGGCACGTAGCCCCACGCCGGGCTCCAGTCGGCCGCCGCGTTGTGGTTGTACCAGTCGGAGTTCATCTGCCAGCCCCGGGCGATCAGCGTCTGGCTGACGAAGTTGGCGCAGTCGCCGCCGACCGGGTTGAGGTCGCCGTACTGGGCCGTGTTGTAGTTGTTCCAGTGCGCCATCGCGTACGCGAGCTGCTGATCCACCGGGGTCTGCACCTGGTAGGTGAAGGTCTTGCCGACGGTGGGGACGACCGTGCCGCTCGCCGCGGTGACGACGATCGGCACCGCCCCTGCCGCGAAGTTCGCCGCCTGGGGGACGGTCACGACGATCTTGTCGCTGCCGGGCTGGGTGACCGGAGCCGCCAGGCCGCCGATCTGCACCGAGGCGACTTTGTCGAGGTTCGTGCCGGTGATGGTCGCCGTGCCGCCGGAGACGCTTCCCACGGCCGGCACGATGGCCGAGACGGTCGCGTTCTTCGGCTGCGCGACCGGGGCCGCCTTCGCGATGGCCTTCGTCATCGGGGACGGCTCGCCCGCGCACCCCGTGAACAGGAGGGTTGCGGCGGCCACCGCCGCGGCGACGGCGAACAAGCGACGGGAACGACTGAGAGAACTCATACGACCTTCGGGGAGGATTTGGAGGGTGACGGGAATCACCTCGCCCACCGTACGCCGCACACCTATGTGACACCTGGATGGGGTACAGACGCCCCTGTGAAAGCTGCCGGAAACCGCAGCCGACCGCGCCCGCTCGCGGGATTCACCCGTGCGTTCGCCCATGGCGAACGGGGCCCCATGAGGCGTAGTCTCGCGTTGCTGAAAGACTCGCACTGGGTGTAACTTTGCACTCTCCGCAAAAATATTTTGCCCCACACCGGTGTGACGCTCCCACGTGACGGGCGTCCCCTCCCACGACTCTCGACACGGAGACAGATGTCCAGTCAGACCAGCGCGGCAGTGGCCGCACCCAAGCCGATCATGTCGCATCGGCAGATCCTTTTCGTGATCTTCGGCCTGATGGCCGGCATGTTCCTGTCGGCCCTCGACCAGACGGTCGTCGGAACCGCGATCCGCACGATCGGCGACGACCTGCACGGCCTCAGCCAGCAGGCGTGGGTCACCACGGGCTACCTCATCCTCTCGACGATCTCGACGCCGATCTACGGCAAGCTCTCCGACATATTCGGACGCCGGCCGCTGTTCATCATCGCCATCGGCATCTTCATCGTCGGCTCGATCCTGGCGTCGTTCTCGACCTCGATGCTCGGGCTGGCGGCGTTCCGCGCCATCCAGGGCCTCGGCGCCGGCGGTCTGATGTCGATGCCGCTCGCGATCATGGGCGACATGCTCGCCCCCCGAGAGCGCGCCAAATACCAGGGCTACTTCCTCGCCGTCTTCGGCATCTCCAGCCTCATCGGCCCGCTGATCGGCGGCCTGTTCGCCGGTGCGGATCAGATCCTCTTCATCGCCGGCTGGCGCTGGGTGTTCCTCATCAACGTGCCGATCGGCATCGCCGCGCTGTTCATGGTCTTGCGCTTCCTCCACCTGCCGAAGCACGACCGGGGCTCCGCGCGGATCGACTGGTGGGGCGCCGCGGGCGTCATCGTCGCCCTCGTGCCGCTGCTGCTCGTCGCCGAGCAGGGCCGCGAATGGGGCTGGGGCAGCGCAGGCTCCATCGCCTGCTACGTGATCGGCGCCGTCGGCATCATCGCATTCATCCTCATCGAGCGGGCCATGAAGGACGACGCGCTCATCCCGCTCAAGCTGTTCCGCTCCAGCACCTTCTCGATGGCGACCGTCATCGGCGTGCTCGTCGGCTTCGGCATGTTCGGCGCGATGCTGACCCTCCCGCTCTACCTGCAGATCGTGCTCGGCTCGACCCCGACCGAGTCGGGCCTCCAGCTCCTGCCGATGATCCTCGGCCTGATGATCTCCTCGATCGCCTCGGGCCAGATCATCTCGCGCACCGGCCACTACCGTCAGTTCCCGATCATCGGAACCGCGATGCTCGCGGGCGGATTCTTCTACCTGACGTTCCTCAAGTTCGGCGACTCGTACTGGTTCATCGCCGGTGCGATGCTGCTGATCGGCCTCGGCCTCGGCCAGCTCATGCAAACGCTGACCATCGCCAGCCAGAACTCGGTCGGCCTCCGCGACATGGGTGTGGCGACCAGCGCCTCCACGTTCTTCCGCCAGATCGGTGGAACGCTCGGCACGGCCGTGCTGCTGTCGCTGCTGTTCACGGTGTTCCCGACGAACATCCAGACCGCGCTCACCGACAAGCCGACGCTGACCAGCGCCCTCGACGCCGCGCTGACCCCCTCGGTCGCCTCGGCGCCCGAGAACAAGCAGATCATGGAGAAGATCTACACGCCGATCACCGAGCCCATCCAGAAGCAGGCGCAGGCCGCTGCTCACGCGGCCGGCGTACAGCAGCTCGTCGCGAAGGGCGTACCGCAGGACATCGCCGAGCAGAAGGTCCCCGCAGCGCCGATCGACTTCTCCAACGCCGACCAGCGGAAGGCCGTGGTCGACAAGGCTGTGCCCGTCATGCAGACGCAGCTCAAGAAGGGCAACGGCGCGAACAGCAGCTCGGACATCAACGACACGTCGTTCCTGAACACCGCGGACTCGCGGCTGTCCAAGCCGTTCCTCGTGGCGTTCAACAGCTCGGCCGTGCAGGTCTACTGGGTCGCGATGATCGTGGTCCTGGTCGCGTTCGTCCTGTCGCTGTTCTTCCGCACCCCGCCGCTGCGCGCCAAGTCGGCGCTGCAGGAGGCCGCGGACGCCAGCGCGGAGGCCGCAGCCGCCCGCGAGGGCGCCGAGGCCGGCGAGCGTCAGCCGGTGCCGGTCGGGGCGATGGTCTCCGCCGACTCCGACGCCGCCGCGCGCGGCGAGCTCGAGGAGACCGACCTCGGCCTGATCGCCAGCCGCGTGGCCGGCGAGACCGGCGCGCTCATCGAGCCGGTGATCGACACCGCTTCCGTCGCCGCCCAGCGACCGCGGCCCGCGGTCGACTGACACCGGTACCGGCTCAGTCCACCTCACCGACGGGACGGCCGTCGCCCATCCGGGCGGCGGCCGTTCCGCCGTCTGCGCCCGCCGGCTGGGGCGGAACGCGGCGCAGCACGAGCGGGGTCACCACGCCGTGCAGCACGATGCTCCCCACCACCGTCAGCACCGTGACGCTCAGCACGTCGCCGCTGTCGCTGTCCGGGAGGTGGTTGTAGGCGAGCAGGCCGAACACGATGGAGGCCGTGCCGCGCGGGCCGATCAGCCCGATGTAGGTGCGCTCCCGCCAGGTCACCGGCGAGCCGAGCATCGAGGCGTAGACGGGCACGGCGCGGAACAGGGTGAGCGCCAGCACCGCGATGACGAGCACCCGCCAGTCGATGCCCTCCACGATCACCGCCGTGGTCATCCCGCCGAGGATGAACCAGACGAAGTCGGAGGCGACCGTGCTCGCCTCCTCCACCAGCAGCAGCTCGTCCTCCGGGACCGCGCGCAGCTCGCGGCGTCGGGTGCGGGTGACCCGGAACATCACGCCCGCGACGAAGGCGGCGACGAAGCCGTTCGCCGCCAGGTCGTGGATGGTCGCGATCCCGTAGGTCAGCAGCGGCGCGATGAGCATCACGAAGCGGATGCCGGACGCGTTCGCCCAGCCGCGGTCGGAGGCCCAGCGGGTCAGCAGGCCGAGCACGCCGCCGATCACGATGCCGACGACGATCGCGACGACGGTCGCGGGGATCGCGCCGAAGAACGCGTAGACGGCCTCCGACAGGTTCTTCTCGACTTCCTTCTCGCTGGCGCCGGAGAGCTGCGCACCGGTGTTCGCGACCTTGAGGATGCTCGGGAGGGCCACCGCGATGGCGACCGACATGGCGAACAGCGGCGAGATGAGGCCGTCGTTGTAGCCGCTCTCCACGTTGAGGATCTGGCGCACCCGGGCCGGGACGCGCCCCGACCGCAGCAGGGCGGTCGCCGGCGCGAAGTCGGTGGGCATCACGATGCAGGCGATGGCGATCAGCACGAAGACGTTGAGCGCGGGGAGCAGCCAGGCGCCGGTCACCACGACGAGCGCGAGCGATAGCGGGAGGGCGATCAGCACGAGCCGCGCGAGGCTCCGGCCCTGGCCGCCGAAGATGCCGCCGCGCACCTCGCACGCGTCGACGAAGAGGAGCACGGCGAGGATCAGTTCGACCACGTGCTGGGCGACGTCGCTGTCGATGGCCTCGGTGAAGCCCTTCACATCAACCAGCACCACGATCGAGCCGAGCACCGCGAGCGCGGCCGGCCCGGCGATCCCGAACCGCTCGAACCGGTGCGCGACGAGCGACCAGAGCGCGACCGCGGCGAAGCCGACGAGGATGATGACCGGCATCCGCACCCTCCCTTCGCTCCCGAAGCGCGTCCAGTCTGCCTCCCCACCCGCCCGCGCGCCAGGCCCGCACATTCGTGCCGAATGTCGCGAATGGCGCCGCGAAACCCACCATTCGTGCCGAATGTGCGCGCGGGCGCCCGCGGTCAGAGGGCGGTGAGGAGGTCGACGGCGAGGGCGCGGGCGTCGCGGAGGCGGCGGCGGTCGGCCTCCAGGCCGGCGCGGACGAGGGCACCGTTCAGCACGTAGGAGAGGTGCTGTGCGATCCGCTCGGCGCGGACGCGGTCGGTGAGCTCGCGGAGGCCCGCCGCGAGGATGGCGTCGACCTCCGCCAGGTGACGGCGCACGGTCTCGCGGCCGGGGTCGCCGAGCGGCAGTTCAGAAGCTGCGTTCAGGAGGCCGCTGCCGCGGTAGCCCGGCTCCGGCGCGAGCGCGGCCTGATCGAGGTAGGCGTCGAAGACGGCGAGGACGCGCGTGAGCGGGTCCGGCGTCCGGCGCGCACGACGGGCGTAGAGGGCGAGCCATTCGACGTGGCGGGCCTCCAGCACGGCCGAGACCAGCGCCGACTTGGAGGCGAAGTTGTTGTAGAGGCTCATCTTGGCGACGGCGGCGTCGGCGGTGATCGTGTCGATCCCGGTGGCGGCGATGCCGTCGGCGTAGAACCTGCGGGCGGCCGCTTCGAGGATGCGGCGGCGCGCCGCGCCCGTGCGGGCACCGGTGTTGCGCGCGGACTCCGCCATCGGCGCCCTCCCCTGTCTAGGTAGGTCAGTCTATCTATAAGACGCACATCCAAGATCACGGTTCGATCACGCAACGGACCGCGCGGCGCGGAATCCCGCGCATTTCGGGGCTCGCTCAACAAATCCCGTGTTTTCAACGATGAGAGCGCGACCACAGTCGCGCTTGACAAGCGCATCCCCGTCGATCTACATTCTCATCCAACCCGTGAGAGCGCTCTCACGGCCTTCAAAGAGAGCGCTCTCACTGGTCACACCAGACCACGCACACACACGCACAAGGGAGTGATCCGTGAAGCTTTCACGACGCACCAAGGTCGCTGCGGCAGTCGCCGCCACGGCCTCGTTCGCCCTCCTCGCGACTGGCTGCTCAGCGAGCGGCAGCGACGCAGGAACCAGCTCGAACCCCATCACGCTGACCGTCACGACGTTCGGCACGATGGGCTTCGACAAGCTCTACTCGCAGTACGAGAAGGAGCACCCGGGGATCAAGATCAAGGCGACCAACATCGACACCGGCGACAACGCCCTGACCGACTGGCAGACCAAGGAGGCCGCGGGCAGCGGGCTCCCCGATGTCCAGGCGGTCGAGGAGGGCTGGCTCTCCAAGGTCATGCAGGTCTCCGACCAGTTCAACGACCTGAAGGACTACGGCGCCAACGACATCAAGAGCCGCTGGGTCGACTGGAAGCTGAAGCAGGCCACCGACAAGAACGGCCGCATCATCGGCTACGGCACCGACATCGGACCGGAGGGCCTCTGCTACAACAGCAAGCTCTTCGCCGCGGCGGGCCTGCCGAGCGACCGCGACTCCGTCGCCAAGCTGTTCGGCGGCGACAACGCCACCTGGGCCGACTACTTCAAGGTCGGCGAGCAGTACCACGCGGCGACCGGCAAGGCGTTCTACGACCAGTCCGGCTTCCTCTGGAACGCCATGGTGAACCAGCAGCCGGAGGGCTACTACACCAAGGACGGCAAGCTCAACATCGAGAACAACAGCGACCTCAAGGCGCTGTGGGCGCAGCTCGCCGGCGGCGCCGCCGCGGGCCTCTCCTCCAACCAGACCCAGTGGGACTG
The DNA here is from genome assembly GCF_042791795.1 of Leifsonia sp. NPDC056665. NCBI lineage: Bacteria > Bacillati > Actinomycetota > Actinomycetes > Micrococcales > Microbacteriaceae > Leifsonia > Leifsonia sp. NPDC056665. Next base: position 29,336 of record NZ_JBHTXK010000002.1, read on the forward strand.
GGGCAAGGGCAAGGCCTTCACCGACGGCTCCTTCGCCACGTTCGTCTGCCCGGGCTGGATGCTCGGCGTCGTGCAGGGCCAGGTCAAGGCCGGCGGCGGCGACGCCTCCACCGGCTGGGACTTCGCGAACGTCTTCCCGGGCGGCGCGGCCAACTGGGGCGGCTCCTTCCTGACGGTCCCGAAGCAGTCCAAGCACCCGAAGGAGGCCGCGGCCCTCGCCGCGTGGCTCACCTCGGCCCAGTCGCAGGTCGCCACCTTCCAGGCGGCCGGCACGTTCCCCTCGGTCACCGCGGCGCAGTCCGACTCCGGAGTGACCGGCGCGAGCGACCTGACGAAGTTCTTCAACAACGCCCCCGTCGGCCAGATCCTGGCGGAGCGCGCGAAGGGCGTCGTGGCCCAGTACAAGGGACCGGACGACTCGGTCATCCAGTCCCAGGTGTTCGGCCCGTCCGTTCAGCAGCTCGACTCGAAGAAGGCGAACGGCGACCAGGCCTGGGCCAACGCGATGACGCTGCTCAACCAGCTCGTCGTCAACAAGTAGTACACCTCACCAGCCGGGCCCCGCTGCTGCGCGCGGCGGGGCCCGGACCCTCCACCCGAACCATCCGCTCCCCTCCCCCACGGAGAACCGCATGACCACCGTCACCCGCACCCCGGAGGCCGCCCCCGCAGCGGCCCCGCGCGACCGCGACGACCGGGCGCTCACGTTCAAGCAGAAGCTCAGCCGCTTCGACGTCAAGGCGTCGCCGTACTTCTACATCGCGCCGTTCTTCGTGCTCTTCGCCCTCGTCGGCCTGTTCCCGCTGATCTACACGTTCGTCGTCTCGCTCAACAACTGGAACCTGCTCACCGGCCCTGGCCAGTGGGTCGGCTTCGCCAACTACCTCACCGAGCTGAAGGACCCGTTCTTCTGGAACTCGCTCTTCAACACGGTCAGCATCTTCCTGCTCTCCGCCATCCCGCAGCTCATCGCCGCGGTGTTCATCGCCGCCATGCTCGACCAGAACCTCCGGGCGAAGACGTTCTGGCGGATGAGCGTGCTGCTCCCCTACGTCGTCACCCCCGTCGCCGTCACGCTGATCTTCTCGAGCGCGTTCGACGAGAAGTACGGGCTGATCAACAACATCCTCCAGGCCGTCGGCCTCCACCCCGTGATGTGGAAGACCGAGACCTTCCCGTCGCACATCGCGATCGCGACGATGGTCAACTGGCGCTGGACCGGCTACAACGCGCTCATCCTCCTCGCAGCGATGCAGGCGGTGCCGCGCGACATCCACGAGTCGGCGGCGCTGGACGGCGCTGGATCGTTCCGCCGGTTCTTCTCGATCACGCTGCCGAGCATCCGGCCGACCATGATCTTCGTGATCATCACCGCCACGATCGGCGGACTCCAGATCTTCACCGAGCCGAAGCTGTTCAACCCGTCGAGCGCGGTGCCTGGGGGCCCGCAGCGGCAGTACCAGACAACCGTGCTCTACCTGTGGGACATGGCGTTCAACCGGCAGAACTTCGGGAGGGCGTCCGCCATCGCGTGGATGCTGTTCCTCATCATCGTGCTGTTCGGCGTGCTGAACTTCCTCATCTCGCGGCGCATCGCCTCCACCGAGGCGAGAGTGCACCGGTCGCGGACGGCCAAGCGGCTGGCGCGGAGCCGGGCGGGCTCCACCGCCGAGACCGAATCCCGTTCCGACGCCGACACTGCGGCGAGCGCCGAGGGCGCCCTGGCGCTGGCCGCGGCGAGCGAGGAGAAGAACGTATGACCACCGCGACCCGCACCCCCGCCGCGCAGCGCGCCCCGCGCCGCCGCGCGCTCGGAATCGACCGGCGCCCCGGCTTCCTCACCTACGGAATCCTGCTCGCGATCTTCGTCGGCGGCGCCTACCCGCTGTGGTGGTCGTTCGTCGCCGGTTCGAGCAACAGCACCGTGCTCACCTCGACGTGGCCTCCGCTGCTGCCGGGCGGCCAGTTCTGGACGAACGTCGGCGCCGTGCTCGACACCGTGCCGTTCTGGCAGGCGCTCGGCAACTCGATCATCGTCTCCACCGTCATCACCGTGTCCGTCGTCTCCTTCTCGACGCTCGCCGGGTACGCGTTCGCGAAGCTGCGGTTCCGCGGCCGCGAGGGGCTGCTGGTGTTCGTCGTCGGCACGCTCGCGGTGCCGACCCAGCTCGGCATCATCCCGCTGTTCATGGTGATGAAGCAGTTCGGCTGGACCGGGACCCTCGGCGCCGTCATCGTGCCGACCCTCGTCACCGCGTTCGGCGTGTTCTTCATGCGGCAGTACCTCGTGGACGTCATCCCGGAGGAGCTCATCGAGGCCGCCCGGGTGGACGGCGCCACCATGATCCGCACCTTCTGGCATGTCGGCGTCCCCGCGGCGCGGCCGGCGATGGCGATCCTCGGGCTGTTCACCTTCATGACCGCGTGGACCGACTACCTCTGGCCGCTGCTCGTCGCCCCGCAGAACCCGACCCTGCAGGTCGCGCTCAGCCAGCTCCAGTCCGCCAAGTACGTCGACTACTCGATCGTGCTCGCCGGCGCGGTGCTCGCGACCATCCCCCTGTTGATTCTGTTCGTGCTCGCCGGCCGACAGTTGGTGTCCGGCATCATGGCCGGCGCAGTGAAAGGCTAACCACGCATGACCGACGACCGCACCGCCTGGCCCGCCGGCTTCCTCTGGGGCTCCGCCACCGCGGCCGCCCAGATCGAGGGCGCAGCGCACGAGGACGGCAAGGAGGACTCGATCTGGGACGCGTTCGCCCGGGTCCCCGGCGCGATCGCGGGCGGCGAGACCCCCGAGCGCGCGATCGACCACTACCACCGCGTTCCGCAGGACGTCGCCCTGATGCGGGAGCTCGGCCTCCAGTCGTACCGCTTCTCCACCTCGTGGGCACGGGTCAAGCCCGGCGACCGCTCGGTCAACCGCGCCGGGCTGGACTTCTACAGCCGGCTGGTCGACGAGCTGCTGGAGTCGGACATCCTGCCCTGGCTGACGCTCTACCACTGGGACCTGCCGCAGGCCCTGGAGGAGCGCGGCGGCTGGGCGAACCGCGAGACGGCGTACCGCTTCCGCGACTACGCGGTGGCCGTGTACGACGCCCTCGGCGACCGGGTGACGCACTGGACGACGTTCAACGAGCCGCTCTGTTCGTCCCTGATCGCGTACGCGGCGGGCGAGCACGCGCCGGGCCGCCGGGAGCCGCGCGCCGCGCTGGCCGCCCTCCACCACCAGCACCTCGCGCACGGGCTCGCCGCCGCGGCCATCCGTGACCTGGCCGGGGAGCACGAGGGGCGCGCCGAGGCGCTGCGCGTCGGCATCACGCTCAACCTGACGAACGCGATCCCCGACGACCCGGAGGACGCCCGCGACCTGGACGCCGCCCGCCGCATCGACGGGCTGTGGAACCGGATGTACCTCGACCCGCTGCTCGACGGGACGTATCCCGCGGACGTGCTGGAGGACCTCCGCGAGCACCGCTTCGAGGAGCTGGTGCACGACGGCGACCTCGGCGTCATCCGGCAGCCGATCGACTTCCTCGGGGTGAACCACTACCACGACGACAACGTCAGCGGCCGGCCGCTCCCCGCGGACACCGTGCACGCGCCGGTGCCGACCGACCGGCCGAAGTCGTCGCCGTTCGTCGGCAGCGAGTTCGTCACGTTCCCGTCCCGCGACCTGCCGACCACCGCGATGGGCTGGGAGGTCAACCCGAATGGCCTCCGGGACCTGCTGGTGCGGCTGACGGCCGAGCACCCGGCGCTGCCTCCGCTCTACATCACGGAGAACGGCGCGGCGTACGACGACGTCGTGGACGACGACGGCCGCATCCGCGACCTGGAGCGGGAGGCGTACATCCTCGATCACCTGGACGCGGTCCGGGAGGCGATCGAGCGGGGCGCCGACGTGCGCGGGTACTTCGTCTGGTCGCTGCTCGACAACTTCGAGTGGGCGTGGGGCTACGCGAAACGGTTCGGGATCGTGCACGTCGACTACGAGACACTGGAGCGCACGGTGAAGAACTCCGGGCGGGCGTACGCGCGCGTCATCACGGAGGCCCGCATCGCGGAGGCCGCACGCGCCGCCGAGGTCGTGGGCGCGCCCACTGGACCTGCCGCGGCACACGCCTAACATGGGTCGGGCGTCGACCGACGCCCCGACGCCCGAGAGGCCCGAGGAGAGGACCCCATGACGACGGAGCAGGTGGACGGTCGCAGCGTGCCGACCCTGGAGGCCGTGGCCGCGCGCGCGGGCGTCTCCCGGGCGACCGTGTCCCGCGTCGTGAACGGGTCCACCAAGGTGACTCCGGAGGTCGTGGAGGCCGTCACGCGTGCCATCTCCGACCTCAACTACGTGCCGAACCGCGCCGCCCGCTCGCTGGCCTCCCGCCGCACGCAGGTGATCGCGCTGGTGGTGCCGGAGTCGACGGCCAAGGTGTTCGCCGACCCGTTCTTCGCGTCCATCGTGCAGGGCGTCGCGCTCAGCCTGGCGGACACCGAGTACACGCTCAACATGGTGATCTCGTCGGAGACCAACCCCGACAAGACCCGCCGCTACCTGATGGGCGGCAACGTGGACGGCGCACTGGTCGTCTCCCACCACTCTGGCGACCACTCGTACGCGCAGCTCGGCTCGACGCTGCCGATCGTGTTCGGCGGCCGGCCGGTGAGCGAGGCGCAGCACGAGTCGTACTTCGTGGACGTGGACAACGTCGCGGGCTCGGCGGGGGCTGCGGAGCACCTGATCGCTCGCGGCCGCCGGAACATCGCGCTCATCACCGGCCCGCAGGACATGCCCGCCGGCCTCGACCGCTACACGGGCTGGCGCCGGGCGCTGGAGGCGCACGGGCTGGACCACACGCTGGTCGAGTACGGCGACTTCTCGCCGTACTCCGGCATGGAGGCCATGCGGCGGCTGCTCGCGACCGGCCGCCCGATCGACGGCCTGTTCGCGGCGAACGACCAGATGGCGGCCGGCGCGTACTCGGCCATCCATGAGGCGGGGCTCAGCATCCCCGGCGACATCGCGGTGGTCGGCTTCGACGACGACAACTTCGGTCTCACCGCTACGCCGCCGCTCACCACGGTGCACCAGCCGTCCATCGGTCTCGGCGAGGCGATGGCCCGCGTGCTCGTCCGCCGCCTCGCCGGCGAGCCCGTCGACCGGATCACGCTGCTCCCCACCGAACTCGTCGTCCGCCAGAGCTCCTAGTGCTGAATTGGCAGTAGTGCCATACGGATCCAGGCCAGCACCCGCGTATTGTCGTTGCCCCATCACGAGCCCTTGGCGGACGTCGTGGCGCTGCCGGTCGGTTGAAGCTCTTCGCGCCGATGCCTCTCCACTGCCCGTGCAGCGTCCGGTTCACCTCATAGCGTCTCGGCAGCTCGTCGCTCGTGGTCGAGAGGAGAAGCTTCGGCCATGTGGGACATTATCTGGTAGCCGGCACGGTGCTGAGGACGCTGCCGCTGAAAATGACTGAAGGGCCTCGCTACCTAATCAAGCACCTCGCTTGCAGCTGGGGTTGCAGAGTCTGGCAAGAATTGCCGGTGCGAACGGCGGACGGTTGCGAGTAGCAGGATTGCAGGGATGAGTAGGGCCGCAGCCAGCCAGTTGACTGACTGATAAGAGCCTGTGACTGATGACGCACCTGCAATGAGGGGCGCAGTCGCGAGGGACGCGATCCGTGAAGCATTCATGAATAGTCCAGTAGCGAAGCCCGGGCGGGCGGGCATCAACGATTGGAACCAGGTCATGCCGAGTCCCACCGCGGCCGAAATGAATATTGCATTCGGCAATTGGCCAACCACGAGCAACCACGGTGCGCCAGTTGTTGCAAGGAGTATGTAGTAGATAGCGCCAGGAACACACGCGGCGATGATCAGAGTTCGCTCCCGCCTTTGCGTCGACCAACGCGCGAAGCAGAACAGCACGAGCGCCTCTAGTGCCGCAGAAACGGCAAAGGCGATTCCCGCCATGGCCGAAGTTCCCCCCTGCAGTCCCGTCATAACAATTGGCATCGTCGTTGTCGCGATTACGTTCGTTCCATAGAGGCAGACGAGCGCAACAAAGGCCGACCATAGCTGACCCTTTGACCGGGCAGGTGTGTCGCTCTCTACGAGCGGAGAAGAAGCGGGCGGCCCGGTAACATGCCGAAGGGGCGCAAGAAGCAGCACGAACAAGTTGAGCAAAGCAAGAGAAATGAAGAGGCCGACGAATCCGGTCAAGCCCTGAATGAGGGAGCCCACCAGTGGGCCGGCAACCCAGGCTACGGTGAAGAGTCCTCGTGTGGTGAGTAGGCCCGACCGTGAGGTTCCTGACGTCTTCAACGCGGCGAAAAAGACGCTATTCTGTGCGCTCGCAGGGCCCAGCAGAAATCCTGCGATCAGGGTCGCCATACCGGCGTTCAGCGGGAGGGCGAAGAGTCCGAATCCAACTGCCGCGAGAGCGGTGAGGACCTGAAACGAGCCACCACCCCTCCCGAACCGATCCATCATCGCGGGGAGCGCAAGACTCACGGCGAGGCCGCTACCGTGAAATGCCAGCAAAAATACGAACAATCCAAGCGGTTGCAGCCCTAGTTCGCGCACGGCGAAAAGACTCAGGAAGGGGATGAGCAGGGCTTGCTGAAGTCCCAAAAGGAAGGTTGTGACCTTCGTCTGGGAGTGTCGCATCACCGCTGGGACCCGGCGCGTCGAAGGAGCTGATCGTTGAGATCGACAGCTGAGACCGTTTGAAGTAGCTCGGTGTCGGCGCGATCGTGCTTTTGGTGCAAGTACGATTTGTTGCCGCGAGAGGACTTCGAGTTAGCGGCCTCGGACTTGGAATGGGGCAGATGGAGCCCGCCCGTGCGGCGTTCGAGGCCGAATACTGCTCCGGCCTTTTCAAGTTGAAGAGCAAAATCGAGGTCTTCGCCTCCCCAACCAACGAAACGCTCGTCGAACCAGACGTCGCGGAGTCTCCCATGTCGCGGTACGACGAGACAGCACGTCCACGCAATCGCCCACGGTGCGGGGAGAGCCGACAGATTGTCGGCGCATAGGCTGAATACGGGTTCTCTGATATCCCTGAACCGGTCTCCTTGCGCCAGAGCTGATGCAGCGTCCCGATCCTTTACCGCAGCGATCGCTGCGGTGAGATCATCGTCGTCGGCGTCATTGTTACTGAATCCCGCCACGGGGAAGACCACGACGTCGGCGTTCCTGCTGTCGTGTTCGTCGAGGACCGCGAAGAAGTTGGCTCGCACGGCTACCCCGCAATCCAGCAGGAGGACAGTCCGCCCTCGAGCTACCGACATCCCGAGGTTCCGTGCCCGGGCGGCGCGAAAGCCCCGATCCGGTTGGCGGAGATACAGCACCTCGATATCGCTCTGGACGGAAGCGACAAGCGCTGCGCTTTCATCAGTAGACCCGTCGTCGACGACGACGATCTCGACGTCCCTTCTCTCGACCGATGCTGCTAGCACGCTGGCGATTGTCTTGTGAAGGAGCTCGCTGCGGTTGTAGGTAGGAATGACGACCGAATACCGGATCGCGTCCGAGGGGTCGAGGATGACGGGTCCATTTCTCATGCGGACTTCTCCATGGCGAGCGGGATGGTCTCGAGGCGGTTCATTTCGAGGGTCAGATCGTCGTTGGTCGATGTCCAGCTCAGCGCCGTGATGGGGAGTTGTGTACGCGTCCGGTTCAAATCGGTCAGGATCGTGGACAAGTCTTGGGCCTCTTGCGCGTCGAGTTCGTCCCGCAGGTTGACGAGGCCGATTGCAATGAACCGCTGACGTTTCCTGCCGAAGACTGCGCTGAGTGCATCGAGTAGGCCCATGTCGGAGCAACGAGTAAATTCGAGGGGGAGGTAGATGCGGCCGCGATTGAACTGTCCGATGAACGGCCCGTGCATGACCGGCATGAGTGCGGGCGCTTCGCGCAAAAGCTGATTGGCATCGTTGCGTTGATCAGATGTGGGGTTAATGTCGCCAACGAGCGTGCAGTGGATATTTGGCGCACGGGTCTCGATTAGCTCAAAAGCAACCTTTTCGGCGAATGTTGAAGCCTCGAGACGTCGCAGGAGGTGTCGGCACGTGTCTTGGGCCAGGAACGGGCGACCGAGATCCCCGACGATTGATACGCGGGCCCGTTCGTACCGTCCCTTGTGATAGTCGCGACCGCTCAGGCAGTCAAGCGCTCGTGGGTGTTCCGGGGAGACCAGTGGTAGCTGAGCCGCTCGATACTGTTCGTCGAAGGTGAGGCCCTCACCTGTTCCCGGTGTCCAGCGCATTTCGTCGTAGGGATCGTTACTCACGTGGCCGACTCCCGTTTCGAACCGATTTCGTGAAGCACGATGCTCTCCCATGGGCCGAGGTCTACGAAATCACGTCCATCCGGTCGGTACTTCGCGGGAATCTGCACGGTCCTGCTCTTCCCCAGCGAGAGCAGGCACAGCGCACTTGAATTGGCCCCGGTTCGCGTCACGCTGACGACATGGTCGCCCAAGTCCGGCCCAACGCCAATGGGTGATGCAGGGTCGAAGGCGTCATACGCCGCAGCCACCTCTCGGAACTCTCGCACGGCCTCGATCACACGCGCTCCGATCCCATCGCGCACACGCTGTAGACCTTCGGTCAGTGAGATCGACCCGCGATTTCGAGCTCGCTCATCTCCGGTCACCCGCACGAGTTCGTCATCATTGCGCACCCCCAACAGATGCCCGAGGTACACCATTGGTGTTCCCGGCAGCCAGCAAATGAGCGTGATTCCGGCAGCTAACCGTTCGGCACCATCTCCCTCCCCGTCGAGCAGGTCGATGATCGAAATATCCAGTTCGTATCGCAGGACGGCGTCGTTCACGACACGTTCGATGACAGCCCCGCCATTGTCCAGCGTCGCGCGCGCCAGAACGTCAATGTCCTGTGGAGGAACGGGGGGATCATACGGGCGGAGGTAGACCCCATCATGGGTGGAAAGAAAGTTAAGCGCGGGCGTGCGGTGGAGTTGGTGGCCGTGGTCCTGGATCCATTTCATCAACGGGGCGCTACTTGAGCGGAGGAGCGTAGAGAGCACGACGGGGGCGCTCTCGTATCGGTATGCAATTGAGGCACGGCGAGCGTCCGGGGTGACATATGGGCTCACGCCAGCGCAAACGTCGCCTTCCGCGATCAGCGTGGTCAATCCTGAGCGGTCCGCGATCCAACGAAACACCTCAAGCAGATGGAAGACTTCAGGTTCGTTCGCGGATGAGCGCGAGGCGTCCTTCCACAGGAACGCAAGAGCATCGAGGCGCAGTCCTCCCACGCCCCTGTGGGCATACTCGACGAGAACCTTTGCCATGCGGATGAGCACCTGCGGCTTGCGGTAGTCAAGATCTATCTGGGTGTGACCATAACGAGTCCAGTAGTGCCGGACACCATCGACTGAGCCGTAGGCGCTGACAGGCGGGTGATGCCTAGAGCGTGCGAGCGCGCTGTAATCGGCGTGCGGGTCGACGCGGATGAATGGCTCATCGTCGAGGTCGACCTTCCCAGCAAGAACGGCCTCAGCCCACGGGTGTGATGGGGCGACGTGATTGAGGATCAGGTCGATCGAAAGAGTTCGTCGGTGGGACAGGGCCTTGAGGTCGTTCCAGGTGCCCGCCTTGCTTTCGAGTTCGAAGTGATCGGCTGGGGCGAAACCGAAGTCACCACCGGACCGGAAGGGCGGAAGCAGGTGAAGATGCTGGAATTGGTCATCCGTGTGATCGAGAAGTGAGTTCAGAGCTTGCATTCCGCTTAAATCCGCATCTTCGAGGTGGGCGGGGTACGCGAGTAGCCACACGGACACGCGGTTCTTCGCATTTGGTTGGCCCCCTGACATCGCAGACACCAGAGTCCGCAGTTCCGCTTCGCAGCGTGCCGCATCCTCGGCCCCGTATAGGTTCACGAGGGCGTCCGAAGGAAAGGTATCGTGCATCATGATGTCGACCTCGCCTCGAAGAAGGTGAGGTCACTCGGACTGTCGATCTCGCCCCACGGGTCGCGATTCGCTACTCCCGCGATTTCACCCCCTGATTCAATGACTCGCTGCAGCGCGCTGGTCATGTCTAACGATTGATCGCTCTGCGAGTAGAACGCTTCGCACAGCAACTCAAAGCCGGAAGGCGAGGTCCTGACCAGGCCCATGTATTGCCCCTGCGGCTGGGCGAGCGACGCGGCTTTGAACCCAATGCGGGTGACTGAGCCAGTCGAAGAGAGCTGGAAGTCTTCGAGGTCGTCGAGAGGATTGGCAAATCGTTCCCGCCAGAGAGCGACTCCGTCGGGATCGAAGGCGATTGCTAGGGGCGAAGGGCACCGGCAAAGATCCGCAACGATGCGGGGGCTAAAGAAGATGTCACCGTAAGCAACGATGGCGGGCCCCGCTCGGAGACTCTGGGAAGCGATCAACAGGGTCGACACCATATTCGTCGCCTCCCAATCCTCGTTCACGATCAAGTCGTCGACGAGACCATCGTCGACGAAGCTCTGCAAGAGCTCGGATCGGTAGCCCCCTAAGACTGTTACGCGGGAGACTCCGCCGGCCCGAAGGGAGTTAACAGTTCGGACGAGAAGCGGTCGCCCCCTGAACTCGACGAGGCATTTGGGGCGTTCAGCGGTGTGCTGTTTCAGCCTTGATCCGCGTCCGGCGGCGAGAATTATGGCGTGCATGACTGCCTTTCGGATTGCTATGCGGTTTTCAGCGAGTCTCGAAGTAGATCCGTGTCGGCTTGCCCGAGACTCCCGGCGCGTTCTGGATGCCACATGACGGCCCGAATAGGTCGCGTCCTGTGCTCTATTGCTTCAATGCTTCCGTCGAAGGCGATGGCCAGCGGGACGAAACCGGCTGGGGCTTCCATCAACGCGTACTCATGGAAGCAGTGGGCATCGTGTGTTCCAAATCTGGAAGTGACACCCGATCTCGTGCCGACGTGGCCCGTCACAGAGCAAAGGGAGCCGCCAAAACGCAAAGCGATGGCTTGCATTCCTCGACACACCCCCAGCAGCGGCAGGGCTGACGACCCGGCATAGTCGATCAATAGCGTCTCCACACGATCGCGTTCGCTGGAGTCATCGGATGGCCCAGGAAGGCCACCTCCAGTCAGAATGACGGCCTGCGGCCGGAAAGCCTCGATGAGAGCTTGAGCGTGTCCGGCGTGATTGGGAATAACAAGCGGTATGTGACCGAGTGCAGATAAGAGATCCCACCAGGCGCTCTCAAGCGCATCGCGAACCTCGTGCCGGCCCTGGACGAAATCCCTTCGCATGGTGATCGCAACCGCGTTCACGCAAGAACTTCCACAGTCCGCGCCTGCCCATCTATGAGGATCCGTGTCGCAAGCGACCATCTCTCGAACTGGCTGCCGGCACCGATCACGGCTGGGATATCCAGCTCACGAGCCCGAATCGCCATGTGGGAGTTCTCTCCTCCGAAGCGAGTCACGAATCCGGCAATGTCGTGCGTGAACAGCCAGTCGTATCCGGGGTCGGCGCGTTCGATGAAGATCACGCTGCCTTGCAGTTCGGCGTCGTTGGGCGTTCTAACGCGACCTTGAACGCGCTTTTGCGTTACGAAAGTTGGTCGCGAGACGCGTTCCTCGTTGAACAAGATCTCGCGCTCCTCGGTGAGAAGGTGAGGAAGCCGCACCGCAAGGTCGTGTCGCCATTGCTTTCTGTTCCGATCGACGGCTCGGGTCAGGAACCTCGGACGTTGATTCGGAAACTCATCGGCGTGCGCCAAATCTGCAAGTGTCAGGAAGGAGACATCGTCCCTTCCGAGATCGAAGCCAGCCCCGCCGCGTACGAGGATCTCCATCGCATCGCTGAGGAGCTTGGTGAATGAATGCTTAACCTCCTCGCGCAGCGCGATCGCGACCCGGGCAAACGCCACGAGCTGTTCCCACGAGAATGTGTAGCCGGCATCAGCCAAGACGCGGTCGATGTCCTCTGATGGCTGGTTCTCGTCACGAGGAGCGGCGGCGAGCGTCCGCGCCTCTCGATGAAAATAGCTGTTCGGCGCCGCATCGTACCGGGGAACTGTCACGTCGTATGTTCCCGGACGAATGTGTCCGTGGCGTAGCAAGAAATCTTCTACAGAAAGTGCAGAGTGATCCTCCACGAGACGTGACCCGATTGTCGACGCTCTACCGACGATGCCGTCCAGCGTTCCTTCGGCGAGCACCTCCGTTTTTTCAAGGTCGGTGAGTATGTCGGTGGCGATAAAGGCGGCCCGTGCCACTTCTGAGAATAGTTCGGTGCCATGCACGCGAGCCGCGCGGAGCAATGCGACGGCATCAACAGTGGATTCGGACCCGTCCACTTCGGACCTCATGCGCTTAGCGGCGTCCTCCAACTTCGCCGCCCGCATAGGGGCTGACAACATGACGCGCTCGTCGCCGATGACATCGTTCGTTAGCCGCAGCAGTTCCTCAAGATATTTGGTCCATTCCTGGTCGCTGATGGGAGCAAATCGATCCCTCCACTCGCCTGAACGGAGGCTCGGTTTGAAGCACGTAGGCATGACCGCGAATTCGACCTTGTCATGCAACTCCGGGGCAGCCCGCAGGTGTTCTTGGGCTACGTCAACTATCTGCCGTGCGGTTCCTTCCGGAACTTGATCGGGGACGAACGAAAGCAGGCTGGCTGCGACGAGGATGTATGGAGTACCGCCCACGCGGTGCATAAGGGGAACGGCACGTAGGTTCTTGTAACCCAGGCGGTAACGCCCCACGGCCCATGCATCAGAGGTGATGATCGACTCGTACAGTGAAAATGCGAGTGGCCGCGGTTTCAGGCCGATTAGCTCTGCCGGGTTCCAGTCGGGCATGACCCCGAGGAGCGAACGGTCGAAACCGAGGTGTCTCGCATGGCGCTGAGCAGTTCGGTACTGCACAAATGCGCGATCAACGGCCTTGGTGAGACGGGCGTCGCGTCTTTGGGTTGCTCGACGAGATGAATCAACGGTAGTGATTCTGCGAACCTGGAAGACGATGACCTCGAGGTCAGTGTCGACGCCGAATTCGACATCTAGATGCCGCTCGTTGGTGACAGCCATGAGATCTTCCAATGCGTCGACCACGCGAGAGGCCAGCTCGGGGAGGTCGATGTCGCGGCCCTGGAGCATGGACCATGAGGACGTCTGGTGGCCTGCGGTAACAGCCTCGGTGTTGCTTCCCTCCTGGTAGTTCACCACGAAATATGGCGCGCCAGTCAACGGATCACACGTCATGGCCACTCCGCTACAGACGAGATTGGATGCCATCGGTTGGATGAGAACCTCGTCCAATTCCGCCACTGAGCCATACGATCGAAAGACCCTGTCGATGGCTATATTCAGTTCGGCCTCCGAAACGTTCAGCACCGAATCGAACTCGCCGGCATGGGAGTTGTCACGTCCATCTTCGACAGTCGCGCAAGACCTAACGATCATTAGCGATCCCTCAAAGCGCGCGATCGCCCGCCGTGACTCGAGATTTCTGTTAAGGCACCAGTCGCTGTAGGTGATTCTGTGAATGGGAAGCACTCGACAGCTTGACTCGCGCGCAATTCGTTCGAGCGTTTGGGCTTTCGAGCCAAAATGGAATCCGCGCGGTGCATCGACGAGAGCTGCAGATGGGCGCTTACCCTTATCCCCCGATGGTTTGATCTCGTCCTCGAAACCCACGTGCATCCCCCAACATCAATGTTCTGGTCCTCGGGTCCGCCGAGACCTGGCGCACCCATGTTCAGAGATAACTCGCTCCCCAGCATCCCTGAACCGGTTAAGGAACCTAGCACGGGGAACACTCCGAGGAGCACCCGCGTCCTCGCCGTTCCGCGAAATCAATTAACCAGGCCGCTGCCTCTTGCGAGGAGACCCAGTGTTTACGTGCTGCACCCGCCGCAATCTCTTCCGGAGTTGTGTACGCCTGGCACCGGCGTGTCGCGTACACAAGTCCGGAGCGGATGGCTGTGGCCCGGTCAGGCCAGGGCGCGGTAGAGGCGGTTGCCGATGACGGCGAGGAAGAATCCCGTCGTCGCGATCGCGGAGACGCCGCCTGCGTAGGCGATGAAGAGGTGCTCTGTGCCGTTCTGGGTGGAGTTGTAGGTGACGACGAGCGCCACTGCGGCGACGACGCCGGTGGCGGCGGCGATCCAGACCAGCGCCCACAGCTTCGTCCGCACGGGCGGGTCGGCCGGGCGCAGGCGCAGCGCGGCGAGCACGATCCCGGCGATGCATCCCCAGAACGCCACGACGAGCATCCCGGCGATGACGTCGCTCGGCCGGTGCCACTGCTCGACCAGCGTGGAGGCGCCGGCGGCGATGGTGAAGACCGATCCGAGCACCGCGGCGAGCGGCCGCAAGCGCGGCGACGCGACCAGGAAGACGACGAGCGCCGCCGAGGCCGCGACCGACGTGTGACCGGACGGCAGCGAGTTCGCGAGGCCGGCGTCCACGCCCTTCTCCGGACGGGAGAGCACCGAGTACTTCAGCACCTGCGTGCTCACGTTCGCCGCGATGGCCGCGCCGACCGCGACCGCGAACACCAGCCAGTTGCGCCGCACCAGGACGATGATCACCGCGATGATCGCGCCCGCCACCACGGCCGCGACGGGCAGCGCGTTGAGGAACGCGTGGGCGAAGTCGATCAGGTTGCCCTTCCACTCGTCCGCGCCGGCGAAGGACCGCTCATCGATCACCTGGCCGATGTAGCTCTGCACGAAGAACAGGTAGATCGCGACGAACATCACGGCCGTCCCGAGCGCGCCCCAGACGAACGGGAGCAGACGGAGGGGCGCGGGTCGCATAGTAGACAACCCTTCCACACCGTCCCCGGGAACTTCCATGAAGGAACGGATCGTCCCCGGGAGATGGTCAGTGCGCAACCCATCGCGCACGGTGTAGGACGGGCGCCATGAAGAGCTTCACCGACACCATCCAGATCGACGCGCCGGCCCACGACGTCCACGCGACCCTGCGGGCGGTCGACGCCTACCCCGCGTGGCTCGGCCACTCGCTGGTCTACCGCGGGACCCGGGCACCCTCGGCGGCGGCCGTCTCGGAGCCGCCGACCTACGTGGACTCGACGATGGTCGGCCGGATGCGCGGCGAGCTGATCGACGACGTCCCCGACCACGAGTTGCGCTTCCACCAGGCCAAGCCGTCCGGGCGCGTCGACGCGCTCATCGTGTACGGGGTCGAAGATCGTGGAGGCGTCACGCGCGTCACCCGGATCGGCCAGCTCACCACGCACGGCGTGTACCGCGCCGTCGAGCCGATGTTCGCGATGATGGCGGCCAGGGAGAGCCGGCGCACCATGCGGGCGCTGAAGGCGCACGTCGAGGCTCCGCCGGTCGAGCACGGCGCCTGACCCACCATTCGCCGGGGGCACGTAAACGCCCCTAAGGCGCGGTTTTAGGGGCGTTTACGTGCCCCTCGGCGGTGGTTCAGCCGACGAAGCGGACCTGGGGGTGGGCGGCGAAGCGGGCGCGCATCACCGCGACCGCGTCCGGGCTGCTGTCGACCAGCACGAATCGTCGGCCCAGCGCCGCCGCGACCGCGCCCGTCGTCCCGCTGCCGGCGAAGAAGTCGAGCACCCAGTCGCCCTCGCGGCTCGACGCCTGCACGATGCGGCGGAGGACGCCCTCCGGCTTCTGAGTCGGGTAGCCGGTCTTCTCCCGGCCGGTCGGCGACACGATGGTGTGCCACCAGACGTCGGTGGGCAGCTTGCCGAGCTCGGCCTTCTCGGGGGTGACCAGGCCGGGCGCCATGTACGGCTCCCGGTCGACCGCGGACGAGTCGAAATAGTACGAGCCCGGGTTCTTCACGTAGACCAGGATCGTGTCGTGCTTGGCCGGCCAGCGGTTCTTCGCCTTGGCGCCGTAGTCGTACGCCCAGACGATCTCGTTGAGGAACGACTCCCGTCCGAACAGCGCGTCGAGCAGCACCTTCGCGTAGTGCGACTCGCGGTAGTCCAGGTGCAGGTAGAGGGTTCCGGTGTCGGCGAGGAGGCGCCACGCCTCGATCAGCCGCGGCTCCAGGAAGCCCCAGTAGTCCTCGAAGCGGTCGTCGTAGCTGAGGATGTCGCCCTTGATGCGCTCGTAGCTGCGGCCCTTGAAGCCGATGACGCTGCCGACGCCGGCCTCCGTCCGCACCGCGGTGGTGCGCTGCCGCGCCTGCGACCGGCCGGTGTTGAAGGGCGGGTCGAGGTAGATGAGCTGGAAGGCTCCGTCGGGCAGGCCCGCGACGACCTCCAGGTTGTCGCCGTGGACGACCGTGCTCGCTCCGTCGGGGAGCCACAGCGGCTGCGTGGCGGCGACGGGTTCTGACATGTCCTCCATTCTCCCGCATGCGGGGGTGCGCGGCGGGCGGACGGGTAGCCTGGCGGCATGACGCTCACCGTCGAGAACCAGGCCGACCGATCCCGTTACGCCCTGTTGAAGGACGGCGAGGTCGTCGGGATCGCCGAGTACGAGCTCCGCGACGACGCGATCGTGTTCGTGCACACGGAGGTCGACCCCGAGAAGCGCGAGCGCGGGATGGCCTCCCAGCTCGTCCAGACGGCGCTCGACGACGTGCGGGACCGGAGCGACCTGCGGGTGGTCGCCACCTGCCCGTACGTGCGGCGCTGGCTCGCCGACCACCCCGAGTACCAGGCGCTGCAGCACCGTTGAGGCACTGCCTGCGTCAGGCGCGGTGCGAGGCAGTCGTGCGCGTGGTGGCGCGACCCTCCTCGGAGGGCGCGCGGCCCTCGGCGCGCTGACCGCGGCCGGCCGGCCCGACGTCGATCGTGATCTTGCCTGCGTCCCACTCGCCCGCGTCGCCGCCGTCGCCGGGAAGCGGGGCAGGCGCCGGGAGGAACGACTGGCGGTCGAGCTCCTGCTGAGCCTCGTGGCGCGTCGGCGCGAAGATCTCGTCGAACGAGCCTCCGATGGCGCCGCTCATGCTGCTGGAGCCGCGACTGGCCTTGTTGGAGAGGTCGATCCAGCCGAGCCTCACGCCCGCGACGATCGTCGCGACGATGCCCACCACCACGACAACGGCCCACCAATTCACGCCGTCCAGGGTACCGGACGGTTCTGAACGCCTCGCGGACGCACAGGAACCGCCAAGGTCGCCGGGCCGGCGGCGCCAGGTATCAGGGCACCCGGTAGAGCCACTCCTCCGTCGCGAACTTCGACGTCACGAGCCGCTCGGCCTCCGCGTACTCCGCCTCGGTGAGGTCGCCGTCCGTCGCGCCGTACAGGCTGCGGAACGTGGTCTTCATCTGCTCGATGATCTCGGCGCGACTGAGGCCGGTCTGGCTGCGCAGCGGGTCGACGCGCTTGGCCGCGCTGGTGATGCCCTTGTCGCTGATCTTCTCGCGGCCGATGCGGAGGACCTCCGTCATCTTCTGCCCGTCCATGTCGTAGCTCATCGTCACGTGATGCAGCACGGCACCCGAGCCGAGGCGCTTCTGCGCGGCGCCGCCGATCTTGCCCTTCGGGCTGGTGATGTCGTTGAGCGGGACGTAGCTCGCGTCGATCCCCAGCGACTTGAGCGCGATGATGGCCCACTCGTCCAGGAACGCATAGCTGTCGGCGAAGCTCATCCCCTGCACCAGGTCGGCCGGCGCGTAGATGGAGTAGGTGACGACGGAGCCGGCCTCCATGAACATCGCGCCGCCGCCGGTGATGCGGCGTACCACCTCGACGCCGTACTTCTCGGCGTTCACGGGATCGACCTCGTTCTTCACCGACTGGAAGCTGCCGATGACGACGGCGGGGCGGTCCCACTCCCAGATGCGGAGGGTCGGGCCGCGGCGGCCCTCGCCGACCTCGGTGGTCAGCACCTCGTCCAGTGCGAGGTGCATGAGCGGGGAGACGGCCTTCGCGTGGACGATCTGCCAGTCGTAGTCCCGCCAGCTCGTGGCGCGGGCGAGCGCGCGGCGCACGGCGACGGCGACGGCCTCGGGCGAGAAGCCGAGCAGCGAGGCGCCCTCGGGGAGGGCGTCCTTGACGGCGGCGGCGATGGTCTTGGAGTCGGTCTCGGCGGGGAGGCCGTTGACGGCGGCGTCGATCGCCTCCAGGGCGGAGTCGGGCTCCAGGAAGAAGTCGCCCGCCAGCCGGAAGCCGGCGATCAGGCCGTCCTCCACCTCCAGGTCGACCACGACGAGCTTGCCGCCAGGGACCTTGTACTCACCATGCATGACCCCAGCCTAGAACCCGCGCGGGGCGGCCATCCGTTCCGGAGTTGTGCACGCCTGAGCGCGGCGTGTCGCGTACACAAGTCCGGGAGAGATCGGTGCTCAGGTGCGCGCGGGGACGCGGGGGTCGAGCCAGGCGGTGACGTCGGCGAAGACCTCGTGCCGGTTGGTCTCGTTGAAGACCTCGTGGCGGGCGCCGGGGTAGACGATGGTCGTCACGTCGCTGAGGCCCGAGCGGGTGCGGTACGAGCGCTCCAGCTTGCGCGCGGAGGCCGGGCCTCCCAGCGGGTCGTCGCCGCCGACCGCGATGAGCAGCGGGAGGTCGCGGGCCAGGTGCCGCGCGGGCCGGCCCAGCAGGCGGGCGGCGTCCGCCATCCCGAACAGCTTCTGCAAGGGGACGAGCGTGCACAGAGGGTCGTCCACGAACGCCTGTGCCACAGCGGGGTCGCGGCTCAGCCACTCCGCGCCGGTGGTGCCGAGGTGGGCGTGCCGCTTGTTCAGGTCACCGCCGTTCATCGAGCCGATCATCCGGTAGGCGGTGCCCGTGAGCACGGCCGCGTCGTAGTCGTCGGCGTGGCGGTTCAGGGTCATCTGGCCCATCAGCGAGCCCCAGCTGTGACCGATGAACACCAGCGGGAGGTCCGGGTTCTCGTCGCGGATGAGCCGGCCGAACGTGCGCAGATCGCGGACGGCGCCGCGCAGGCCGCCCGGGCCGAGTCTCCCGAGCTTCGTGGGGTCGCCGTGCCACTGCTCCATCCCGGTGCGGCCGTGGCCGCGGTGGTCGTCTGCGTAGACGGTGTACCCCTCGGCGACGAGGTGCTCGGCGAGCTCCCGGTAGCGGCCGGCGTGCTCCCCCACGCCGTGCGCGACTTGCACCGCAGCCCGCGGGCGCTCGGCCGGATACACGTCGAAGAAGATGCGGAGGCCGTCGTCGGCGCTGAACTCTCGCTGCACGCGCTCATTCTGGCACGCCCCGCCGGCACGCCGTGGGCGAACGCGTTTTATTTAGCCAGCCTAATTTGTTAGGCTAACTATCTATGGGACGCCTCTCGACGCACGACCTCAGCAGCGCGCTGCGCATCGCCGTCGCGCGACTCGGGCGGCGCCTGCGCGCCGAGAAGGAGGACGACGAGCTGAGCGACACCCAGACCTCCACGCTCGCCTTCCTCGTCCGCGAGGGCTCAGGCACGATCGGGAGGCTGAGCGAGCACGAGCGCGTGACCCCGCCCTCCATGAACCGCACGGTGAACCACCTGGAGCAGGCCGGCTACGTCCGGCGCACCGCCGACGCGGTCGACGGCCGCAAGGTGATCGTCGTCCCCACCGAGTCCGGCCTCCGACTCGTCACCGAGACGCGGCGCCGCCGCGACGCGTGGCTGAACCAGCGCCTCCGCACGCTCACGCCCGAGCAGCGCGACACCCTCGCCGAGGCCGCGGCCATAATGAGGGGGATCGCCGACTCGTGAGCGCCATGTTCCGTTCCCTCGCCGGGGTCAACTACCGCATCTGGGCCGGCGGCGCCCTCGTCTCCAACGTCGGCACCTGGATGCAGCGCACGGCGCAGGACTGGATCGTCCTCACCCAGCTCACCCACAACAACGCGGCGGCGGTCGGCTTCGTCATGGCGCTGCAGTTCGGGCCGCAACTCATCCTCCTGCCGGTGACCGGCTGGGCGGCCGACCACCTCGACCGGCGCAAGCTCCTGATGATGACGCAGGGCATGATGGGGCTGCTCGGCCTCGGGCTCGGCATCCTGACCGTGACCGGCGTGGTGCAGCTCTGGCACGTGTACGTGTTCGCGCTGCTGCTCGGCGTGGTCGCCGCGTTCGACGCTCCCGCGCGGCAGACCTTCGTGTCGGAGCTCGTGGCCGGCCCGAACCTGTCCAACGCGGTCGCGCTCAACTCGGCGTCGTTCAACTCGGCGCGCCTGCTCGGGCCTGCGGTCGCCGGCCTCCTGACCGCCGCGGTCGGCGCGGGCTGGGTGTTCCTGATCAACGCGGCCACGTTCGGCGCGGTGCTGCTGTCGCTGATGCTGCTGCGCAAGGAGAAGCTGTACCGGACCGAGCGGGCCAAGCGCTCGCGCGGCGGGCTGGTCGACGGCTTCCGCTACGTGCGACGGCGGCCGGACATCATGGTCATCCTGGTGATGGTGTTCCTGATCGGGACCTTCGGCCTCAACTTCCCGATCTTCATCTCGACCATGTCGGTGACCGTCTTCCACCAGGGCGCGGGCGAGTACGGCCTCCTGTCGTCCATCATGGCGATCGGCTCGGTGGTCGGCGCGCTGCTGTCGGCCCGCCGCGAGCGGCCGCGCGTCTCGCTGCTGTTCGCGGGTGCGGCGTTCTTCGGCGCCGGCTGTGTGATCGCCGCGGTGATGCCCACCTACTGGCTGTTCGCGCTCGCGCTCATCATCATCGGCGTCTCGTCGCAGACCCTGATGACCACCGCGAACGGGACCGTGCAGATGACCACCGACCCGATGCTGCGCGGCCGGGTCATGGCGATCTACATGGCGATCTTCATGGGCGGGACCCCGGTCGGCGCCCCGATCGTCGGCTGGGTGGCCGACACGTTCGGCCCGCGCTGGGCGATGGGCGTCGGCGGCGCGAGCGGGTTCGCGGCGGCGCTGGTCGGCGTGTTCTACCTCGTGAAGTACCGCGGGATGCGGGTGCGGTTCTCCGGCCTGCGGCCGCGCGTCGTCCTCAGCCCGCGCGAGGAGGCCCGCGAGGAGCTCGAGGAGACCGAGGTCACCGCAACGCGCGCAAGCTGAGCGGCCGTCGCCAACGGAGGAGATCGACGCTCCGTGGCCGCGTGTCGTCAGGGAACGGAGGACTCCCGTGCCTGTTCGGGCCAGAACTCCTCCGCTCGCCACACCCACCGCCACCCGCGGCCGTTGGTTGCGGAGGAGATTCGGGGCGGGCGGGGCGGGATGTCCTCCGTTTACGGCCGTGGGGTGGTGGGGTGCGGGGGATCTCCTCCGTTAGCGACGGCGGTGCGCATGACGCAGTTGACGGTGCCCTTCGGGCGGTCGTACTCGAAGCCGGCGTCCTCGAAGACCTGCCGGGTCATGCTGTAGAGGAACGACGGCGAGATGCGGTTGTCGGTCTCGCGCGGGTAGCTCTCGACCACCCCGCCGCCGGCCTCCGCGATCAGTTCCAGCGCCCCGGCGATCGCGACCCGGGCGACGCCGCGGCCGCGGTAGGCGCGGTCCACGAAGATGCAGGTGATCCGGTAGTCCGGGAGGGTCGTCGTCGTCTCCAGGTACTGCTTGCGGTGGTAGATCCCTGGCAGCTCCTCGGGGCTCCCGAACTGCGCCCAGCCGACCGCGCGGTCGCCGTCGAACACGAGCGCGGCGTGCGCCTCGCCGGCCGTCACGAGGTCGTGCTTGAACTCCTTGGTGAAGTCGGCCGGCCGCTCGGGCTGCGACTCCGGCGCCGAGTGCGCGTCGCGGTGGAACCAGGTGCAGTAGCAGCCGCCGAAGCCGCCGCCGCCGTGCCGGTCGCAGAGCGCGACGAAGGCGTCCCAGGTGGAGGTGTCGAGCGGACGGATCGTGAACGTGGTCGTTGCGGCGTCGCTCATGGCGGCCTCCCCTCTGCGCTGCGAACCTACGCCTGCGCCGCGTCGACCGGCAAGCGCTGTGCGGGGACGCGACGCACTCCGCGTCCCCGCACGCTCACCCGAACACGCGCGGGAAGAGCCCCGTGTCCAGCCGCTCCGCCGGCACGCGGAAGTGGCTGCCCGGGAACCCGAGCAGCGTCTTCTCGACCGAGGCGAACGCGTCGAACAGCTCGAGCTGGGACTCCCGGGTGATCTCCGGATCGTCCAACGGGAACAGGAACTCGATCGGGATGCTCACCTCCCGCGCCGCGTCGAGCACGAACGGGTGCGCCGCGATCCCGCCGAAGGTGGCGGCGACGATGCGCGGCTCGGCGGCGGCGAGCGGGATGCCGATGGCGGAGGCCAGCGTCATCCCGGTGAAGCCCACCGGGCCGGCGCCGATGTCGTCGGCCCGCTGGAGCGCGTCGAGCGTCGCCCGCCACTCCGGGACGGCCCGCTCGGCGAGTGAGGCGTTGTACTCGGCGATCACGGGGTCGAGCGGCTCGCCCCGCTCTCGGGCGTCGAGCATGGCGTCGACCCACTGCTGGTCGCGCGGCGGTCGAGGACGGTCGCCGTGGCCCGGCGCGTCGATCGCGGCGACGGCGTAGCCGAGGTCGAGGACGAGCCGTCGGGCGCGGGCCACCAGGCCGGGCGCCTCCTTGTGGAGGCCTCCGCCATGACCCGAGAGGATCAGCGGTGCGCCGGGGGTGGCGGTGGGAGGGGTCCAGAGGACGCCGGGGACGTCCTCCAGGAGGAAGCCGCGGCGGCGGACGCCGTCCACGGTGGTGTCGTCGGTGAAGAGTCGCATGATGGTCGCCTTTCGGGGATGCCTGTCGGCGCTCCCGGCGACCGGTCGATCAGTCGCGCGCTCTGAGGCGAGACGGGGAGCACCCGTACGTGTGGTCGATCACAGTGCTCACCTCCTCCGCGGTCCTGGACCGTGGATGAGCGTAGCGGGTGCAGAGCCGTGCGTCCAGCGTGCGGCTAGTCGCGGTCGCTCCACCACAGCGCCCGGGCGATGAGCGCACCCACCGCCCCGACGACGAGCGCCACAGGCAGGAGCGGAGCGGACGGAAAGGCGATCTGGACGAACAGGAGGGCGATGACGACGGCGCCGCAGACCCCCGCGATCGTCAGCAGCCTGGTCCGGGTCACGAGCGCACCCCCGAGTCGGCGGCAGTCCGCACGGCCTCCAGAGCATCGAGCGTGCGCAGCGAGCGGGGGTACGACCGCGGGACGATGCCGCCGAAGGTGAGCTGCAGCCAGGCGTCGCCGTCGACAGTCGTCTCCACGACGTAGCGCGGCAGCGTGTCCGGCGTGACGGACAGCGCCAGCGGCCCGAGCCGGCCCCACGGGACGGTCGCGAGGAGGCGTGGCGCGCTGCCAGGGTCGCCGGCGGCCCAGATGACGATTCCCGCGCGGTCTGCGACGAGGACCACGAAGTACGGGAGGTCCCGTTCGGGGACCCCCAGAGCCTCGACGTCGATGAGCCCCCGGAAGTCGTCGCGGCACGCGACGTCGACCACGGCCTCCGGATGGCGACGGCCGAGCTCCGCGCGGAGCCGTGCGCTCGGCAGGAACCACAGCCAGGTCCCGACGATGAACGCGACCAGGCCGCCCCCGACCACGATCGAGCCGATCAGCAGCTCGATCCCCGCCCCCGAGCCGGCCAGCTCGACCCGGGCGACGGCCGTCGTCGCGAGCACGACCAGCGCGCCGATCAGCATCGCCACGTAGCCGGCCCAGCGCCGGGTGACCCTGGATCGGAGGTCGGATCCGCGCACGGTCACCCTCGGTCCTCGACTCGATCGCACGAAGGCCAGCTTCGCGCACGGTCGCGCGCCGGCCAAGCCCCCGAACGAGTCGGGCGCGGGTGCGGTCAGGAGTACTCCGGCGGCGCAGTGCGGTAGCGCCAGGCGAGCTCGTTGTCGAGCACGAAGCGCGACAGGGTCTCGTCGCGCGGAAGCGAGTCCCCGACGGACGCCTCCACGGACTCCAGCAGCGCGGCGGCGGTCGCGGGCGACGGTGCGGCGACCACCTCATCGAGCAGCGCTCCGAACCCCGGAGGCGCCGAAGCCAGCCCCTCCACCCGCGCCCGCAGGTACTTCGGCCCGGGGAAGAACACGCGGTTGTGCGCGAGCAGCGCCCGCGCGGCCGACGTCACCAGGTGGACGGAGGCGTGCGCCAGCAGCAGCGGGTCGCCGTGCTCGTGCGCCTGCGGCAGGAAGTAGCCGCCGTGCAGCCGGCACTGCGCCACGAAGCCGGCGACCCGGTCCCGCCAGTCGGCCGCTGAGACCTGCACCACCCTCCCCAAGCGGTCCGAGAGGTCGGGAACCCGGCTGAACACTACGCGCGCGGACGCGAAGGAGTCCCGCACCGGGTCGTCGCCGCGCTCGGCCGCGTCGTCCAGGTAGGACAGCGTCGCCAGCTTGACGTCGAAGTAGCCCTGGTCGTAGCCGATGCCCTCCGTGCTGGTGAACATCAGGCGGCGCGCGGCGTACGCCTCGTCCCAGCGCGACTCGGTGACGACCAGGTACAGGTCGACGTCGGAGTCCGCCCGCTCGGCCCCGCGCGCGACCGAGCCGCTCACGACGACTGCCAGCACCTCCGGGTCGGCGGACATGTCTGCGACATACCGCTCGATCGCCCGCTCGTGGTGCTCCATCAGCGCCCCATCAGCGCACGGCCACCCGCGCCGGCTCGTACCGGACGGGCACATGGTTGCGGGCGACAAGGGCACGAAGCGTCTCCAGGTCGCCCGAGACGAGGCCGACGGCGCGGGCTTGGACGAGCGCGTTGCCGAGCGCCGTGGCCTCCACCGGGCCTGCCAGCACCGGGACGCCGAGCCGGTCGGCGGTCGCCTGGCAGAGCAGGGCGTTGCGTGCTCCCCCACCGACGATGTGCACCGTCTCGACCGGGACGCCGGACAGTTCGGAGGCGGCGCGAACGGAGGCGGCGAACGCCTCGGCGAGGCTCTCGACGATGACCCGCACCATCCCGGCCGGGCTCGCCGGGGCACGGAGGCCGCGCTCGGCGAACCAGTCCGCGATGCGCGACGGGAGGTCGCCCGGCGGCATGAAGCGCTGGTCGTCCGCATCGAACAGATCGGTCGGCCGCGGCAGAACGGCGGCTTCGGCGAGCAGGCTCTCCAGGCTCACCGGGAGGCCGCGCCGCTGCCACTCGCGGATGGACTCGCTCAGCAGCCACAGCCCCATGACGTTGTGGAGGTAGCGGACGCGGCCGTCCACGCCGCCCTCGTTGGTGAAGTTGGCGGCGCGGCCCGCGTCGCTGGCGACCCGTTCCTCCAGTTCGACGCCGACCAGGCCCCAGGTCCCGCAGGAGATGTAGGCGGCCCGCGAGGGGTCCATCGGCACGGCGACGACGGCGGACGCCGTGTCGTGCGACCCGACAGCGGTGACGGCAGGTCCGGCACCGGCGAACGGGAGGCCGAGCGCTGGCAGCAGGGAGCCCACGGCCGTGCCCGCGTCCACGAGCGCCGGGAACAGCGAGCGCCGCAGCCCCAGCCGCTCGATGAGCGCATCGTTCCACGCCCCATCCGCGGTGACCAGACCGGTGGTGGAGGCGTTGGTGCGCTCGGCGACGGCCTGCCCGCTCAGCCAGTACGTGATCAGGTCGGGCACGAGCAGGAAGCCGTCCGCGGCCTCCAGCGCCCCCGACTCCTGGTCGACGGCGAGCTGGTAGAGCGAGTTGAACGGCAGGAACTGGAGGCCGCCCTCGCGGTACAGCTCCTCGGGCGCGACGCGTGTGTGCACGTGCTCGACGCCCGCGGCGGTGCGCTCGTCGCGGTAGTGGTACGGCTCACCGAGCAGACGGCCGGCTCGCAGCAGGCCGTAGTCGACCGCCCACGCGTCCACGCCGACGCTCCGGAGGCCGGGGTCGGCGTCGGCGACCGCGCGGAGGCCCTCCAGCACGTGGGCGTAGAGCCCGGTCACGTCCCAGTGCAGAGCTTCGCGGCCGCCCTCCTGCACCCGCACGGGAGCGTTCGGGAAGCGCGCCGCCTCGGTCAGCTCCAGCGTGTTCGCGCCGACGCGGGCGTGCATCACCCGGCCGCTGGTCGCCCCGAGGTCGACCGCGGCGACCGTACCCGCCCGCGCCGCGTTCATCGCAGGAAGGCCGCCGCGACACCCGCGTCGACGGGGATGTGGAGTCCGGTGGTGTGGTCGAGGTCGCTGGAGGTGAGCACCGCTACCGCGTTGGCGACGTTCTCCGGCAGCACCTCGCGCTTGAGCAGAGTGCGCTGCGCGTAGTACTTGCCCAGCTCCTCCTCCGGCACCCCGTAGACGGCGGCACGCTTGGCGCCCCAGCCGCCGGCGAAGATCCCGGAGCCGCGGACGACGCCGTCGGGGTTGATGCCGTTGACCTTCACGCCGTAGTCGCCGAGCTCGGCCGCGAGCAGCCGCACCTGGTGGGCCTGGTCGGCCTTGGTCGCCGAATACGCGATGTTGTTGGGTCCGGCGAACACCGAGTTCTTGGAGGAGATGTAGACGATGTCGCCGCCGAGGCCCTGCTCGATGAGCACCTTCGCCGCCGCCTTGGAGACCAGGAACGACCCCTTGGCCATGACGTCGTGCTGGAGGTCCCAGTCGGCCTCCGTGGTCTCCAGCAGCGGCTTGGAGATGGAGAGGCCGGCGTTGTTGACGATCAGGTCGAGCCCGCCGAACTGCAGCAGCGCCTCCTGGATACCGGCCTGGATGTCGGCCTCGCTGGTGACGTTCGCCGCCACCCCGATCGCCACATCCGTGCCGCCCAGCTCGGCCGCGGCGGCCTGCGCCTTCGCGAGGTCGAGGTCGGCGATGACGACGCACGCGCCCTCGGCCGCGAGCCGGGTGGCGATGGCCTTGCCGATCCCGGAGGCCGCGCCCGTGACGAGCGCGATGCGGCCCGCGTGCGACTTGGGCTTGGGCAGGCGCTGGAGCTTGGCCTCCTCCAGCGACCAGTACTCGATGTTGAACTTCTCCGCGTCCGAGATCGGCGCGTAGGTCGAGAGCGCCTCCGCGCCGCGCATCACGTTGATCGCGTTGATATAGAACTCGCCGGCGACGCGGGCGGTCTGCTTGTCCTTGCCGTAGGAGAACATCCCGACGCCCGGGATGAGCACGATCGCCGGGTCCGCGCCGCGCATCGCCGGGGACTCGGGCGTCGCGTACTGCTTGTAGTAGGCGGTGTATTCGGCCCGGTACTGATCGTGCAGCTCCGTCAGCCGGGCGATCGAGTCCTCGACGGAGGCGTCGGCCGGGAGGTCGAGGATGAGCGGCTTGACCTTGGTGCGGAGGAAGTGGTCGGGGCAGGAGGTGCCCAGAGCGCCGAGCCGAGTGTGCTCGGAGGACGCGAGGAAGTCGAGCACCACGTCGTCGTCGGTGAACGAGCCGACCTGCGGCTTGTCCGTCGACGCCAGCCCGCGGATGGTCGGCGCCAGTGCCGCTGCCTTCGCCCGGCGCTCGGCCGGGGCCAGGGGCTCGTTCGCCGGGATGCGCGGCCCGAACGGCTCGGGTCGGCCGTGCGCTGCGATGTAGTCGGCGGCCGTCTGGATGATCCACAGCGAGTTCGCTTCGGCCTCCTCGGAGGTGTCACCCCACGCGGTGATGCCGTGCCCGCCGAGAACCGTACCGATCGCGTCGGGGTTCGCCCCCTTGATCGCGGCGATGTCGAGCCCGAGCTGGAAGCCGGGGCGGCGCCACGGCACCCACACCACGCGACCTCCGAAGATCGTCGACGTCAGCGCCTCCCCGTCCGCCGCGGTCGCGATCGCGATACCGGAGTCCGGGTGCAGGTGGTCGACGTGCGCGGCATCCACCAGGCCGTGCATGGCCGTGTCGATCGAGGGGGCAGCGCCGCCCTTGCCGTGAAGGGTGTAGTCGAACGCGGCGACCATCTCGTCCTCGCGGTCGACGCCGGGGTAGACGTTCTGGAGGGCGCGCAGGCGGTCCAGCCGCAGCACAGCCAGGCCCGCCTCCTTCAGCGTGCCGAGGTCGCCGCCGGAGCCCTTCACCCACAGCAGCTCGATCGGCTCACCCGTCACCGGGTCGGTCTCCACACCCTTGGCGGAGGCGTTGCCCCCGGCGTAGTTCGTGTTCTTCGGGTCGGCGCCGAGGCGGTTCGACCGGGCCAGGAGGGCCGCGACGGTCTCGTTCGTCATTCTGCGTGGTTCCTTCGGTGGGAGGTCTGCGAGTGGATGATGCGGAGGCTCAGGCGCCCCAGCCGGCCTGGGTGCCGCCGACGCGCTCGGTCTCGATCTTCTGCTGGTAGCCGGAGGCCTTGTAGGCGGCCATCGGGTCGGCGGGGAGGCCGCGGGTCTCGCGCCAGGCGGCCAGGTCGGCGCGGACGTCCGTGTTGAAGGCGTCCATGAACACCGTGTTGGCGGCGAGCACATCACCCGCGGTCTGCGCTGCGGCGAGCGCGTCGGTGTCGACCAGCAGCGCCTTGGCGGTGGCCTCCTGGACGTTGAGCACCGAGCGGATCTGGCCCGGGATCTTCGCCTCCAGGTTGTGGCACTGGTCGAGCATGAACGCGACGTCCGGGTTGGCGTAGCCGCCGCCGCGGATGACCTCGAATACGATCCGGAACAGCTGGAACGGGTCGGCGGCGCCCACGATCAGGTCGTCGTCGGCGTAGAACCGGCTGTTGAAGTCGAACGAGCCGAGCTTCCCGAGGCGCAGCAGCTGCATCACGATGAACTCGATGTTCGTGCCCGGCGCATGGTGGCCGGTGTCCAGGCACACCAGCGCCCGCTCGCCCAGCGCGGCGGTCTGCACGTAGCTGGTGCCCCAGTCCGGAACGTCGGTGTGGTAGAACGACGGCTCGAAGAACTTGTACTCCAGCACCAGGCGCTGGCCCTCGCCGATCCGCGCGTAGATCTTCTGGAGGCTGTCCGCCAGGCGGTCCTGCCGCGCCCGCATCGAGTCCTGACCCGGGTAGTTGGTGCCGTCCGCGAGCCAGATCTTCAGGTCGCGCGACCCGGTCTGGTCCATGATGTCGATGCACTCGAGGTGGTGGTCGATCGCCTTCTGCCGGATCCGGTCGTCCCAGTGCGTGACCGACCCGAACTTGTAGTCGTCGTCCTGGAACGTGTTCGAGTTGACCGTGCCGAGCTCGACGCCGTTGTCCTCCGCGTGCTTCTTGAGGTCGGCGTAGGAGTCGACCTTGTCCCACGGGATGTGCAGGGCGACCGAGGGCGCGAGACCGGTGTGCTTGTTCACCTGCGCCGCGTCCGAGATCTTCTCGAACGGGTCGCGCGCCGTGCCCGGCGTGCCGAACACCCGGAAGCGCGTGCCCGAGTTGCCGAACGCCCATGAGGGCAGCTCGATCGCCTGCAGCGCGAGCTGCGAACGGATGTCGTCGGTGAGGGTCATGGTCTCCCTTTCGGTCGGAACGGGTTGGAGTTCAGGCGTGAGCGTCAACGCTCACGGTCGACGGGACGGCGGAGCCATAGCGCTCCGCTTCGATCTGCCGCAGCGACTTCCCTTGCGTGGCCGGAGCCCAGATCACGCCGATCAGCAGCGCGACGGCGAGGAAGCCGATGAGGATGAGGCCGACGGTCGGCACGCCCGTGCTGGCGAGCAGCACCGGGAACACCGAGCTGAGCAGGCCGACGGCGATGCGCGCCGCGAAGAACAGGACGCCCTGCGCGCTCGCCCGGTACGGGGTCGCGAACAGCTCGGCCGTCCACACGCCGTAGAACGCCTGCGCGCCGATGCCGGAGGCCACGCCCCAGGTGATCGCGAAGGTCAGCAGGGTCGGGAGGCCGGGAGGCGCGAACACGAGCACGAACCAGGCGACGATGCCGAGCACGGCGCCGATCCCGTAGAGGATGCGACGGGACATCCGGTCGGCGAGCCGCATGAAGCCGAAGTAGGTCGCGGCGACCGTGCAGCCCCAGACCAGCACCTGCAGGAGATCCTGCTCGACCGCGCTGTGCACGCCCGCGGCCTCGTAGACCCGCGGCATGAAGATGCCCGCCTGGCCGGCGACCAGGTTCCAGAACCCGTAGACGCCGAACAGGAACAGCAGCGCGGTGAGGTTCACCCGCTTGGAGAACAGGGCACGCATCCCGCGCCCCGAGGCGGCGGTGGAGACGGCGCCGGTCTTGACGTCGGTCCAGAGCTTCGACTCCGGCAGGCCCTGGCGGACCCACCAGACGATGCCGACCACGACGAAGAGGTGGAAGAAGATGATCCGGCTGCCCAGCAGGCCGAGCGGCGCGAGCGCGGCGGCGAGGGCGAAGCCGATGAGCGGGCCGATCGACCAGGCGAGCTGCGCCATGCCGACGTGCTTGGCGCGGGCGTGGTCGGGCGCCTGCTCGGCGATGTAGGTCCAGGAGGCCGGGACTCCCGCGCCGACCGCGATGCCGGTGATGAGGAACGCCGCGAACAGCATCCCCGCGTTGACGGCGAACACCGCGAGCAGGACGCCGAGCATGTAGAGCAGGAGGTCGTAGGTGTAGATGAACTTGCGGCCGAGCCGGTCGGTGAGCGGTCCGCCGAGGATGGCGCCGATCGCCGCGCCGAACGCGTTGGCGCTGAACGCGGCGAGGATGCCGACGAACCCGTCGGTCAGATGGAACTCCGCCTGCCAGAACCCGAGGCTGGTGGCGATCGCGATGATCGACCCCGACTCGATGTAGTTGCTCATGGCGACGGAGCTGGTGGCCCGCCATCCGGTGGTGCTGCTGCTTCCGACTCTCACGTCTTCGTGTCCTCTCTGCTCAAACGAGGTGGAAGTACTCGGTCAGCCGCGTCATCGTGCTGTCCGGAGCGGTCTCCTCCGCGAAGAAGCCGGCCATCGTGGCCTGCCAGCGCGCGTTGACCTCGCGCTCGTTCATCGCGGCGATCGCGCCCTCGAAGTCGTCGGTCTCCAGGACACCGACGACGAGCGCTTCCTCCCGGTCGACGAAGAGGGAGTAGTTCGACCAGCCCGTCTCGCGCAGTGCGTCGAGCATCTCCGGCCAGACCGTCTCGTGCGCGGCCAGGTAGTCTGCGACCCGCTCCGGCTTCAGCCGCATCGTGAAGCACACCCGTTCCACGCCAACTCCCTCGTCGTCTGTGTTCATCGTTGATCTCAGTGTTGTGAATCGATTCAAGCTGAATCGATTCAAAGCATACCACGCGGCGCGGTGCCGAGCAGAGGCACTCGCGCCGCATGGTCGCTCACCCCGTCTCAGCGCAGCGCGCCCACGGACGAGGGAACCTCCGCGGTGACCGAGACCGGCCCTCCGCTGAGCCGCTGGTCCTCGCGGCCGGGCAGCCGCAGGATGCCGTCGACGCCCTCCGGGAGCTCGGCGTCGACCGTCAGGAGGTCGCCGTCGAGGCTCCAGCGCACCGACACCCGGCCGTGCCGGCTCTCCAGCGAGGTGGCCGCCTCGGTGAGGCCGCCGCCCGGCTGCGGGGCGACGAGCACCGACGCGTAGCCGGGCTTCAGCGGCGCGAGGCCGCCGACGACCCGGTGCATCCAGTCCGCCACGGCACCGAGCGCGTAGTGGTTGAAGGAGGTCATCTCGCCCGGGTTGATGGTGCCGTCCGGCAGCATCGAGTCCCAGCGCTCCCACACCGTGGTCGCGCCCATCGTCACCGGGTAGAGCCACGAGGGGCACTCCTTCTCCAGCAGGAGGCGGTAGGCGACTTCGGTGCGGCCGGTCCGGGTCAGCGCGTCCGCGATGAACGGCGTGCCGGCGAACCCTGTGGAGATGCGGTAGCCGGCCTCCGCCGCGAGCTCGGCGAGCCGGTCGCCCGCGAACTCCTCGTCCGCCTCGTCCAGCAGCCCGAAGACGATCGCCAGCGAGTACACCGTGGTGCAGTCGCTCTTCACCACGCCGCCGGAGACATACTCGCGGTTGAACGCGGCGCGGAGGTCCGCGGCGTGCGCCTCGAACTCCGCGTGCTCCGCCGTGCGGCCGAGCAGCGCCGCCGTGTCGGCCAGGATCCGCGCCGACCGGTAGGCGCACGCCGTCGCGACGACGCCCTTGTCGGCCTTCGCCTTCGCCGGGTCCTCCGGCGGCGCATCCGGGTCGATCCAGTCGCCGAACTGGAAGTTGCCGTCCCACACGCCGGCCGGCGAGAGCAGCGACTTCACCCGGCGGACGTGCGACGCCATCGAGTCGAACTGGCGCTCCAGCACCGCGGTGTCGCCATACGCCTCGTAGAGGTCCCACGGCACCCAGACGGCGGCGTCGCTCCAGAGCGCTGTCGTGTTCGGCTTGCCGAAGTCCTCGGGGTGCGGCATGTACTTGAGCACGTCCGGGATGACGAAGCCGACGATCCCGTCGTTGTGCTGCTGCTCCAGGTCGAGGTCGACCAGCCAGTCGGAGAGGAACGCGTCCACGTCGTAGAGGTAGGCGGCGGTCGGCGCGAACGCGGCGATGTCGCCGGTCCAGCCGAGGCGCTCGTCGCGCTGGGGGCAGTCGGTGGGGACGTCCACGAAGTTGCCGCGCATGCCCCACACCACGTTCTCGTGGAACTGGTTGAGCAGCGGGTCGGAGCTGCTGAACTCGCCGGTGCGGGTCAGCTCGGAGCCGATCGCGACGGCCGTCAGGTCCTCCGCCTTCAGCTCGCCCGGCCAGCCGGTGACCTCGGCATAGCGGAAGCCGTGGAAGGTGAAGGTCGGCTCGAACTCGTCCACGCCGCCGCTGAGGAGGTAGCGGTCGGTCGCCTGAGCCGAGCGCAGCGGGCGCACGCCGAGTTCGCCGTGCTCCAGCACCTCCGCGTGCCGGATGGTCACCTCGGTTCCGGCGGGACCCTGCACGCGGACCTTGATCCAGCCGACCAGGTTCTGCCCGAAGTCGATCAGCGTCTTGCCCGACGGGGAGGTGCTGATCTCCTGCACCGGGAGGGCCGCCCAGCGCTTCACCGAGGGGCCGATGTACGGCTCCAGCTTCGCGGTGTCGAACTCGACAGCATGCGTGCCGGTCCAGCCCTCTCCGGCGAAGCCGGGCTTCTTCCAGGCGTCGTCGCGCAGGCGGGCGTCGATGGTCTCGCCGTCGTACAGGTCGTTCGCGAGCACCGCGCTCGGGCCGCTGGTCCAGGCGTCGTCGGTGACGATCAGCTGCGTGCTGCCGTCGGCGAACTCCACCTCCAGCTGCGCGAAGGCGCCCTGGGTGTCGCCGTACCAGGAGCCGCCTCCCGACCAGCCGAGGCGGCCGCCGAACCATCCCTTGCCGAGGGCGAGGGCGAGCACGCTCGTCTCCTCGACCAGCGCTGTGACGTCGTAGGTCGCGTAGCGGAGGCGCCACTCGTAACTGCTCCAGCCGGGAGTGAGCACGTCGTCCGAGACGGGACGGCCGTTCAGCCAGGCCTCCACCACCCCCTGGGCGGTGAGCGTGAGCGTTGCACGGGTGACGGCGCCGTGGCCGTCCTCCAGTGCGAACTCCCTGCGCAGCAGCGGGGCTCCGTCGAAGGCCTGGTCGGCGGCGATCATCTGGGCGTGCCAAGTCATGTTTCCGTGTCTCCGGTTTCGTGTCGTTCGGTGTCGGTGTTCGTTGTCGGTGGATGGAGGCCGTCAGCCCTTGACCGCGCCGCTCGTCATACCGGCGACGATCTGCCGGTTGAAGAAGATGTACGCGACGAGCGGTGGGATGGTGATCAGCAGGATGTCCATGAAGAGCAGGTTGTAGAAGCTCAGGTTCTGCCCCGCGAAGGTGTAGAGCGTGGTCTGCACGGTGGCGTTGTCGGAGCCCGGCAGGAAGTACAGGGGACCTGCGAAGTCGTTGAAGACGAACACCGACTGCACCACGATCACGGTCACGATCACCGGCTTCAGCAGCGGCAGGATGACCTGGAAGAACAGTCGCACCCGGCCCGCGCCGTCCAGCACCGCCGCCTCGTCCAGCTCCTTGGGCACCGTGTTGAAGAAGGCCCGGAAGAGCAGGATGCAGAACGAGAGCCCGAAGGTGGTCTCGATCAGGATCATGCCCGGCATGGTCTTGTAGAGCCCCGTCCCCTGCAGCACCCAGATGGTCGGCACCACGGCGGGCGGCACGATCAGGCCGGCCAGCACGAAGAAGTTCACGACAGGGCCCCACTTGCTGCGCTTGCGGGCGAGGATGTAGCCGGCCATCGCCGACAGCACCACCATGAGCGCCACCGAGCCGACGGTGAGGATGAACGAGTTGAGGAACGCCCGCCAGATCAGGCCGTCGCCGCTCTGCAGCACCGCGATCAGGTTCGGGAGGAACTGCCACTCCTTCGGCCAGGTGAAGGCGAGGCTGGAGGCGTCGTCCGGGGTCTTCGACGCCTGCAGCACCACGAAGGCGAAGGGGACGAGGAAGACGACGACGGAGACGAGGATCGCGACGACGCCGACGATCCAGGCGCGGGCCTTCGTGCGGGTCACAGCTCCACCTGCTTTCTGTTCAAGACGTACGACAGCGGCACCATGATCAGCGTCACCACGAGGAAGAGGACGACGTTGCCCGCCGTCGACAGGCCGTAGAAGCCCGCCTGGTACTGCTTGTAGATCACCGACGCGAGCACGTCGCTGGTGAAGCCGGGGCCGCCTCCCGTGGTCGCCCAGATGATGTCGAACGAGCGCAGTCCGCCGATCAGCGACAGGATGATGACCGTCGCGGTCGCGCCGCGGCTCAACGGGATGGTGATGCGGCGCAGGATGTTCCAGCCGCCGGCGCCGTCGATGCGGGCGGCCTCGTAGTACTCGGTGGGGATGGCGACCATGCCGGCCATGAAGATGAGCGTCGCGATGCCGACGCCCTTCCAGATGTCGACGCCGGCGATCGTGTAGAGCGCCAGGTTCGGGTCGGTGAACCAGCCCGGCTGCGGGAGGCCGAAGAAGCCGAGCACCGCGTTGACCATGCCGTGGAACGGGTCCAGCAGCGACTTCCACAGGATGCCGACGCCGATCGTCGAGAGCAGGACCGGGAAGAAGACGACCGCCCGCAGGTAGCCGCGGCCCACGACCGGGGAGGTCAGCAGCAGCGCCAGCGCGAAGCCGAGGATCACCTTCGCGCCGGAGGTCAGCACGGCGTAGATGAGGGTGTGGATGAAGCTCGTGTAGAGCTGCGGGTCCTGGAAGAACTGCACGTAGTTCGCGAACCCGATGAACTGGGAGTCGAACAGCGACCAGCGGGTCAGCGAGAAGTAGAAGGACGAGACCGTCGGGATCGCGAAGAAGATCACGTAGAGGACGATCGCGGGGATGAAGAACCAGCTCGGGTAGTGCGAGCGCATCCGGCTCTTCCGTGGTCTGTTCCGTACCGAGGCCCCCACCTCGGTGATGATGTCGGCCGCTTGGGTGGCGGTCGCGGGGCTTGCCGTCGACATAGTCTGCTCCTCGTCGAGTCTTCTGGGGTGGTGCCCGGGCCGGCGCCGCAGCGCCGGCCCGGACGGGCTCACCAGCCCTTGATACCGAGCTGCTGGGCCTGAGCCTTCACATCCTGGTCGTAGAGGGCCGCGCCCTGCTGGGCGTTGGAGATGCCCGAGCCGACCTGGATCAGGATCTTCTCCAGGTTCGGGCCCTTGATCGGGGACAGGAACTCGAGCGCGAGGCCCGTCTTCTTGTCGTCCTGGTACTTG
This sequence comes from Leifsonia sp. NPDC056665, assembly GCF_042791795.1. Lineage (NCBI taxonomy): Bacteria > Bacillati > Actinomycetota > Actinomycetes > Micrococcales > Microbacteriaceae > Leifsonia > Leifsonia sp. NPDC056665. Next base: position 64,631 of record NZ_JBHTXK010000002.1, read on the forward strand.
AGCTCATCCTTGACCAACGCCGGAGCGCTGTCCGGGACCGTGCAGGTGCTGATCGCGAACGGGCCGGCGGGGGTGCCTGCGCTGTTCTGGATGTCGCAGCCGGTGGGCGAGTTGATGAACGCGACCAGCTTCTTCGCGGCCGTCAGCTTGTCGCCGGTGGTGGTCTTCGGGATGTACGCGCCGCCCGGCTCCCAGACGGTGGCGTGCGGGGCGCCCGAGTCGGTCGGGACCGCGAAGTAGCCGATGTCGTTGATGTTGTCCGGGTTGGACTGCAGCACGTTGCTGATCACGGTGGTGATCATCGGGTACTGGGCGCCTTCGCCGGTCGCCAGCATCTTCAGGGCGTTGACGTTCGTCAGGGACGCGTAGTCCTTGTTCATCAGGCCCTTGTCGAAGATCTCCTGCGTGTGCGTGAAGCCCGCCAGCGCCGGCTGCTTCGAGTACTTCGCGTTGGACTTGTTGGCCGTGTAGTCGTCGGCCCACTTCGGGTCGCTCGCGTTGACGTTGGCGAAGTCGGCCAGCACGAAGAGCTGGCTGGTCCAGGTGTCGCCGTAGGACTGGATCACCGGGGTGATACCTGCGGCCTTGATCTTCTCGCTGTTGGAGATGAACTCGCTCCAGGTGGTGGGCACCGACAGGCCGAGCTTCTCGTAGACCTTCTTGTTGTACATGATGCCGCCGTCGAAGGTCGTGCCGGTCGGGGCGCCGTAGGTGCCCTTCGAGGTGCTGACCGTCTTCTTGAAGTCGTCGGTGATGTCCTTCACCCACGCTTCGTCGGTGAGCGGCTGGAGCTGGGTGTCGGGGTGCAGCGCCTGGAACAGCGAGCCCGAGTTGTAGAGGAACACGTCGTTCATGTCCCCGGTGGAGAGGCGCGTCTTGATGAGGTTGTCACCGTCCGTGCCCGTCGGCCGGGTCTCGACCTTGACCGTGATCTTGGGGTTGGCCTTGTGGAACGCGGTCGAGAGGTCGTTCGCGAACTTGGTGCTGGCCGGGTCGTTGCCCGCGGCGAGCAGTGAGATGGTCACTGGGCCGTTCGAGTTTCCGCCCGACGAGCTGCAGCCGGCGAGCGCGAGCGCCGCGATGGCGATGCCGCCGAGTGTGGCGACGACCCTGGTCGTCGTCCTGCGAGAGAACATCAAATACCTCCTTGTATTCGGGACGCTTCCGCCCCTGGGTGTTCGGGGTGTTTTGAAACGCTTCACATGAAGATAAGTCCTGTGGAGGATTACGTCAAGAACCAATTGTGTCGATTCAGTAACGACGGCCGAATGGCACGCTGAATCGCGCGTTCAAGCCGAGCGACTTCGCGCGCTGAGTTGATAATATGGCTTTGACCTGGTCTTTAATTGTGGTGCGCGTCAGGTGAAATCATTCTCATCCCGTGTCGACTTGAAAATTGTTTCGATTCAACCCGAGCATCCGTTACGATGACCGGCGAGAGGGGAATCACTATGGCTTCCGCAAGCGTCAAAGACGTCGCAGCACTGGCTCAGGTCTCGGTGGGGACCGTGTCAAACGTGCTCAACCGGCCCGAGATCGTGTCCGCCGAGACGGTCGAACGCGTCCACCTCGCGATGGAGAAGCTCTCCTACGTGCGCAACGAGGCCGCCCGCCAGCTCCGCCTCGGGCACAGCCAGGCGATCGGTCTGATCAGCCTCAGCGGCGCCAATCCGTTCTTCACCGACGTGGCCACGGCCGCCGAGAATGCTGCGGCGGACGCCGGCTACTCGGTGATCGTCGGCAACAGCACCGAGCGCCAGGACCGCGAGTCGGGCTACCTCAACCTGTTCGAGGAGCTCCGGGTGCGCGGCGTGCTGCTCGCCCCGGTCGGCGACGCGGCGGCGCGGCTGCGACGGATGCGCGACCGCGGCATCCCGGCCGTTCTGGTCGACCGGGTCAGCAGCGACAGCACCTTCAGCTCGGTGTCGGTGGACGACGTCGCCGGCGGCGCGATGGCCGCGACCCACCTGATCGAGACCGGCCGCACGCGCATCGCCTTCGTCGGCGGCCCGCTCGCCATCCAGCAGGTCGCCGACCGTCTGGCCGGCGCCCGCTCGGTCGTCGAGCGGCATGCCGGGGTGACCCTGGAGGTCGTGGACGTGGAGGCGCTCAACGTCCTGGAGGGCCGCCGCGCCGGCCAGGCCATCGCCGACCGCGCTCCCGCGGACCGTCCGGACGCGGTCTTCGCCGCCAACGACCTCCTGGCGATCGGCCTGCTGCAGACCCTGATCATCGACGGCACCCTCGCGGTCCCGGACGACATCGCCCTGATCGGCTACGACGACATCCAGTTCGCCGGCGCCTCGGTCGTGCCGCTCACCTCCATCCGCCAGCCGAGCCACCTGATCGGCGAGACGGCCGTTCAGATCCTGCTCGAGGAGGCGGCCGACCCCGAGCTGGAGGCGCGCCGGGTGCTGTATCAGCCGGAGCTGGTGGTGCGGGCGAGCACGACGCGGCGGTAGGGCGAACTCAGTCCTGGCGCTGGCCCTCCAACCGCCACACTTCGCCCAGCACCATCCCCTCGGGCCCTTCGGCGGTCGTGACGAAGTGATCGACGTGCTGGTTGATGAAGGCCTGCCAGCGCTGGTTGGCAGGGTCGTCGTCCAGCGCGCGCATCGCCGCGGCGAAGTCGTCGCACTCGACCAGGTGGAACAGGTCGCGTCCGCTGCGCCAGATCGTCCAATCGTGGACGCCGAGCCGCGCGAAGGAGGCGGCGAGGTCGTCGGGGATGACGACGTGCGCTTCCTCGTAGGCGGCCTCGTGGCCTTCGCGGAGGACGGAGTGCAGGGCGACGCGCATGAGGTTCCTTCCGGCGGTGGTCTTGGATTCCTATAGGAAATAGTAATAGGGTTGTGCAGACGGCGAAAGGACCCTCATGCGATTCATGCGACTCGGCCCGGCGGGTGCGGAGATCCCCGCCGTCAGTGACGGCGAGACGGCCTGGGACCTGCGTCCGTTGACCGCCGACCTCGACGGCGCGTTCCTCGCCGCGGACGGGCTGGCGCGCGCGGAGGCCGCTGCCCTCACCGGCGAACTGCCCGAACTCGACATCGCGGGCCTGCGTGTCGGCGCGCCGATCGCCCGCCCGCAGGCCGTGATCTGCATCGGCATGAACTACGCGGCCCACGCCCGCGAGTCCGGCTCCGAGCCGCCGACCGACATCGTGGTGTTCTACAAGCACCCCAACACGGTCGTGGGGCCGAACGACGACATCCTGCTGCCGCCCGGCTCCACCACGACCGACTGGGAGGTCGAGCTCGCCGCCGTCATCGGCACCCGCGCCCGCTACCTCTCCTCGCCCGAGGAGGCACTGGGACACATCGCCGGCTTCACCGTCGCCAACGACGTGTCCGAGCGCGAGTACCAGCTCCAGCGCTCCCTCGGGCAGTGGAGCAAGGGCAAGAGCTTCGAGACCTTCAACCCGCTGGGCCCGTGGCTGGTGCCGACCGCCGAGGTCGGCGACGGGTCCGGGCTGCGGATCTGGTCGACCGTGAACGGCGAGCCGCGCCAGGACTCCACCACCTCCGACCTGATCTTCGGCGTCGCCGAGATCGTCTACCGGCTCAGCCAGTTCACGGTGCTGGAACCCGGCGACCTCATCAACACCGGCACGCCCGAAGGCGTCGGCCTCTCCGGCCGGTTCCCCTACCTCGGCGCCGGCGACGACGTGACGCTCGGCATCGACGGGCTCGGCGAACAGCACAGCACCGTCCGCCCGGCCCCCTGACCAACCGCAATCCGTTCCGGAGTTGTGTACGCCCGCGCCCGGCGTGTCGCGTGCACGACTCCGGAAGCGATTGCAGACCAACACTAAGGAGACGACGTTGTCCGACTTCGAAGGGCTCGTGGCCGCGGTCACGGGCGGAGCATCCGGCCTCGGCAAAGCCATCGCCGACGAGCTCGCGAGCCGGGGCGCACGTGTTTACGCGCTCGACCTCGACGCATCCAACGTCGCCGAACCGCACACCGGCGTCCGCTGCGACATCGGCGACGACGAGAGCGTCCGGTCCGCGATCGCGGAGGTCGTCGCCGACGCCGGCCGCCTCGACATCGTCATCGCCAACGCCGGCATCGGCGCCCAGGGCGACGTGGAGGCCAATGACGACGCCGAATGGGCGCGGGTCCTCAACGTCAACGTCATCGGCTCCGCCCGCACCATCCGGCACGCCATGCCGCAGCTGAAGGCATCGTCCTCCCCCGCCGTCGTGCTCACCAGCTCGATCGCGGCATGGGCCGGCCTCCCGCAACGGGTGCTGTACTCCGCCTCCAAGGGCGCCATCTCGGCTATGACGCTCGCGATCGCCGCCGACTGCCTTCCGTTCGGGATCCGCGTCAACGCGGTCGCCCCCGGCACCGCAGACACCCCCTGGGTCGGTCGTTTGCTCGACAGCGCCGCCGACCCCGACGCCGAACGCGCCGCCCTCGAAGCCCGCCAGCCCAGCGGCCGGCTCGTGCAACCGCAAGAGGTCGCCGACGCCGTCGCCTACCTCGCCTCGCCGCGCTCCGCCTCCACCAACGGCGTCATCCTCGCCGTCGACGGCGGCATGTACTCCCTCCGCCCGCGCCGCTAGCCCCCCTCTCACCCGCGCCCAGCAACGCACGAAGGGCACGTCGTTGTCACTTTTCGAGTGGAAAAGTGACAACAACGTGCCCTTCGGCGGTCTCCGTCAGGTCAGGATGACGGGAGCGGGGGCGAGCTCGGGGTCGTAGAGGTGCGCGTAGAGCGACTCGGGGAGCATCTCCATGCCGATGCCCGGAGCGAGCGGCGCGCGGTAGCGGCCGCCCTCCAGCTCGACGGGGGTGACGAAGTGCTCGTGCAGGTGCTTCGTGTACTCGATCATCCGGCCCTCCTGGCTGCCGGAGACCGCGACGAAGTCGAACATCGAGAAGTGCTGCACCGCCTCGCACAGGCCGACGCCGCCCGCGTGCGGGCACACCGGCACACCGAACTTGGCGGCCAGCAGCAGGATCGCGATGTTCTCGTTCACCCCGGCGACGCGCGTGGAGTCGATCTGCACGATGGCGGCCGCCTCGGCCTGCAGCAGCTGCTTGAACAGCACCCGGCTCATCCCGTGCTCCCCGGTGGCGATGCGCACGGGAGCCACGGCGCGCGCGATCGCCGCGTGCGCGAGCACGTCGTCGGGGCTGGTGGGCTCCTCGACCCAGGCCAGGTCGAACGGCTCGAGCGCACGGATCCACTCGATCGCCTGGTCGCGGTCCCAGCGCTGGTTGGCGTCGATGGCGATGCGGATGTCCGGGCCGACGGTCTCGCGGGCGATGCGGAGGCGACGGAGGTCGTCCTCCAGGCGGTCGCCGACCTTCAGCTTGATCTGCTGAAAGCCCTCGTCGACCGCCTCCTTCGCCAGGCGGCGCAGCTTGTCGTCGGAGTAGCCGAGCCAGCCGGGCGTCGTGGTGTAGCCGGGATAGCCGACCGCGAGGAGCTCGGCCTCGCGCGTGGCCCGGCCGGGCTCGGCGGCGCGGAGGATCGCGAGCGCGGCCTCCCTTGTCAGCGCGTCGCTGAGGTAGCGGAAGTCGACCAGGTCGACCAGCTCCTCCGGCGTCATGCGCGCGAGAAGCTGCCAGAGCGGGAGGCCTGCACGCTTGGCCTTGAGGTCCCAGAACGCGTTGACGACCGCGCCGATCGCCATGTGCATCGCGCCCTTCTCCGGGCCGAGCCAGCGGAGCTGGGAGTCGTGGACGAACTCGCGCCAGAAGCCGCCGAGGTCGTCGAGCACAGCCTCCACGTCCCTCCCGATCACGCGGTGGGCGACGGCCTCGATCGCGGCGACCTGGACGTCGTTGCCCCGGCCGATCGTGAAGACGAAGGAGTGACCCTCCAGCCCGTCGGGAGCGTCGGTGCTCACGCGCAGGTAGGCGGCGGAGTAGTCGGGGTCGGGGTTCATCGCGTCGGAGCCGTCCAGCAGGGCGGACGTCTCGAACCGCACATCCAGGGTCTCGAAGCCGATCACGGTGCTCATAGGAAACATCCTATTGGATATAGGTACAAATCGCCACCGCAGCCACCCCCGCATTCGTGCCGAATGTGCGTTTTGCGGCGCGCAAAAGCGATATTCGTGACGAATGTGCGTGAGGGACTAGTCGTCGAGGCTCGTCGCGATGCGCGTGTACGACTTCGTGATGTGGTCGAGCATGGCCTTCTCGGCGCGCGCGGCGTCGCCGGCTCGCAGCGCCTCCAGGACGGCCTCGTGCTCGCCCGAGGTCTCGTCGACCACGCCGTGCTTGAAGTAGATGCGGTACTGGTGCATGTGCGAGCGCAGCCGGAAGATCGCGTCGGCCAGCAGCGCGTTGCCGGAGTGCGCCGCGATCAGGCGGTGGAAGTCGGCGTCCGCGTTGGCGAAGTCCTTGTAGTCCTTGAACCGGTCATCGCCGGTCTGCGCCGCCTCGCCGCTGCGGTGCATGTCCTCGCAGAGCTGCTCCAGCTGGTCCAGCGTCCCGGCGTCGATCTCCCCCGCCGCGTTGCGGGAGGCGTAGGGCTCCAGCAGGCGCCGCATCTCGAACAGCTCGCGCAGTCCCTCGCTGTCCAGCAATGGCGCCGCGGTGTACCCCTTGAGCGCCTTCTTCACGACCAGCCCCTCGGACTCCAGTCGCGCGAGCGCCTCGCGCACCGGGGTCGGCGAGACGCCGAGCTGGCGGGCGATCCCGTCGATGCTGGCCCGGCTGCCCGGCTCGATCACCTGGTCCATGAGCAGGCCGAGCACGGCGTCGTAGACGTCGTCGGCCAGCGCCCGCCGCGCGGGCAGGAAGTGTTCGCTGGAGGAAGGTTCGATGCTCATGTGCACATCCTAGGCTTGCGGGCCTGCTAGATAGAGGAAAGAGGATGCAGGATGTTCGGCGGCGTGAGCCCCGCGGCATCGAGCTCCGCCCACAGCTCGTCCGGCACCCGTGGCTCGGCCAGTGCGGCGTTGCGGACGATCTGCTCCGGGGTGTCGGCGCCGAGCACGACCGTGGAGATCGCGGGATGCCGCAGCGGGAACTGGACGGCGAGCTGCGGGAGGGTGAGACCGTAGGGCCGCGCGACATCCGCGATCCTGCCCGCACGCTCGACCAGGGCGGCGGGGGCGGCGCCGTAGTCGAACGTCGCCCCGGCTCCTGGACGGTCGGTCGCGAGGATCCCCGAGTTGAAGACGGCGGCGATCACCACGTCCACCCCGCGCTCCAGCGCCGCCGGGAGCAGGTCGGCCCCGGCGGTCCCGTCGAGCAGGGTGTAGCGGCCCGCGCACATGACGACGTCGAGGTCGGTGTTCCGCACGAAGCGCTCCAGCATCGCGGACTGGTTCATCCCTGCGCCGTAGGAGCGGATGACGCCCTGCGAGCGCAGCTCCTCCAGGGCGGGGAACGCGCCGTCGAGCGCCTCCCGCTCGTGCTCGTCGGGGTCGTGGACGAAGAGGATGTCGATGCGGTCGAGGCCGAGCCGGTTCAGGGAGTCCTCCACTGAGCGCAGCACGCCGTCGCGCGAGTAGTCGAGCCGCCGCCGTCGCGTCGACGGCACGTCGAACAGATTGGCGATGTCGGTGTCGCCCTGCCGGTGGTCCGGGTTCGGCTCCAGCACCCGGCCGACCTTGGTCGAGACCACGTACTCGTCGCGCGGGAGGCCGCGCAGCCCCTCGCCGAGGCGTTCCTCCGCGAGGCCGAGCCCGTAGTGCGGCGCCACGTCGAAGTACCGGATGCCGGCCTCCCACGCTGCGGGGACGATGCCGGGCCAGACGTCGTCCGGCCGCGCGCTGTAGAGGTTGCCGAGCGCTGCGACGCCGTAGCCGATCGGGCCGAGCTCGACGCGCGTCATCACGCCACCCTCCGGTCGTCGATCGCGTCGAGGTCCCACTCGATCCCGAGGCCCGGCGCGTCCGAGGCGACGCCGTGGCCGTCGCGGACGACCAGCTCGCGCTTCGTCACCGCGCGAAGCTGCGGGATGTGCTCCAAGTAGAGCGCGTTGGGCACGGCGCAGCAGAGCGCCACGTGCAGCTCCATGAGGAAGTGCGGCGCGACGGCCACGTTGAACGACTCGGCGAGGTGCGCGACCTTCAGCCACGGCGTGATGCCGCCGACCCGCGCGACGTCCACCTGCACGATGGAGGCGGCGCCGGCCTGCAGGTACTCGCGGAAGTGCCCGACCGAGTACATGGATTCCCCCACCGCGATCGGCAGCGTGGTCGACTCCGCGAGCCGGCGGTGGCCGGCGACGTCCTCCGCGGGCAACGGCTCCTCGAACCAGAAGATGTCCAGCGGCTCGAACAGCGCGGCCCGGCGGATCGCCTCCGCGGCCGTCATCGACTGGTTGGCGTCGACCATGATGTCCATGCCCGGCCCGACTGCGGCCCGCACGGCGGCGAGCCGCTCGGCGTCCTCGTGCCCGCGCGGCTTGCCCACCTTGATCTTCACCCCGTTCATGCCCCGGCGCTGCGACTCGACCGCCTGGGCGACCAGCTCGTCCGTGTCGAAGTGCAGCCAGCCTCCCTCGGTGTCGTAGAGCGGGATGCTCGGCCGCGATCCGCCCGCGGCGACCCAGAGGGGAAGCCCGGAGGCCTTGCAGCGCGCATCCCACACGGCGGTGTCCACGGCGGCGAGCGCCAGCGACGTGATCGCGCCGACTGTGGTCGCTCGCGTAGCCGAGAAGAGAGCGCGCCACACGGCCTCCGGACGATTGGCGTCCATCCCGACCAGCACGTCGAGCAGGCAAGTGCGCAGGAGGCTGAGCACAGCCTCCCCGCCCGTCCCGATCGTGTAGCTGTAGCCGATGCCCTCCACTCCGCCCGCGGTGCGGAGGCGGACGAAGATCGTCTCCTGCTTGAGGAACGACTGCACGGCGTCGGTGCGGACGGTCTCGACCTCGAGGTCGCTCAGCCACGCCTCGGCGCTGACGATGGTCCCGTCGACAGCGGTGCGGGCGGAGGGCGGGGCGAGAGTCATGCGGTGTCCTGCTTTCTGGTGGATGGTCGGGAGGCGGCCGGGCGGTGACCGGGTCAGCGCCCGCCGAAGCCGCCGAGGGCGACGCCCTTGATGAGCTGCCGCTGCAGCACCGCGACGATGATCAGCGACGGGATGATCGCGAGGGTGGAGGCGGCCATCATCAGGCTCCACTGCGTCCCGTGCTCGCCCGTGAACATCGAGAGCCCGAGCGGCACGGTCGCGAGGTCCTGGCTGTTGATGATGATGAGCGGCCAGAGGTACGAGTTGTAGTACCCGACGAACGAGAACACACCGAGCACCGAGATGGGCGCCGCGAGCTGCGGCAGGAGCACCGACCACAGCGTGCGGAATCGGGAGGCGCCGTCGATGATCGCGGCCTCCTCGTACTCGATCGGGATGGTCAGGAAGAACTGGCGCAGCAGGAACGTGCCGAACGCGGTGAACGCGAACGGGATGATGAGCGCCACGTAGCTGTCGACCAGGCCGAGCTGGTTCATCATGATGAACAGCGGCACGACCAGGACCTCCTGCGGCAGCACGAGCGTGAGCACGTAGAGCAGGAAGAGCCGGTCGCGGTACTTGAACCGCAGCCGCGAGAACGCGTAGGCCGACAGCACGGCGACGATCACCGAGAGCAGCGAGCCGCAGAGTGCGACGAAGAAGCCGTTGAAGATGAACCGGCCGAACGGCACGAGCGTCCACGCGTCGACGAAGTTCGACCACTTCACCTCGGAGCCGATGAACGACGGCGTGGGCGAGAAGACCTCCGACTCGGGCTTGAGCGCCGAGAAGAACATCCAGATGAACGGGAACGTGAACACCAGCGCGACGATCGCGACCGCCGCCGTGTTCAGCCAGGTCGTCGCGACCACCTTGCGCTGGGCGGGGCGCAGCCGGCGGCGCACCCGGGTTGCCTCACTTGTCATAGTTGACCCACCTCTTCTGTCCGGCGAACTGCAGCGCGGTGATGAGCATGACGACGATGAACAGCATCCACGCGAGCGCGGACGCGTAGCCGAGCCGGTCGAACACGAAGCCGTTGCGGTACAGGTAGAGCACGAACGTGTTCGTGGACTCGCCCGGACCGCCCTGCGTCAGGATCTGCGGCTGCACGAACACCTGGAACGCGCCGATCATCGTCATGGTCATGGTGAAGAACAGCGCGGGCGAGATCATCGGCAGGATGATCGAGCGCATCCGCTGCCAGGCGTTCGTGCCGTCCATCCGGGAGGCCTCCAGCAGCTCCTTCGGGATGCCGGCGATGCCCGCCGAGAGCACGATCACGTTGTAGCCGAACGACTGCCAGACCGACATCGCGATGACCGAGGCGAGCGCGAACCGGGAGTCCGAGAGCCAGCTCGGCCCCTGGATGCCGATGGAGTGCAGCGCCGAGTTGACGATCCCGTTGTCGCTGAGCAGCAGCCGCCAGACCAGCGCGTTGGCGACCATCGGCGTGATGGCCGGCAGGAAGAAGATGACCCGCCAGAAGCCGGCGCCCTTGACCCGCGTGTTCAGCCACAGCGAGACCGCCAGGGCGAGCGCGAGGTTCAGCGCGGTGTAGACGAACGCGAAGATCACCGTGTTCAGCAGGACGGTGTAGAACGTCGGGTCACTGAACAGCTTCTGGTAGTTGGCGAAGCCGACGAACGTCGGTGTGCCGAACAGCGGCCATTCGAAGAAGCTGATGACCAGCGATCCGAGCAGCGGTACCACGATGAAGAACGTGAAGCCGGCGAGACCCGGCCACAGGTAGGCGAGGGCGGTGAGGCCGTCGCCCTTCCGCTTCTTGGGGCCGCGCGGCGGCGACGGGTGCGGGACGTGGAACGGCCGGGTCTCGGGCGCGGCGGGCGCCGCCGTCTCCTCCGAGACGACGGCGCCCGTGATCAGTGGCGAGGACATCCGCCTACTGCCCCACCGAGTTCTGGATCGTGTTCATGACATCTTTGGCGGTCTTGTCACCCCGGTAGCCCTCGACGCCGTACTGGGTGAAGAGGGTCTCGACCTGGTTCCAGGTCGGAGTGGTGAGTTGTGCCTTGGCATCCTTCAACAGGGCCTGCACCGCGGTGTACGCCTCGGGGGTCTTGCCCTCCGCCCAGGCCGCCTGCGCGTCGGGACGGGACGGGACGATGCCGCGCTTCTCGGCCTGGCCCTTCAGGACGCTGGTGTCGGTCATGGCCATGATCGCCTTGAACGCGCTGTCCGGGTCCTTGCAGTTCTTCGCGATGCCGAAGCCGGAACCGGCCGTCATGCCCTTGGCGTCGCCCGACTGGGTCGGGACGATGGTCACGCCCAGCTTGAACTTGGCGGCGGCGGCGAAGGTGCCGTACATCCACGGACCCTCGATCAGCATGTCGCTCGCGCCGGAGGTGAACGCCGACTGGGCGACGTCGCTGCCGTCCGCGGCCTCCGGAGCCTTGGCGATGCCCTCCTTGGAGACGAGGTCGAAGTACGACTGCACCGAGTCGACCAGCTTGGAGTTGGTCAGGTCGAGCTTGCCGCCCTTGACCGCCTCTGCGCCGTCGGCGATGGCCCACGCGTTCGGGATGAAGAAGCCCGGCTCGATGGCGAGCGCCTTGTGGTCGGCGGTGGTCAGCTTCTTCGCGTCCGCGAGGAACTGCTGCCGGGTGTAGCTGGCGCTCGGCAGCGCGAGGCCGGCCTTCTGGAACGCGTCCGCGTTGTAGTAGAGGACGATCGGCTCGGCGTCGTAGGGGATGGCGCGGATGCTGCCGTCCACCGTCATGCCCTTGAGCATGGACGAGTCGAACTTCGAGGTGTCGAGCTTGTACTTCTTGATCAGGTCGGTCAGCGGCATCAGCAGCCCGGAGAGCTCCTGCGCGCGGGCGGCCTGCGTGGTCAGGAGGCAGGGCGGGTTGGATCCGCTCAGCCGGGTCTTGACCTTGGTCCAGTAGTCGTTGAAGCTCGGGCCCTCGATCGTCACGTCCAGCTTGGGGTCGACCTTCTTGCCGAGGTCGATGAAGCCCTGCCACTGGTCGCGGTCGCTCTGGCTGCTGACCCAGGTGTACATGCTGATCGGGCCGCCGGACGCGTTGCCGCTTCCGCCTCCCGCACAGCCGGCGAGCGCGGTGAGCGCTCCTGCCAGCAGAATGGCGGTACCGGCCCGTACCGCTGCGCGCTTGGTTCGTGGTGTCACGTGCTGTGCCTCCTTCATTGGATTCATCAAAGTGATCGCCGTGTTGGCGCGATCCTATAGGGTGTTTGATATAGGTTTCAAGTAGTCCGGACGTTCTATCCGGCGAGCGGCTCGAAGTCGATCGCGATCACGTCGATCAGCGCTCCCGAGGCGGCAGGCGCAGGGATGTGCAGCTCTCCCTGGGCCTCGCCGGTCTGCTCGGCCTGCTCGTGGACTTCGACGTTCAGCTCGAATGGAAGCTCCTCGCCGGTCGCGAGGAGCCGCACCGAACGGACCCGCTCCACAGGGATGCCGCGGACGATCACCTGCTCGATCGGACGCATGACGAGATGCAGGTAGAGCCTGCCCTGCCGCGCAGTGGACGGACCGTAGAAGTCGACGCCGCTGGTGGGCGCGACGCCGACGACACTCTCCGCGTGGGCGTCCATCCAGGCGCCGATCTCCTCCAGGGTCGTCACCTGCGACCCGTTGAGGCTGCCGTCTCCCTTCGGGCCGATGTTCAGCAGGAGGTTGCCGCCGCGGGAGGCGACCTCGATCAGCGTGGTCAGCAGCGACACCGTGCTCTTGCTCTTCGTGTCGCCTGGGCGCCAGGCCCACATCTGCCCGATGGTGAGGCAGAGCTCCCACGGGCCGTCCGGGGCCGTCACCGGGAAGCCTTGCTCCGGTGTCTTGTAGTCGCCCTGGCCGAGCAGCCGGTCGTTGATGACGACATCCGGCTGGAGCGATTTGATCAGCGCGCGCAGCCCGGCGCTGTCCCACTCCTCTTCCGACCGCTCCCACTCGCCGTCGAACCACAGCAGGTCGATCGTGCCGTAGCCGGTGAGCAGCTCGGTGAGCTGGCCGCGCAGGTAGTCCTGGTACCGCGACCACTCCTCCGGCGTCGGGCGGCGGTGGCGGTCGTCGGCGACGGGGGTCCCCGCGTTGGCGGGGTCGGCCGCGGCCGGCCAGTGCTCGAGCGGGTACGGCCGGTCGCTCATCGTGAACGCCGGGTAGTCCGGGTGGTTCCAGTCCGGGAGGCTGTAGTAGATGCCGACGCGGATGCCCTCCGCCCGGATGGCCTCCACGAACTCCCTGGTGATGTCGCGGCCGAACGGCGAGTGCTGGATGCCGAACTCGGAGTGCGCGGTGTGGAACATCGAGTAGCCCGCGTGGTGACGCGCCGTGAAGACGACGTAACGCGCGCCCGCCTGCTTGGCGAGCCGGGCCAGCGCCACGGCATCCCACTCGACCGGATCGAAGGTCGCCGCGGTCGACTGGTACTGCTCGACCGTCACAGTGTCCTCGACGCGGTCGGAACCGGGGATGATGGAACGACCGACCAGCGGCCAGGAGATCTCGATCCCCTGCTGGCTGGCGTGGTCCCAGTGCACGAACAGGCCGAAGCCGGCGCCGGTGAACCATTCGCCGCCTGGCAGCTTCACGAGGTCGGTGCGCACGAATGAGTCGGGCACAGTCGAGTCGGGCGCGGCGGTGAGGGTAGGGGTCACGGAACGAACTCTCCTTCGAGTAGGTCTTTCAGGGCCAAGCCTATTGCCTATAGGATATCTGCCAGGGGATCGATCCACAATCGCCCCGTCCACCACATCCATTCAGCGCAGAAGGAGCCTCAGCGTGGCCATGTTCAAAGACGACCCCGTCCGCCCCGAGAACTACCGCCGGTTCGAGCGCGAAGTCCCGCAGTGGTTCGGCGACGCCAAGCTGGGCGTCTTCGTGCACTGGGGCCCGTACTCGGTGCCCGCCTGGGCGGAGCCGATCGGCGAGCTCGGCACCATCGAGAAGGAGTACTGGTTCCGGCACAACCCGTACGCCGAGTGGTACTACAACACCATCCGCATCGAGGGCAGCCCCGCGGCAGAGCACCAGCGCGAGGTCTTCGGCGGCGCCCCGTACGACGACTTCCTCGACCAGTGGGATCCTGCCGAGTTCGACCCGGAGGAGTTCATCGCCCTGGTGAAGAGCACCGGTGCCGGCTACTTCGTGCCGACCACCAAGCACCACGACGGCGTCACCCTCTGGGACGCGCCGGGCACCGACGGCCGCAACACGGTCGCCCGCGGTCCGCGCCGCGACCTCGTGGGCGCGTTCGAGAAGGCCACCCGCGACGCCGGCCTCCGCTTCGGCGTCTACTACTCGGGAGGCCTGGACTGGCACTTCTCGCAGCTTCCGCCGATCACGTCGGAGGGCCAGGCTTTCGGCCGCCCGGTCGACGCGGCCTACGCCGAGTACGCGTACACGCACGTGGATGACCTCATCGAGCGCTACTCGCCCGACATCCTCTGGGGCGACATCGAGTGGCCGGACGCCGGCAAGCCGTCGGGGCCGTTCAGCATGGAGAAGCTGTTCGAGAAGTTCTACGCCGCCCGCCCGGACGGCGTCTCGAACGACCGCTGGGGCGAGACGCACTGGGACTTCCGCACGAGCGAGTACCAGCAGGGCACCGACGTGGAGGCCTCCGGCGCCTGGGAGAACTGCCGCGGCATCGGCTTCTCGTTCGGCTTCAACCAGGTGGAGGACGAGACGCACCTGCTCAGCGGACCGGACGCCGTCAAGTCGTTCGTGGACATCGTGTCCCGCGGCGGCAACCTGCTCCTCAACGTCGGCCTCACCGCGCGCGGCACCGTGCCCGACCTGCAGCGGCGGACGCTGGAGCACCTCGCCGCGTGGAACGCCGTGAACGGCTCGGCCGTGTTCGATTCGACCACGCTGGACTCGACTGTGGCCTCCGCTTCGGACGAGCCGTGGGTGCGTTGGACCCGCACTGACGACACCGCGAACGCCTTCGTGGACGCCATCGGAGAGGTCCACCTGCCGGCCTCCGCTGCGGTGGATGCGGCGAGCGCCCGTCTCGCCGACGACACCCCGGTCGCGGCATCCCGCGACGGCGACGTCATCGTCGTGGCGCTGCCGGAGCCTGCTGTCGCCGGCCCGACCCTCGTCCGTTTCGACCTGGCCGCCTGAGATGACGGTCGACGCCCACCTGCACCTCTGGGACTTGGACCGGGTCGCGTACCCCTGGCTGACCGACGCGCTGGCGCCGATCAACCGGACGTTCGCGTTCGGCGAGGTGCGGCCCCAGCTGGAAGAGGCGGGCGTCGACCGGGTCGTCCTGGTCCAGGCCGCGAACTCGGTGGAGGACTCGGCGGCGATGTTCGCCGTGTCCTCCCCGATGGTCGCCGGGGTCGTGGCCTGGGTCGACCTGCTCGACCCGGAACTCGCCGCGCGCCAGCTTGACGAGTGGTCGTTGCATCCGTCGTTCGTGGGGGTGCGGCACCTGATCCACGACGAGCCCGATGCCGACTGGCTGGCGCGACCGGACGTGCGCGCGTCGCTCGCGCTCCTCGCCGCGCGCGGTCTCAGCTTCGATGTGATCGGCGTGCTCCCCAGGCACCTGGAGCACGCGGTGTCGATCGCGGACGAGCTTCCTTCGCTGCGGCTCGTCATCGACCACCTCGGAACTCCGCCGGTCGGCGCCGCGAGCGCGGAGCCGTGGGCCGGGCTCCTCACCGCGCTCTCGCAGCGCCCGAACGTGTGGCTGAAGCTGTCGGGCCTGACCACCCTCGGCGCCGGTTCGGACGCAGCGCGCCTGCGCCCGTACGTCGAGCACGCTCTCGACGCCTTCGGGGCCGCGCGCGTGCTGTACGGCGGGGACTGGCCGGTGTCGACGCTGGCCGCCCCCTACGCGGACACCTGGACACTGACGCAGGATCTCCTCGCCGACCTCTCCGCCCCCGAGCGCGCCGACGTGCTGACGCACGCCGCCGAGCGCGCGTACCGCCTGCCGCCGAAACGTGACTAATCGCGGAAATTCAGCCGCGATTTCCGCAACTACTCACCGTTCGGTGGTGAGGTTGGTGGTCATGGAGAGGCCCGCGAAGGCTTGGCGGGCGAAGCGGGCGATGTAGCGGCGGAGGTTCTCGACCTCCTGCGGGTCCCAGCCGAGGGTGACCTCGTCCACCTGGGCCTGCGCGACCGCCATGATGCGCTCGCCCAGCTCGCGGCCGGCGGCGGTCAGCGCGACGAGCACGCTCCGCTCGTCCCGCGGCGACGGCACCCGCTCCACGAGGTCGATCTCCTCCAGGCGGCGGACGATCTTGGAGATGTTCGCCTTGCCCGTCCCGAGGGTCGCCGCCAGGTCGGTCGGCCGCAGTGCTCCGCGATAGGCGAGCTGGTTGACGACGACGAACATCGGAATGTCGTCGACCGGGAATCCGATCTGCTCCATCACCCGCACGCGCACGTCCCGGCTGTCGGCCCAGTGCACGATCGACGCGATCGACAGGCGCAGGTCGAGCGGGTCCTGCTCGATGACCGGCGAGAGGTCGGGGTCGTCCGACACGCTGCCACCTCCTTCTGTCGCGTGTGGCCAGTATCGCAGCCGGGCTCACCGCTCCCGCACGACTCGCACCGGTCCGAGCAGACCGTGCGGGCGCACGACGGTGACGTGCGGCTCCTGCCGCCCCAGCAGGAACAGCCCCATGTCCGGGATGTCGTCGTAGTACCCGCGCGCGATGAGCCGGTTGTTCAGGGAGCTCGCCACCCGGACCACGACCGTGTTCACTCCCTCCCGGGCCGCGTCGGTGATGTCGACCACCGGGCGCGAGGTGTCGAACCCCACGGCCTCGCCGCCGTTCACGACCACCGAGCCGAGCCCTCCCGCGGTCGAGCCGAGGTCGAGCAGCAGCCGCTCGCCGGACGCCGCGGCCGCCTGGAGGGTGAACGACGTGCGGTACTCCGCCACGCCCGACACCTCCGGCCCGACGCCCGCCAGCTCACTCCACGGCAGCAGTTCGGAGCCCTCCGCCGACAGCACGCCGACCGCCGTCGTCGGGCGCACCTCCCGGCTCTCGTAGCCGAGGCCGCGGTCCTCCACGATCAGCTCGTCCTCGCCGGCGTCCCAGCTCTCGACGGCGATCGTCCAGCCGTCGACCTCCGTCACGACCTCGCGCTCGACGGGCTGCGACGGCGCCGGACGCTGCGAGCGGTCCATCGTGAGCAGCGCGGTCTCCCCCGGTGCGAGCGCGACGGTCACGAGCGTGCGGTCGCCGTCCATGCGCACCCCGTGGTGCTCGGCGACCGCGCCGGTCCACGGGTCGACCCGGTACGGCGTCCCGAGCCCGGGCAGCGCGACCTCCACCACGGTGTCCTCGCCGGTCTCGTAGAGGAAGTGGTAGAGGTACACGTGCAGCAGGTCGCCGTCTTCGCGCAGGTAGCCGAGCACGTCGCGGTTCTCGGCGGTGAACTCGGCGCGGCCCACCACGCCGAGGTCGCGCAGCGCCGCCACGGTGCGTGCGGGGTCGTCCACCTCGGTCACTGTCGGGAGGCTGCGCAGCTCGGCCAGGATCGCGGCGAGCTCGTCGTCACGGTGGTCGAGCCCCGGCGTCCGGGAGGCCGCGCGCTCGTTGACGATGTACTCGCCGGTCATCAGCAGTTTCAGCTCGCGCGCGCCGTTGACGATCAGCACCCGGAGCCCCTGCCGAGCCCAGTCGAGCAGGTGCTGCGCGACATCCGCGCTCAGCGCCTCCTGGTACACGATCAGCGCCTGGTAGCCCGGACCGTCCGGCTGAACGAGCCCGTCGCCGAAGACCACCTCGTCGCGCAGCAGCAGCGAGCCGTCGAGGAACTCGTAGCTCCAGCCGGCGTCCTGCATGCCGAGGTCCTGCCACCAGTGGTTCTCGCGGTTCCGCATCCACATCTGCCCGTAGGCGACCTCGTCGGGGATGCGCTCGCCGTTCGCGTCGAGGAAGAACATCCCGGACATGTTGTCCACGAAGTGGTCGGTGCGCAGGATGCCGACGTCGATGCGCGGACGGCCCTGCCGCAGCAGGTACTGGAACCGACCCACAGCCTTGTTCCACTGCGGGTAGAACTCGCTGGCCGGCTGGCGGAGGTCGAATCGCTCCGAGAATCCGGGCCACATCCCCTCGTGCCCGGGCCACTCGGTCGCGCCCTCCGCGCCCGCCGTGCTCGCCCAGCCGTGCAGCACCGTCTTGGTGATGCCGGCCGCGAGCTGGGTCGCGATGATCTGGTCGTAGAAGCGGTGGTCGAGCATGTGGTTGCGCGTCGTCGCGCCGGTCTCCGACGAGTACTGCTTGCCGAACAGGTGCGCCGGCCCGGCGAGCAGCCGGTACGCGTCGATCTGGGAGCCGAACTCCAGGGACTCGGTCTCGATCCCGTCGACCTCCGGGCCGGGACGGGTCAGCTCGAACGGGAGGCCGTAGCTGATCTCCGAGCGCAGCAGGATGCCGTTCTCGTGCAGAAACTCCGCGAACGGCCGCAGCATGTTCTCGATGTAGAGGTCGGTGAGCGTCTCCACGTAGTCGTGCCGCACCTTCTCCACCGTGCCGCGCTGCGCCTCCGTCGGCTGGAAACGGTAGGTGGTGGCGGAGGCCATCAGCAGCACGCTGCGGGTGAGGAACGGCAGCCACGGCGTGATGTCGTACCCGCGGCGCTCGCGGAACTCCCGCGCGACCGACGCGCCCCAGAACAGCCCGCCGTCGCCCCAGGTGTTCAGCTCCAGGGAGTCCATGTACATCTGCGCGCGCGGGTTGCGGGCGATCAGGGCGCGCAGCTCGGGCGTCAGGACGGTCGAGCCCCAGTAGTCGATCACCGCGTCCACGCCGGCGCGCTCCAGGTAGTTGACCGTGTAGTTGACGCTCGCGGACGGGGAGGCCGTCTGGCCGGTGCCGTGCGACCAGAAGGTGAACAGCCTCCACTCGCGGTCGGCGGCGGGCTCCCAGTCGAGGGCGCCGTCGCCGACGAGGGCCGTGAGGTCGAGGACTCCGTCCGCGTCCAGGACGGGGACGTCGCCGTCCTCGACCACGGGCGCCGCCACCACCGCGAAGAACTCCTGCGTCCTCGGCGCGATGCGGTGGCCGGGCAGCAGGCTCTCCTCCCGCTGGGCGTCCAGGTCGATGCGTCGGAGCGCGCCGCTGCGGCCCGCGCCCGCGCGGACCTCCTCGACCACGTAGTTCAGCTCGCGCGCCGCGGCCGGGTGGTCGGGGTCGATCGTCGGCAGGTTCGCGTTCGACCAGTTGGTGCCGGAGGTGAAGCTCACCGACATCCCGCGCGCGGTGGTCTCCTCGACCACGAGCTGCGAATCGTGCACCCACTCCTCCGAGCCCCAGCCGTACCGCGCGTGATCGATCGCCTGCTCGTCCATCGCCAGGAACTCCATGCCGCCGAAGCCGAGCCGGTGCGCGGCGTCGATCTCGGAGCGCAGGGTGCGGTCGGTGTGGAGGCCTTCGGCCAGCCACCAGCGCAGCTCCGGGCGGTACTCGATCGGCGGGTCCTGCAGCGCTGCACGGTGGGCGTCGAACGTGCGGGGCTGGTCTTCTGCGGGCATCGGCGATCTCCTTCGAACGACGGGCTGGTGTCGTGAGCATAGCACTTGTTTTCCTCACGACACTACTGACCGTCGGTTCAGGGCGTCCCGCGACAATGTCGGTATGCAGCCTTCGCCATCACCTGCCGACCCGCACGCGCTCGCTGGGCGTGGCCTCCGTCTGGCCGCCGACGGCCGCCGCGCGATCGTGGGGATCGTCGGCAGCCCCGGTTCCGGCAAGACGACGCTGGCCCGCGCGGTGGTCGAGGCCGCGAACGAGCAGGCCGGCGAGCCGGTCGCCGCCTACCTCCCGATGGACGGCTTCCACCTCGCCGACGCCACTCTGGAGGCGCTCGGCCGCCGCGACCGCAAGGGCGCTATCGACACCTTCGACGGCTGGGGCTTCGTGGCGCTGCTCGCGCGCGTCCTCGCCGAGAGCGATCACCCGGTCTACGCACCGGCCTTCGACCGCGCGGTCGGCGAGCCCATCGCCGGGAGCGTGGCCGTCCTGCCCGGCACGCGGCTGATCGTCGTGGAGGGCAACTACCTGCTCGCGCCGACCGACCCGTGGTCGCGCATCCCACCGCTGCTGTCCGAGTCCTGGTTCGTCGCGACGCCCGAGGAGGAGCGGATGCGCCGGCTCGTCGACCGGCACACCCGCCACGGCCGCACCCCGGAGGCCGCTCTCGCCTGGGCGCGCGACGTCGACGGCGCCAACGCCCGCCTCATCGAGCAGACCGCGGCGAGCGCCACTCTCATCGTGGACGGCGGACTCCCAGTCGGCGCCGCTTAGCCTGGAGGCATGACCGACACTTTCGACACCGTCACGATGTTCGGCGCGGACTGGTGCCGCGACTGCATCCGCTCCAAGTCCCTCCTCGACCGCCTCGGCGCCGACTACGAGTACATCGACCTCGTCGCGCGCCCGGAGGAGGCCGACCGCGCCCACGCGATCAGCGGCCGCACCAACATCCCCGTGATCGTGTTCCCGGACGGACGGCACCTGGTGGAGCCGAGCGACGCGGAGCTGCAGGCGGCGCTGGAGGTCTAGCGAGCCATAGCGTCAAGAACTACGCGCCGCCAGCTATCAGCATCCCCGACGGACAGGTATAGCCATCGGAAATGCTGGTCGTCACTGAGCCGGACAGCCAGTGCCTCACCGGTTCCGGAGTAATTCCAGAAGTGCCGCTCACCGTTCAGGTGGAACGTTCCGCAGAGCTTGCCAAGGAAGTCGAGCCCCGGACCTCGCCACCCGATCGGGAGCCGCGCAGGTGAGTGCTCCACGCGAAGCTCAGTGATACTCGAAAGCGGAACGACGACAGCCCGGCGGCAGCACCACAGACGATCCAGCCCACGGGGAACGATGGTGAGCACAGAGTCCTCGACACGAATGTCGTTCCTACCCGTCATCGCAAGCTCACGGCCCATCCGCTGAGAGCGCGGGGGCGTCGGGGTCGCCGAAACGCGCAAGTAGTCGCCGAGGGAATCTGGGATGCACAAGCTCACCGAGCCTTGCGATCCGCGAACCGCTCGCGCACAAGACAGCGCCGATCATGACGAGCCCGAAACTGCCGATGCCGATCAGGGCGATGATCATGACGTGAAGGGCGATCGCCAAGGTGATCGCGACCTTCGCTGCGGCCGGTTTCGGGATGAATATCAGAACGACGATGCTGAGTTCCATCGCGATGGCACCCCACGAGGATGCCAATGTCACCAAGGGAACGCTCGTAAGGGCACGAGCAACGTCGCCGAGAGGCCCGCTTGCACCGAACATCTCCTCGCGGGTCACGTAGTACATCTGCGATCCGTCAGCCCAGGTGTCGACCGCGAACTTCGATGTCGCGCTTTGGAAGTAGATGAAAGCGACTTGAACTCGAATAGCGAATTGCGCGCCCTTCGAGATGCCGCGAAACACTGCGCTAGTCGATTCGCCTCGCCCCCAGTGCCAGAGACGCGGATCGCCGATATAGACGAATACCAGCAGGAACGAGAGGCTCGTGGCGATGAGGTCGCCACCGTCCGGCAATGCCAATACGCCAATGAAGGACACACTCATGTAGGCGTGGAGGATGCAGGTGTAACGCGGAAGAACCCCGGAGGCGACGATCAGCAGGGCGATCACTTCCACCACGGCCGCGCCGTCAGGCGAAGGTCCGATACAGAAGAGGGAGATCCTCCCGAGATACTCCCCACACGAATCCTGAATGGACTTGCCGCCTACCGGCACCAGGAATGCCCGTACGTCCGAGAACACAAATACCGTCGCCTGCGCCAGAGCGAGAAGAGACCGCCCGAGTCCGATGATCGGCGAAATGGTCACGCTGGCCCTGCGATCAACCTGCAACGCAACAGCGCTAGTCACAAGTGAGCTCGACCTTCACGACGCGAAGGTCCGTTCGCCAGCCTTCGTACTCGTCTCGGAACGACCACGGGACGGGCTCCGTTTCCGCGAGCATATGGGTACCGCACAACGTCGCAAAGGTCGAATGATTTCGCATCCTCACTGGCTCCTTCTCGTCCGCTGCTTGAACACAATCACCCGGTGTCGAGAGGCACACGGTCCACAGCCCCGGTTCGATTTCCATCGCGAGGTTCGCCATTTCCGGCCCTTGAGCGCGTTGCGATCGCGAGAATCCGAAGGCGTTCGAAGGCAGGGAATTGGGAAAGTCGGTCGCCGCCGATATTCGGTTGCCACTGACCGAGTAAGCCGCGTACTCCGAATCATCCGGAGGCTTGGTGAAGAACGGCCACGACTGCGGAAACACAGGCAGAACGTATCTGCGCAGGACGTCCCCCTCTCCTTGCTGGCGAGGGAACAACACGGTGCTGTTCGCGGACAGAAACGCCGAGAGCGCGATCATCGAGACCAGCATGAGTCCCGAGGCGCGCGACGCGAGCGTTTCGCGCGCACGAGAGTTCTCTTTCACGCGGCCGCTATGAGGCGAGAGCCCTGACTGTCGACTCGCGGACGCGATCCATGTCCGACGAGGAGGTCGCTCCTTCGACGTCGTCGAGGTACGCAATGAACACGCCCCCGACGAGCGCGATTGCCATCGCCGCTCCGGCGATGGTGGCCGCGATCCCGACCGTCGTAGCGACCACAGCCGCATTCGCGACGACGGCCACGTTCCAGACCACGACCAGGTCGCCCCGCGCGCTGCGCACGGGCTTGGTGGACATCACTTGGCGGAACTCGGTGAAGACGTCGTCCGTCTCCACGAATTCGATGAAGTCGACGCTGAAGCCGTTCAAGCCCTTGTTGATCTTGATCGGATCGCCACTTCGAATCGCAGGTGCCCACACTGCCGAGAAAGCCGGAAAGCGATCGATGAACGTGTCCGTGACAAGCGCTAACGCATCGGTATCGACATCCATTGGGACTCGCGCGAAGCCGAGTTCTAGCGGGAGTTCGGGATGAGCGTCTGCGATGGGTCCGGTGCCGGTTAGCAGAAGCCTCAGTAAGTCGCGATCCGAAGCGGTCGCGATTCGGCTATCGAATCCCCTCTCCTTGGTAACCGCGCGAGAACCGCTCTCGGCCTCAAGTCCAGCTCCGTACGCTGGTGGCGCTCCGATCGACACGGGGGCCATCACTAGGACGGCAGAAGAGACCCAGGCGGTTAGTTTACGTGAATGCATCATTGCCTCCGCTTTCGTTTAGCGTCTAGCTAACTACAATGCGAAATTTAAGGCAAGGCGGCGCTCGGCTGCGTCTGGTCACACTACGACTGGACCGCCAGCACCACTAACTCCCGCGTCGATCGCGTCATCGCCACGTACCGGTCGACCGCCCCCTCGATCCCGTCCCCGAGCCCGTCCGGGTCCAGCAGCACCACCAGGTCGAACTCGAGCCCCTTCGACTGCGCGGGCGTGAGGACGCGAAGGCGGTCGGAGGGCGACGACCACCCCAGCGTGCCCTCGGCGGCGATCACGCACCCGATCCCCGCCGGGTTCTCGTCGAGCCACCGCGCCACGATCCCGTCGAGGTCGTCCCGCCGACCGCGCACCACCGGCAGCCCGCTGCTGCGGACCGAGGTCGGCACGTTCGCGTCCGGGATGGCCGCCCGGATCACCGGCGCGGCCTCGGCCATGATCTCCTCCGGCGTCCGGTAGTTGACGGTCAGCGTGGACACGCGCACGTCCGGGATGCCCGCCGCCGCCAGCCGCCCGGCCCACGAGTCCGTGAACCCGTGCCGCGCCTGCGCCCGGTCGCCCACGATCGTGAAGCTGCGCGACGGGCAGCGCCGCAGCAGCATCCGCCACTCGGCGTCGGTGAGCTCCTGGGCCTCGTCCACGACGATGTGCGCGAACGGCCCGGCCAGCAGGTCGGGGTCGAGGCTCGGGAGGGCGGCCTTGTCGATGAGGGAGCGTTGCGCGTCCTCCCCCTTCAGCATCGTGACCAGCCCCTCGCCGTCGTCGGCGGCGATCAGGTCGTCCACCACGCGGTTGCGGCCGTCGCGTTCGAAGGCGAGCACGGCCTCCCGCTCGCGCGCCACCCGGTTCGCGGCCGGGTCGCCGATCCGCTGCCGTGCGGCGTCGAGCAGCGGGAGGTCGGAAAGCGTCCACGCCCGGGGCTCCTCCCGCCGCAGCGCCCGCACCTCCTCGTCGCTCAGCGACGGCGCGCACGCGCTCAGGTAGGCGGGTACCGAGAACAGGTCGCCGAGCACGCCGGCCGGGTCGAGGAGCGGCCACGCGCGGGTGAAGGCCGCGCGGAGCCCGTCGTTCCGGGTGAGCTGACGGCGCAGGGCGGCCTCCGGGATCGCGTCGCCGGCCTTCGCCACCAGGATCGTCAGCAGCTCCTCCCACACCTCGTCGCGCGCCTCGTCGTGCGGCGCGCCCGCGCCGACCGCGTCGAAAGCGTCCGCCCAGTCGTCGGGCGTCAACGGGAGGTCGGCCCACTCGGTCTCCACGACCATCCCGCGCGACGGCGGGACCTCGTGATAGCGGACCGCCCGCTCGACCGCCGTCACCATCGCGGCCGACGCCTTGAGCCGCGCGACCTCCTCGTCGACCTCCGGCTCGGCAGACGCGCCCTCCGGCAGCAGGTCGCGCAGCGTGCAGAGCTGCACCCCCTCCTCGCCGAGGCTCGGCAGCACGTCGGAGACGTAGGCGAGGTAGGCCGGGCTCGGCCCGACGAACAGCACGCCGCCGTGCCCCTGCGACAGCCGCGGGTCGGAGTACAGCAGGTAGGCCGCGCGGTGCAGCGCCACGACCGTCTTCCCGGTGCCCGGGCCGCCGTCCACGACGAGCGCGCCACGGGAGCCGTCCCGGATGATGGCGTCCTGGTCGGCCTGGATGGTCGCGA
Organism: Leifsonia sp. NPDC056665; assembly: GCF_042791795.1. NCBI lineage: Bacteria > Bacillati > Actinomycetota > Actinomycetes > Micrococcales > Microbacteriaceae > Leifsonia > Leifsonia sp. NPDC056665. The sequence continues at coordinate 89,336 of NZ_JBHTXK010000002.1, forward strand.
GCACGTCCCGCATCCGCGGCGACCGGCTCGCGCCGAGGCTCGCGATGAAGGCCGACTGATCGTCCAGCGCGGCCCGCTCGGTGGCGTCGTCGAGGGCGTCGGCCGCGAAGACCTCATCCCAGTAGTCGGCCACCCGCCCCTTCGCCCAGCGGTAGCGCCGCCGGCTGACCAGCCCCATCGGATCCCCGAGCGTCGCCCCGAAGAACGGCTCGGCCGCGGGCGACCGCCAATCCACGAGCAACTTCTCGCCGTCGCCGCCGGTGAGCCCGAAGCGGCCGATGTACACGGTCTCCGCGGCGTCGGTGACCATCCGCCCGAGGCAGACGTCGATCCCGAACCTGCCGAGCGCGCGCAGCCGGGCGCTCAGCCGCCGGACCTCGGTGTCCCGGTCGAGCGCCTTCTGCCCGTGACCGCCGGGCGCACGCAACTCGGCGGCTAGCTGATCGGACAGCTCGGCGACGGTCTTCCGGAGGGTGCCGTCGATGGCGGCGAAGTGCCGTTCGTCGTCGGCGATGAGGGCGGGAGCGGACTTGGCGCAGAGGTTCTCGGGCAGGGCGAAGGCAGGCGGGGAGGCAGTCACGATCGACGATTCTCCGCCCCCACCGGGGCCTTGCCGCAAGCCCCCTGCCCTCCCGTATCCTGGAAATGCAGGGGGAGAGCGTCACACCAGTCGCGCAGGTGCGCCGTGGCCCGGGCAGACGAGGCGCGGAGCGGACGCGGCGATCGCGGCGAGCGTCGCATCGGCGGCCGCGCGGTCGCTGATGAGCAGGCCAGGGAGGTGCACGAGCCGCCCGCCGGAGACGCGCGCGGCGTCGCCGATGAACGCGACCCCGCGCCACCGCACGAGGTGGTGGCCTGGCGTGTGACCCGGCGCCGGGACGGCGACGACACCGGGGGCGACCCCGGTCTCGGCCGTGTCGGAGAGCTCGGTCAGGTCCGGCAGCTCGGCGCGGCCCAGCCACCCGCTCCGGAACATCGCGCGGCGCATGCGCGTGGGCGGCGGCTCCTCGCCGCGCAGGATCCGCGCGTCCGCGGCGCCCAGCCACACCCGCGCGCCCGTCGCGTGCTGCACGGCCGCCGCGCCGCCGACGTGGTCGGGGTCGTAGTGGGTGAGGACGACGTCGGTCACCCTCGGGATGCGCGCTGCCGCGAGTTCGGCGACCACGGCCTCCGCCCCGGATCGGAGCCCTGTGTCGACGAGCACCGCCCGGTCGCCCTCCTCGATCAGGTAGGCGTTGCCGGCGCGGGCGGACTGCAGCCGATGGACTCCGGGAATCACTTCGCGCATGAGTGGGATGCTAGTCCGCGTGCAGCCTCCCGCCGAGGGGCACGTTGTTGTCACTTACGCGCCAGACAAGTGACAACGACGTGCCCCTCGGCGGCGATCGGCGTTAGCCGGTGGGGGCTTCCACCCGCGCGAGCTGGCGCAGGAAGGCCGCTGCCGCCGGGCTGGGCTCGTCGGACACGGCCACCGCCACTGTCCACTCCGGCACGTCCCCGCTGAGCGCGACCGCCCGCAGCAGCTCCGGCCGCTTGCGCCCGAAGCTCGCCGGGACGACCGCGATTCCGAGGTTGTAGCCGACCAGGTCGAGCAGGGGGTGGACGTCGTTGACCTCCATCGCCGCGCGATAGTCGAAGCCGGCCGCAGCGAACGCGCGCCTGGCCAGCGTCTGCGCGGCCCAGCCCTCCTGGAAGCCGACCAGCGGCTCGCCGCGCAGGGCCTCGATCGGGATGCTGTCCTGCGCCGCGAAGGGGTGCTCCGGGTGACAGAGCACGAGCAGCGACTGGGTGCTCAGCGGGCGCAGCCGCACACCGCTCGGCGCGTGGCCGGTGTCGACGACCACGGCGACATCGGCGCGGCCTCCGGCGACGGCCTCCACCAGCTCCTCCGACCCGGAGTACCGCAGCCGGACCTCCACGCCGGGGTTCGCCGTGCGGAAGGCCGCGAGCTCGGCCGGGAGGTCGACCGACCCGAGGCACGGCTCGGCGCCGATCGTCAGGCGGCCGCGCAACAGGCCGCGGACGGCGGCCACGGCATTGCGGGCCGCGGCGGCGCTGGCCAGGGTGCGCACCGAGTCCGCGAGCAACGCCTGGCCGGCCGTCGTCAGCTCGACGCGGCGGGTGCTCCGGATGAACAGCGACGTGCCCAGCTCCTGCTCCAGTGAGCGGATGGAGGCCGACAGCCCGGACTGGGAGATCTGCAGCAGTTCCGCCGCGCGCGTGAAGTGCCGCTCTTCGGCGACGGTGACGAAGTGCTCGAGCTGGCGAAGTTCCATTCAGCAATAGTACGTGTCAATCACCCTCCCTCCATCACCCCGACAAGTGACCGATTCGTGTCGAATGTCGACTCTGCGCGCTTCATACTCGCGATTCGTGCCGAATCGGTGCCGCCCGGGCACAATGAGCACCATGCGCATCCTGCTGATCGGCGCCGGTGGCGTCGGAAACGCCATCGCGAAGATCGCCGCCCGCCGCTCGTTCTTCGAGTCCATCGTCGTCAGCGACTACGACCTGTCCCGGGCGGAGGCCACGGTCGCGTGGATCCGCGAGCGGCACGGCGAGAACGTCGCCCGCCGCTTCACCGCGACCCGCATCGACGCCTCCGACCCGAGCTCGGTCGCGGCCGTCGCCCGCGAGCACCGCGCCACCCACGTCATGAACGCCGTCGAGCCCTCCTTCGTGGAGTCGATCTTCGCGGGGGCACTCTCGGCGGGCGCCGACTACCTCGACATGGCCATGAGCCTCTCCCACCCGCACGAGACCGAGCCGTACCGCCGCACCGGTGTGAAGCTCGGCGACGCCCAGTTCGCCGAGAACCAGCGCTGGGAGGCCGCCGGCCGCCTGGCCCTGGTCGGCATGGGCGTCGAGCCCGGCCTGTCCGACGTGTTCGCCCGCTACGCCTCCGACGAGCTGTTCTCGCACATCGACGAGCTGGGCACGCGCGACGGCGCGAACCTCGTGGTCCGCGACGACGACGGCAACGAGATCTTCGCGCCCTCCTTCAGTATCTGGACCACGATCGAGGAGTGCCTCAACCCTCCCGTGATCTTCGAGAAGCGCCGGCTCGCCGAAGAGGGCGACGGCTGGTTCGCCACCCCGCCGTTCAGCGAGCCGGAGGTCTTCGACTTCCCCGAGGGCATCGGCCCGGTCGAGTGCGTCAACGTCGAGCACGAGGAGGTGCTGCTGATGCCGCGCTGGCTGGACGCCGAGCGGGTGACCTTCAAGTACGGGCTCGGCGCGGAGTTCATCGGCGTCCTCAAGACGCTGCACCTGCTCGGGCTGGACTCCACGTCGCCCCTGCGGGTCCGCAGCGCGGCGGGCCCGGTGGAGGTCGCCCCGCGCGACGTGGTCGCCGCGGCCCTCCCCGACCCGGCCGGCATCGGCCCGCGGATGACCGGCAAGACCTGCGCCGGCGTGTGGGTGACCGGCACGGGAAAGGACGGCCTCCCGCGCAGCGTGTACCTGTACCACGTGGCCGACAACGAGTGGACGATGCGGGAGTACGACGCGCAGTGCGTGGTGTGGCAGACGGCGCTCAACCCGGTGATCGCGCTGGAGCTGCTCGCCAACGGGACCTGGAGCGGCGCCGGCGTGCTCGGGCCGGAGGCGTTCCCGGCGCGGCCGTTCCTCGAGCTGATGGAGCGGCCGGTGGCGGAGGGCGGCTACGGCCAGGCCTGGGGGCTGCGGGAGCCCTGACCGCCGATGCCGGCGCTACCGGCGCCCGCGCTACAGCCGCAGCACGCTCGGGCGCGGAAGCCCGAGGTCTTCGAGGAGGTCGCCCAGCTTCCGGTCCAGCTCGTAGCCGGCCTGGGTGATCTTGTTGTTGCCGAACCCGCGCAACGGCATGCTCGGCTGCTCCACGCTGAGCACGGTGCGGCCTCCACCCACGTCGTGCAGTTCGACGCGCAGCGGCGCGTAGAGCAGCGCGCCCGCGTCGTGCCGGTACATCCGCGCGGCCGTCGCGTAATCGCCGACGAGATAGCCGGCGCTCGCTATGTCGACGCCGCCCACCCGCATGACCGGGCGCGGGTCGTCGGTCCAGAACCGCACGAGGCCGTGCATCCCCGGGCCCTCGAGCATGCGCGTCAGCGTCGACCAGTCCGCGCCCTGGTCCAGGAGGCCGCTCTGCAACCTCCGATCGAGCTCGGGCACCTGCTCCTCGAACGCGCGCCGGAGCTGGGCGAACGGCACCTCGGCCTCCAGCTCGATGCGCCGCGCCTCGACGGTGTGGATGCGCTCGGTCGCGCGGTACGTCACGCGACCACGGTGCCGGCCGCGGACGGCACCGCGAACGGCGGGACGCTCACACCCTCGCTCAGCGCCTCCGCCGGGTCGGCGCCGACCGCGAGGATGCGGTTCCCGCCGTCGACGTGCACAACCGTCGGCACGAAGCTCTTCGCCTCCGCGTTGTCCAGCTGCGCGTAGGAGATGACGATGACGGTGTCGCCGACCTCCGCCAGGTGCGCCGCCGCCCCGTTCACCCCGATGACGCCGCTGCCGCGCTCACCGGCGATCAGGTAGGTCTCGAACCGGGAGCCATTGGTCACGTCGACGACGGCGACCTGCTCGCCGGGCAGCAGGTCGGCGGCCTCCATCAGGTCGAGGTCGACGGTCAGCGAGCCGACGTAGTGGAGGTCGGCGTGGGTGACAGTGGCGCGGTGGATCTTCGACTTGAACATGGTGCGGAGCACGGGACGTTCCTTTCGTGGCCTGATATCCATTCTCCCGCGGTTCGGGGCGGTCGCGGCGCGCTCGGGAGAATGCGCACGCGAGAATGGAGCGTGCACAACCTCGGACTCCTCTTCGACGTCGACGGCCCGATCGCCAGCCCCGTCACCCGGACCATCGCCATCCGCAGCATCGTCACCGACCTGGTCGCGATGACCGCTGCGGGCGTGCCGATCGCGTTCATCACGGGCCGCTCAGGCGACTTCATCCGCCACCAGGTGGTCGCGCCGCTGTGCGACGCCGGCCTGGGCGACGCGCTGGAGTCCCACGGCGCCCGGATGTTCGGCGTGTTCGAGAAGGGCGGCGCGTGGGCGCCGGTCACGGGTGAGGGGATGGGCGAGGTCGCGGTCGACGCGTCGGTCGCCCTTCCCGACGCGGCGGTCGACGGCATCCGCACGCTGGTTCGGGAGCGCTTCGCCGACACGATGTTCTTCGACGAGACGAAGCGCGCGATGATCTCCGTCGAGCAGCGCACCGACGTGGACGCGGAGACGTACCAGGAGGCCCAGGCCCGTTTTCAGGACGCCGCCTTCGACCTCCTGACCGGCCTCGGTCTCGGCCTGCGCTACGGCGAGCGCGTCGCCCCCGACGCGGCCGGCGACGTCCCGTTCCGGATCGACCCGACGATCATCTCCACCGACATCGAGTCCGTGCTGCTCGACAAGGACCGCGGGGCCCAGCGCGCGTTCGACTACTTCGCCGAGCGCGGCCCGCTGCCGCACCGCTGGAGGTCGATCGGGGACTCGCGCAGCGACTACAAGATGGCGGACTACGTCCACAGCACCGGCCGGGAGGTCGCCCACGTGGACGTCCGGCCTGCGGACGGCGTGCTGGAGCGGCCGTACGAGGTCATCACGATCGGCGACGCGGTGCACGACACCGCCGGCGCGGAGTTCCTGGCGCACTGGCGTCGGGAGCTAGGGCTCGACGAGGAGTAGGCGGCTCCCCGCGCGTCACGCCGCGCGGCCGCGCACGTGCGCGATCGACTCCCGCATCTCCCGAGCGAGCTCGAGCATTCCGGCCTCCTCCGCCGCCACCAGCGCGTCGGCCTGGTCGGCGTCCGCCGCCGTGAACCACGACGCGATCGTGACGCCGTGTCCCGGCCGCCGCACGACCTCCACCGCGTCGCCTGCGCCCACCGTCCCGGCGTGCACGACCGACAGGTACGCGCCCACGCGCCCCGCCTCGCTGAACCGGCGCACCCACTGCGGCTCGCCCATCCGGCGCTGGAACGTCGCGCAGGGATTGCGCGGACAGGTCACCTCGACCACCAGCTTCTCGCCGATCCGCCAGCGCTCGCCGATCTCGGCGCCGTCGACGTCCAGGCCCGCCGTGCGCAGGTTCTCGCCGAAGAGTCCGGGCGGGATGGGCCGGCCGAGCTCCGCGGCCCACCACGCGGCGGCCTCGTCGGCGTAGGCGTAGAGCGCCTTCGTGGAGCCGCCGTGGTGCTTGCGGTCGGCCTGCACGTCGCCGTAGAGTCCGAGCCCGCGCACCTTCAGCCGCGACTCCACCGGCTGCTTGTCGATCGCCGTCACACCCACATTGCCGTCATCCGGCCGCAGCTGCGCGACTCGGCACACCGCAAGAACCCGAGCCTCGTCACCCCGTTCACCCATGCCCCTCAGTATGCCCGCCCCGCACCTCCCCACCGCAGCCAACGGAGGAGATCACGCCATTCCGCGGCTCGATCTCCTCCGCTCACTATCGCCAACCGGCGTGCCGCGCGCGAACTCCTCCGTTGCCGACAGGCCCTACCGCACCCCGCGCATCATCCGCAGCACCCACGGACTCATCACCGCCAGCACAACGCCGATCGCCACCGCGACCGCGCCGATCACCCCGAAGTAGACGCCCTCCGTCGCCGGCGAGTACAGCTTCGCGAGTTGCCCCGACATCGCCGTCCCGAGCGCCACCGACAGGAAGTACAGCGCGACCATCTGCGCTTGGAACGCGTGCGGCGCCAGCTTCGTCGACGCCGACAGTCCGACCGGCGAGATCAGCAGCTCCGCGATCGTGAAGACGAGCAGGATGCCGACCATCGCGAGCAACGGCGTGCTGTTCGCTCCACCGCCCGCCCAGAACAGGAAGAGGAAGAACGCGAGGCCCATCACGACCGTCCCTGCCGCGAACTTCAGCGGCGTCGACGGCTGCCGGTCGCCCCACTTGGTCCAGATCGCCGCGAACACGCCGGACAGGATGATGATGAAGATCGGGTTGATGGACTGCACCCACGACACCGGGAACTCCCATCCGAAGAGGTTCCGGTCGAGCCGCTCGTCCGAGTAGATCGTCACCACCGTGAACTGCTGCTGGTAGAGCGACCAGAACGCCGCGCTCGTGATGAAGAGCGGGATGAAGGCGACGATCCGGCTGCGCTCCGTACTGCTCAGCAGCTTCGAGCTGAGGATGACGACGAAGTAGGCGATCGCCGCGATGATGGTGACGCCGATCACCCAGAGGGCGAGGTTGATCGCGTTGATGAGCCCGGTGAGGACGAGGGCGACGATGACGATCACGCCGGCCACGCCGATCCCGATGATCAGCGGGAGGCGCTTGCGCGGCAGAGGGTGCGGCACCTCGCGCGCGATGTCGGGGAGGCGCTTGCGGCCCAGCGAGTACTGGATGAGGCCGATGGCCATCCCGACCGCGGCGAGCGCGAACCCCCAGTGGAACCCGAGCGTGGACTGCAGAAGCCCGGTCAGCAGCGGCCCGAAGAATGCGCCGAGGTTGATGCCGAGGTAGAAGAGCGAGAACCCCGCGTCCCGGCGGGAGTCGTGCTCGTCGTAGAGCGTCCCGACGATGCGCGTTGCGTTCGCCTTCAGGCCACCGCTGCCGACGGCGACGAACAGGAGGCCGACGATCACACCGGCGAAACTGGGCAGCAGGGCGAGCGAGACGTGCCCCGCCATGATGACGACCGCACTCCAGAACAGCACCCGCTCGGATCCGAACAGCCGGTCCGCCAGCCACGCGCCGAGGATCGTGGAGAGGTAGACGGCCCCTCCGTACGCGCCGACGATGCCCGCCGCGGTCGCCTGGTTGACGCCGAGGCCGCCCTGGGCAGCGCTGTAGTACAGGTAGATGAGGAGGATGCCCTGCATCCCGTAGAACGAGAACCGCTCCCACATCTCCACACCGAAGATGTTGGCGAGCGAGCGCGGCTGCCCGAAGAACCCGTGACTGGCGTCGGTGGGCGTGGCCGTGGTGGTCGCTCCACCCGCCGCGGGCTCGCGGTCGGGGTCGTTGGGTGTGTTGCTGTCACTCATGGCGCCCATGCTCCCATGACCGGCGGCAGAGGTGAACGCCGGGATTCACATTTCGTACGTAAGACTCCACGGGCAGGAATGGTCCTGAAACAAAACAGGGGCCCCTTTCGGGGCCCCGCGCCCGGTAGCCGAAGCATCCGGGGGTGTTATTTCAGTCTAGCCCACATCCCCGGCTTTCCCGAAATCGCCCCTCACCGCTCCCCCAACTCCTGCAGCACCGCCTCCAACTGCTCCACCGCCCAGTCCAGGTCCCCCGGCTCCACCACGATCGGCGGCGCCAGCCGGATGTTCGAGCCGTGGGTGTCCTTCGCGAGCACCCCGCGCTCCATCAGCAGCTCGCACACCTCGCGCCCCGTGGCGAGCGCAGGGTCGATGTCGATGCCCGCCCAGAGGCCCGCACCGCGCACCTCCCGCACGCCGTGACCGATCAGCCGCGCCAGGTCGCTGTGGAGGCGGCGGCCCAGGAGTTCGGCGCGTTCCTGGGGCTCACCGGTCGCGAGCAGCGCGACGACGGCGCGGCCGACCGCGGCGGCCAGCGGGTTCCCGCCGAACGTCGACCCGTGCTCGCCCGGGTGGAGGACGCCCAGCACGTCGCGGTTCCCGACGACGGCCGACACCGGGACGATCCCGCCGCCGAGCGCCTTGCCGAGCAGGTAGAGGTCGGGCACGACCCCCACCAGGTCGCACGCGAACGTGGCCCCGACCCGTCCGAGGCCCGACTGGATCTCGTCGGCCACCAGGAGGACCCGTCGCTCGTCGCACAGCGCGCGCAGCGCGGGGAGGAACGACGGCGGAGGCACGACGACGCCCGCCTCGCCCTGGATCGGCTCCACCAGCACCGCGACCGTGTCGTCGTCGATCGCGTCGGCGACGGCGGCGGCGTCCCCGTACGGCACGCTGCGGAATCCCGGCGTGTACGGCCCGAACCCGTCGCGCGCGTCCCGATCGTCCGAGAAGCTCACGATCGTGGTGGTCCTGCCGTGGAAGTTGCCCGCCATCACGACGATGTTCCCGCGCCCGTCCGGCACGCCTTTCACCCGGTAGCCCCACGCCCGCGTCACCTTGATCGCGGTCTCCACGGCCTCCGCGCCGGTGTTCATCGGCAGCACCATGTCCTTGCCGGCGAGCGCGGCGAGCTCGGTGACGAACGGGCCGAGCTGATCGTTGTGGAAGGCGCGGCTGGTGAGCGTGATCCGGTCGAGCTGCGCCCGGGCGGCATCAAGCAGCAGCGGGTTGGAGTGGCCGAAGTTGACGGCCGAGTACGCGGCCAGGCAGTCCAGGTAGCGGCGGCCGTCGATGTCGGTGACCCAGGCGCCCTGGCCTTCGGCGATGACGACGGGGAGCGGATGGTAGTTGTGCGCCGCGTGCTCGTCCTCGAGCGCGATCGCCTGCGCCTGGCGCCCCGTCGGCGCGGGGGTGGACGGGTGGATGCGGTGGGCGACGGTGTCGGTCATGGTCGTCCTCTCTGGGTCGTGCGGCACGTCATCGTGCGGCAGGTCGTCGTACGGCAGGTCGGCGTGCGGCGGGTCGGCGACGGGCGCAGCCGTCCTGGGCAGGCTTCATCGCCGGCCGGGACGTCACGGCGCCGCCACCGAAGCTGTGAGCTAGTCTCACACGCGGATGTCAGCGATTGGCTGCGTCTTCGCGCACGAAATCGCCGCTCTTGCCCACGGTTCGCAGCATTCGTGCGCGAACGACCGCACGAACGCAGCCCAACTCGCCATCGCGCTCATCCGTTGCGCTTTCGCGCACGATTCCCGCGTAACCTCCACCTCCGCGCAAAGATTCACCGTATGCTTGCGCCGTGGACAACCTCGATCGCAGCATCCTCGACCTGCTCCGTCAGAACGCGCGCGCCGGCTACGGCGACATCGGCGGCGTGGTCGGGCTGTCCGCGTCCGCGGTCAAGCGCCGCGTCGACAAGCTGGTCGGGGACGGCGTCATCCGCGGCTTCACCATCCAGGTGGACCCGGCCATCGACGGGATGAGCACCGAGGCCTACGTCGAGCTGTTCTGCCGCGGCACCGTCTCGCCCGAGGAGCTGTTGCGCATACTCTCCGCCGTCCCGGAGGTCGTCGACGCGGGCACGGTCACCGGCAGCGCCGACGCGATCGTCCACATCCGCTCGCGCGACATCCCGAGCCTGGAGGCCGCGCTCGAGAAGGTGCGCCTGGCGCCGAACGTCGACCACACCCGCAGCGCGATCGTCCTCTCCCGGCTCATCAACCGCGGCAACAACTGACGTCGCGAATCTTCTATCCGCCCGCCGCCGACGGGTGGATGCTGTCCCCATGACCACGACAGCACGAGCGACCATCCACGTCGGCGTCCCGCGCGCCGACGTCTGGCACGCCATCACCGACCCCGACACGATCGCGCGCTACCTGTTCGGCAGCCGCGTGGAGACCGACTGGCAGGAGGGCAGCCCGATCCTCTACCGCGGCGAGTGGGAGGGCAAGCCCTACGAGGACAAGGGCACGATCCTGGAGGTCGTCCCCGGCGAGCGCCTCGTCTCCAGCTACTACAGCCCGCTGAGCGGCAAACCGGACGTTCCGGAGAGCTACCAGACCGTCTCCTACCTGCTCGCCGACGACGCTGGCGGCACCGAGGTGACCATCACCCAGGACGGCTGCGCCGACGCAGCGGAAGCCGAGCGGATGAGCGAGAACTGGGGCATGACGTTGGGCTCGCTCAAGTCCGTGGTGGAGGAAACCTGACGACCGTTCTGCGAAAACATTCAGCAGACGTCAAGCCTCCGACCCCCCGATCCGAGCGCGACCACGGCGATCAGTGGCACGATGGGCGCATGAAGCTGCTCGTTGTCGAAGACGATCCGGACATGGGAGGCCTCGTCGAGCGGGGTCTCGCCGCCGAAGGATACGACGTCACCCTGGTCACCAACGGCGTCGACGCCCTCATCGCTCTGCGCGGGGACACCTTCTCCGCCGCCGCGATCGACGTCATGCTGCCCGGGATGAGCGGCTTCGAGCTGTGCCGGCACATCCGGGAGGCCGCCAACCCGATGCCGATCCTGCTCCTCACGGCGCGCGACGCCATCGAGGACCGCGTGCACGGCCTCGACTCGGGCGCCGACGACTACCTCACCAAGCCGTTCGCGTTCGCCGAGCTGGCCGCGCGTGTGCGTGCGCTGCTGCGCCGGGAGCCGACCGGGATGCGGCCGCAGGTCAGCGTCGGCCGGCTCACCATCGACTCGCACGAGCACCAGGCGCTGGTGTCCGGGCACGAGATGCCGCTCAGCCGCCGGGAGTTCACCCTGCTGCGGCTGTTCGCCACGAACCCGGACAAGACGCTGTCGCGCGCCGACATCCTCGAGTCGGTGTGGGGCACGACGGACAACATCGGCACCAACGTCATCGACCAGTACGTCTCGTACCTGCGCAAGAAGCTCGACCTGGCCGGCGCGGGCCTGTCCATCGTGACGGAGCGCGGCCGCGGCTACCGGCTGGACGCGAAGAACGCTCTGGAGTCGAAGGGCGACAAGGCCGAGGCCAAGACGACGACGGAGACGCCGGCGCCGTGACCTGGCTGCGGCGCCTGTCGATCTCCGCGCGCATCACGATCGGCAGCCTCATCGTCGCCACCCTGTTCGGCCTGGTCGCGGTGGTGGTCATCCGGGTGGGGGTGTCCTCCATCCTCCACAACGCGACCGTCACGCTCCTCAACAACGACGTCACCGCGCCCGCCGCGTCGGTGCTGGCGAACCCATCAGGGCCGTTCGACCTGCCCGGCGGCGGCCAGGAGCTCGCCATCGTCGACTCGAACGGCGTCATCCTCGACTCCACGCTTCCGACGGCGCTGGAGAACCGGATCGACCATCTGCTGTCCTTCCCGCCCTCGGCGACGACGGTGCAGATCGCGGACGACACCTACGAGGTGCTCGTGAAGCCCGTGGTCACCAAGCGCGGCACGATGCACGTGGTCGCCGCGCGCAACGACGAGACGACCTCGCTCATCCTCGACCGCCTCACCCTCGCGCTGCTGATCGGCGCCGGTGTGCTCATCTTCGGTTTCGGCGGGGCGTCGTGGCTGCTGGCCCGCGCGGCGCTGAGACCGGTGAGCCGGATGCGCGAGCAGGCCGACCGGATCGCGGGCGGCGAGCCGGCGGGGACCGACGACGCCGCGGGCCTGCTGACCGTCGGCCCGGCCCAGGACGAGCTCTCCGAGCTGGCGACAACACTGAACGACCTGATCCGCCGGCTGCGGGCGTCCGCCGACCGCGAGCGGCAGATGGTGTCGGACGCCAGCCACGAGCTTCGTACTCCGCTGGCCGTGCTGCGCGGACAGCTGGAGCTGGCCGAGCTGGACGCGGGCGACGCCGACGCGCTGCTGGACGACATCCGCTCCTCCCACTCGACCGCCCTACGCCTGGGCACGCTGGCCAACAACCTGCTGGAGCTCTCGCGGATCGAGGCCGGCCCGTCCAGCGGGCGGATCAATTGGCGCACGCTGGTGGACGAGCTGACCGACGCGATCGACCGCGCCCGCCTCCTGGTCAGCAGCGCCGAGGACGTCGGCTCGATCTCGGTGGACTTCGAGTACGACCCCAAGCGGCGACCGAGCGCGGACGCCAGGGTGGCGCTCTCGCCCACGGACTTCGGGCGCATCCTGGACAACCTGCTCGGCAACGCGATCACGGCGATCCGTGCCAGGGACGCCCGCTCGGACACCGGGCCGGTGCCGCGGTTGAGCGATGTGGTGGACGGCCCGATCGAGGTCGTGCCGCCGGAGCCGCGGCCGGCCGCGGTGGAGGACGTCGTGAGCGCCGCGCTGCGCGTGGAGCCGGAGTGGGTGGTGCTCACCGTGCACGACTCGGGGCCGGGGATGCCGCCGGAGTTCATCCCGGTGGCCCTGGACCGCTTCACCCGTGCCGATGGGGCGCGCACCACCTCCCGGGCCGGTGGAGGCGGCGGTCTCGGCCTGGCGATCGTGGCGGCGCTGGCGGGTGCGGCGGGAGGCTCGGTCCAGCTCGCGAACGCACCGACCGGCGGTCTCGTGGTGACGGTGCGGCTGCCGCTCGTACGGGTCTGACGCGGAGCGACGTCGCCGGGTCAGTGCCCGGTGTGGTCGGAGTCCACTCCCGCGTCCGGCCCCTCATCCAGGCTGTCGATCGACGCGAGGTCGTCCGCGTCGAGCTCGAAGTCGAAGACCGCGAGGTTCTCCGCCATCCGCTCGGGGTTGCGCGACTTGGGGATGGCGACGAGGCCGTTCTGGACGTGCCAGCGGAGCACGATCTGCCCAACGGTGCGGTCGTGCTTCGCCGCGACCTCCGCGAGCACCGGCGCCGCGAGCAGGTCCCCAGAGCCGCCGATCGGGCTCCACGACTCGGTCACGATGCCGTGCTCGGTCCCGTACGCGCGCTGCTCGCGGCGCTGGATGGCCGGGCTGAGCTGGATCTGGTTGACCGCAGGCGCCACTCCGGTCTCGGCGATGAGGCGGTCGATGTGGGCGGGCTTGAAGTTGGAGACGCCGATCGCGCGTGCCTTGCCGCTCTCTTGGAGCCGGATGAAGGTCTCCCAGGTGGAGACGTACTGGTCGCGCCCGGGCAGCGGCCAGTGGATGAGCAGCAGGTCGACGTAGTCGAGTCCGAGCCGTCCGAGGCTGTCGTCGAGTCCGGCGACGGCGCGGTCGTCGCCCTGGTAGCCGCCGTCGAGCTTGGTCGTGACGAACCACTCCTCGCGGGTGAGCCCGCTGCCGCGCACTCCCCGGCCGACGCCGGTCTCGTTGCCGTACTTGGCCGCGGTGTCGACGTGGCGGTAGCCGAGCTCGGCCGCCGCGACGACGGCGCGCTCGACCTCCGCGTCGTCGAGCGGCCAGGTCCCGAGGCCGAGCTGCGGGATCCTGGTCCCCGCGTTGAGGGCGATCGCGGGCACGGCGACGGTAGGTCGGTTCTCGGTCATGCGTCTCAGCGTAGCCCCGGGTAAGGTGGCGCTCATCGGAAGGAGTGCCATGCCCGCCACACCCCCGCCTGACCCCGGCCTGCCGACCGACGTCCCGCTGCCGACCGACCCGGACGCTGTCGCCCTCGCCGTGGAGGCCGCGATCGAGGCCGACGACCTCGCCCTCCTGCGCCGACTCGCCGACGCCGGCAGCTCCGACGCCGAGGACGCCCTGGTCGAGCTCGCCGCCGAGCGCGGCGACCTCGACGAGCTGCGCCGTCTGGCGGCTCTCGGCAATCGCGACGCCGCCGACGAGCTCCTCGAGCTCGAGGAGGAAGAGGAGTAGCGTCCTCCGCCCCTAGATCACCCCTTCCGAGAACGTCGTCGGATTGCCGAAGCGGTGGTTGGTGATCGAGATGGCCTGCTCGTGGAGGAACGGCAGCACCTCGATCCGCCCGGACGGGGTGACCGCGCCGCTGTAGACCGCGACGTCCGGAGTCCCGCCGAGCGCCGTCGCGAGCGCCACCGGGTCACCGCCGATGAGGCGGATGCGGTGCGCCGTGATGCGGCGGCCGCGCACGCGCGACAGCCAGTGCTCGTCGGTCTCGACCACGACCTCCACCTCGCGGGCCTTGAGGAGCTGCTGCGTTCCGCGCGGCAGCGCGATGCTCGTGCTCACCGTGAACGCCGACCGCGCGACCGTCGCGGCCGCCATCACGCGCAGCAGCTCGGGCAGGCCGCCGCCCTCCGAGAGCCGGATGGCGACCGGGACGGGCCGGTAGCGGAAGATGTCCCGCTCCACCCCGAGTGCGGAGACGTCCTTCGCCTGGTGGTACTCGGTGGCTACGGCGATCGCGTCGCTGAGCGCCGAGCGGCGGACGAGGTCGAACGCCGGATAGTCCATCGACGACTGCCCGGACTCGATCAGGTCCTGGACGCGGGGCTCCAGGCCGCGCAGGTGGAGGCTGGAGCTGGACGCACCCGACTCCGGCTGCCAGGAGCCGAGGCCGAGAAGGTAGTTGGGGCCGCCCGCCTTGGTGCCGGCGCCGACCGACGAGCGCTTCCAGCCGCCGAACGGCTGGCGCCGCACGATCGCACCGGTGATGCCGCGGTTGACGTAGAGGTTGCCGGCCTCCACCGCCTCGAGCCACTGCGCGAGCTCGTCGGAGTCGAGCGAGTGGAGGCCGGCGGTGAGACCGTACTCGATCGCGTTCTGGAACCGGATCGCCTCCTCGAGGGTGCTCGCGGTCATGATCCCGAGCACCGGCCCGAAGAACTCGGTGAGGTGGAAGTAAGTCCCCGGCTGCACGCCGGTGCGGATGCCCGGCGACCAGAGCCGGCCGGTGTCGTCGAGCGGGCGCGGTTGGACCAGCCATTCCTCGTCGGCGCCGAGGGTGGTCAGGGCGTGCAGCAGCTTGCCCGACGCGGGCTCGATCAGCGGCCCCATCTGGCTCACCGGGTCCTGCGGGTAGCCGACGCGCATGCTCTTCGTCGCGTCGACGAGCTGGTTGCGGAAGCGCTCGGAGCGCGCCGCCGACCCGACGAGGATGACCAGGCTCGCGGCCGAGCACTTCTGCCCGGCGTGACCGAAGGCGCTCTTCACGATGTCGGCCACGGCGAGGTCGTAGTCGGCGCTCGGCGTGACGATGATGGCGTTCTTACCGCTGGTCTCGGCGAGCAGCGGGAGCTCCGGCCGCCAGGAACGGAACAGCTTGGCCGTCTCGTACGAGCCGGTGAGGATGACGCGGTCCACGCGCGGGTCCGCCACGAGCTGCCGGCCGAGGTCGTTCTCCGCGACGTCGACGAGCGCCAGCAGGTCCTGCGGGATGCCGGCCTCCCACAGCGCCTCCACCATGACGGCCGCGGCACGACGCGCCTGCGGGGCCGGCTTGATGACGACACCGCTGCCCGCGGCGAGCGCCGCCAGCACGCCGCCGGCGGGGATCGCGACCGGGAAGTTCCACGGCGGCGTGACGACCGTCAGCGCAGACGGCACGAAGACCGCGCCCTGCACAGCGTCGAGCTCGCGCGCGTGCGACGCGTAGTAGTGCGCGAAGTCGACGGCCTCGCTCACCTCGACGTCCGCCTCGGCGATCGTCTTGCCCGTCTCGCTCGCCATGACCTCGATCAGGCGGTCGCGGTTGGCCTCCAGGGCGTGCCCTGCCCGGTCGAGGACGGCTCCGCGCTCGGAGCCCGGCCGGGTGCCCCACGCGGCGCCCGATGAGCGGACGGCGGTCAGGATGCGGTCGAGGTGCCCGGCGTCGGTGACCTCCGCCGCAGCGATGGTCTGGTTGCCCAGGTCGCTCGTAGCCGAGCGGGCCAGGATGCGCCCTCCCCACGCGCGGTTCGCGGCGAGCGACGGGTCGGTGTCCGCCGTGTTCTGGAAGCCGGTCGAAGCGGCGCCCGCGACAGCAGGCGACTCCAGTGTGACGCCAGCCGAGCCCCGGGTCAGCCCCAGCACAACGCTGGTGAGCCCCTCGTCAGCCGCACCCGAACCGGAGCCACCGCCGAGCGATGCCTCCGCGTCCACCGCAGGCGGTCGCGTGAACGACTCCGCCGTCTCCTGCTCCCACTCGCGCGAGCGGTCCTGCTGCCGGTTGGGCAGCGGAGCCGCCCCGCGTGGCGAGGCGTCCGCCGCCAGCTCGGCGACCGACGCGAGGAAGCGGTCCCGCTCCCGGTCGAAGAGCCCCCGATCCGAGCCCAGCTCGAACACGGCCGACATGAAGTTCTCGGGGCTGGCGTTCTCCTCCAGCCGCCGGATGAGGTACGAGATCGCGACATCGAACTCGCCAGGGTCGACCACGGGTGTGTAGAGCAGGAGCTGCCCGACCGTGCGCTTGACGGCTTCCGCCTGCTCCGTCGCCATGCCGAGCAGCATCTCGAAGTCGATGCGGCCGGTCACGCCGCGATGCGACGCGAGCAGCCAGGCGTAGGCGACGTCGAACAGGTTGTGACCCGCGACGCCGATCTTGACGGCGTCGGCGTGCTCCGGGGTCAGCGCCCAGTCGAGGACGCGCTTGTAGTTGGTGTCCGTCGCCTGCTTGCTCCCGTAGGTCGCGAGCGGCCAGCCGTGGATCGCCGCGTCCACCCGCTCCATCGCGAGGTTCGCGCCCTTCACGACGCGCACCTTGATCGGCGCGCCGCCCTGGGCGCGGCGCTGCGCGGACCACTCGGTCAGCCCCTGGAGAGCGTCCAGCGCGTCGGGGAGGTACGCCTGGAGGACGATCCCCGCCTCCAGCCCGAGCAGCCCCGGGCGGCCGAGGATGCGCTCGAAGACCGCGATCGTGAGATCGAGGTCGCGGTACTCCTCCATGTCGAGGTTGATGAACTTGGGCGACGGAGAGGCCGCGGCCAGCTCGTACAGCGGCACGAGCCGTTCCACGACCCGGTCGACCGTCTCGTCGAACGACCACATCGAGAGCTGGGAGGCGATGGACGACACCTTGATCGAGACGTAGTCCACATCGTCGCGCGACAGGAGCGCGCGCGTGCCCTCCAGCCGCCTGGCGGCCTCCTCCTCGCCCAGCACGGCCTCGCCGAGCAGGTTGAGGTTGAGGCGGGCGCCGTGCCCTTCCGGGTCCCTCGGCGAGCGCAGGTGCGCGATGGCCGGCCCGAGCTTCTCGGGCGTCGCGTCTACCACGAGGTGCCCGACCATGCTGCGCAGCACGCGCCGGGCGATCGGGATGACGACCCACGGCAGCACCGGCCCGAAGACGCCGCCGAGCCAGACGGCCGCGCGCATGTACCAGGGCAGGAAGGCCGGGATCTTCTTGGCGACCCGCTGCAGGTTGTACCCGGCCACGAACAGGTCCTGCGGACGTGCCACCCCGTCGACGAACCCGACCGCGAAGTCGAGCCCGCGTGGGTCGCGCAGCACTCCGGCCAGTCGCTCGGCGGCTGGATCACGCGGGGCGTCCTGGCCGCTGCGAGCGCTCTCGGCGAGCCAGCGCCGAACGAGCTCGACGGCCTCCTGGGCCAGTTGCGCGGGCGGCACCTCGCCGGCAGCGTGCGCGCCGGCCACAGGCGCGCTCGGCGCCTCGGTCCGCAGCGTGCGTGCGTCGTCCGTGTCTTCAACCATGTCCACGACTGTATTCCTCGCTCCTGAGGCGACGCGGGATGTCCGGGGATCCGTGGATAAGTCGCAGTCGCCACTGCCTGTGGATACATTCTCGGTGTGGTTTACCATCGGCAATAGCGAACGTTTCCGAACAATATCGTTCACCTAGACCGAATGGTTGGCATGCTCGACATCCGCAGGCTCCGCCTCCTCCACGAGTTGAGGATCCGCGGCACCGTCGCCGGTGTCGCGGCAGCCCTCTCCTACAGCCCGTCCTCCGTCTCCCAGCAGCTCGCCACCCTGGAGCACGAGGCCGGTGCGGTCCTCCTCGTGAAGTCCGGGCGCCGCCTGCAGTTCACGCCGCAGGGCGAGCTGCTCGCCCAGCGCGCCGCCGCCATCCTCGACGCCCTCGACTCCGCGGAGGCCGCCGTCGCCGGCTCCGCCGCGACCGTCGCCGGCGTCGTCCGGGTCGCGGTCTTCCAGTCCGCCGCCCACGCGATCCTCCCCGCGGCCGTCGCGGCCCTCGCCCGCGACTACCCCGAGTTGCGGGTGGAGGTCGCCGAGCACGAGCCCGAGCAGGGCCTCTTCGACGTCTCGGCACGGGACTTCGACCTCGCCGTCGCCGAGCAGTACCCCGGCAGCACCCGGTCGCTGCGCGCCGACCTCGACCGCACCGCCCTGGCCGCCGACGGCATCCACCTCGCCACCTCGGCCGACCGCACCGCGCGCATCCGCGCGACCTCCCTCGCGCACGCCGCCGAGCTCCCCTGGGTGCTGGAGCCGGAGGGGACGGTGTCGCGCACCTGGGCCGTCCAGCTCTGCCGCGCCGCCGGCTTCGAGCCGGACGTGCGCTTCGAGACGGCCGACCTGGTGACGCACATCCGGCTGGTCGCGTCGGGCAACGCGGTCGGCCTCCTCCCCGACCTGGTCTGGGCCGGCGCGCGCCCGGAGGTGGCGCTCCTCCCCCTCCCCGGGTCGCCGCGGCGCACCATCTTCACGTCGGCGCGGCGCTCGTCCGCGTCGGCCCCCGGCGTGGTCGCCGCCCGCAGGGCGCTGGCCGACGCGGTGCCGCCCGAGCACGCGCCCTAGCTGAGTGCCAGTCAAAAGAATCTCCAAAAAGAAGTCCTCGGCATTGTGACCGTCACGATCAACCAGTCGCGCCACGAATGGCTGCGGCCACCAGCATCGAGGCAACCACAAAGGCAATGACGGTGAGCCCAATGCCAAGAAGAGGCAGCCACCAGGTGCGCCCGGAGCCGCCTCGACGAAGACTGACCGAGACAATCGAGAGAACGATTCCGACGAGGACAACAGTTGGCGTAATCCAGGTCGTGACTTCAAGGAGCTCATAGTCGCACTGTGTCGGGATGGCGCTGCACGCAGCAATCCCCATCTGCTGAAGAATCACGAAAAACGAGAGCACAGCGCCGACGACAATCAAGAGAATCAGCAACAAGATCGTCGCAACGAGATTCCCCGCACCAACAGAACCCCGAACCGCAGGTTCGACTCGTGCTCGAAACAGGTCATCCTCCAGGTCGAAAGACATCGCCCTCTCCCTTCATCAAACGGCTGAGCCCTGGGCTGTCAGATTCGTCTGACAAAAATAGTCCCCTGGAAGACAGTACGAACGAATGATCGGGAGGTACCCCAGGTTGTACGAGGGAGGCAGGTAAGTCAGCTGTCTGAAACTCTAATGCTAGTGGGATAGATGATGAGCCGGGGCATGGTCGGCGGGTGCTCACGGGGTGGTGGCGGGCGGGCAGCCTAGTAGTTCGCGCAGTTGCGTCTGCGGACCACGCGGTGCCGCCCGAGCACATCCCCTAGGCTCTGAGCCATGACCGACCCCGCAGCCTCCCCCGCAGCCGCGAGCCACGATGTCGTGATCGTCGGCGGCGGGCACAACGGCCTCACCGCCGCCGCCTATCTCGCCAAGGCAGGGCGCAGCGTCATCCTGCTCGAACGGCTGGACGACGTCGGCGGCGCGGCCGTCAGCGCCCAGGCGTTCCCCGGCGTGGAGGCCCGGCTGTCGCGCTACTCCTACCTCGTCAGCCTCCTGCCGCAGCGGATCATCGAAGACCTCGGCCTCGACATCCGGCTGGCCCGGCGGCGCTACTCCTCCTATACGCCCGTGCCCGGCGACCCCGACGGCGCGGGCCTCCTCATCGACAACACCGACGCGGAGGCCACAGCCGCGTCCTTCGCCCGGATCGGCGCCGCCGACGACGCCGAGGCGTTCGACCGCTTCTACGAGTCCACGGGGGCTGTGGCCCGCGCGCTCTGGCCCACGGTCACCGAACCGCTGCTCACCCGCAGCGAGGCGAAAGCCCTCGTCGGCGACGACGAGCTCTGGGACGCGCTCATCGAGCGCCCGATCGGCGGCTTCATCGAGTCCCGCCTCCGGAACGACCTGGTGCGCGGCGTCGCGGCGACGGACGCGCTGATCGGCACGTTCGCCAGCGTGGACAGCCCCGACCTGTCCCAGAACCGCTGCTTCCTCTACCACGTGATCGGTCAGGGCACCGGCGAGTGGGACGTCCCGGTCGGCGGCATGGGCTCCGTCACCGGCGAGCTCGCCCGCGTCGCCCGCGAGGCCGGCGCGCGCATCGTCACCGGCGCGGACGTCACCTCCATCAGCCCGGACGGCACCGTCTCCTACACGCGCAACGGCCACGAGCGTCGAGTGGACGGCGGCACCGTGCTCGTCAACGTCGCCCCGGACGTGCTCGACCGCCTCCTGGGCGAGACCGCCGACCCGCCCCGCCCGCGCGCGGAGGGCGCCCAGGTCAAGGTCAACCTCCTCCTGGAGCGGCTGCCGCGACTGCGGGACGAGTCGGTGGACCCGGCCGCGGCGTTCGGCGGCACGTTCCACATCAACGAGACGCTCACGCAGCTCGAGTCCGCGCACGACGGGATGCTGCGCGGCGTGATGCCCGAGCTCCTTCCCTGCGAGATCTACTGCCACACGCTGGCGGACCCGAGCATCCTCGACCCGGAGCTCGCGGAGAGCGGAGCGCACACCATCACGGTGTTCGGCCTGCACACCCCCGACCGCTGGCTGACCGACGACAACAACGACGCCACCCGGCAGCGGCTGCAGGACGCGGTGCTCGCCTCGCTGAACTCGGTGCTCGCCGAGCCGGTCGAGAGCCTCCTGCTCACCGACGGCGACGGCAACCCCTGCATCGAGACGAAGACCACCCGCGACCTCGAGCAGGCGCTCAACATGCCGGGCGGCAACATCTTCCACGGCCCGCTGTCGTGGCCGTTCGCGGAGGACGGCGACGACCTGCGCACCCCGGCCGAGCGCTGGGGCGTCGCGACGCGGCACGACCGCATCCTGCTCTGCGGCTCGGGAGCCCGCCGCGGCGGCGCGGTGAGCGGACTCGGCGGCCACAACGCGGCGATGGCGGTCCTGGAAGGCTGATCGCCCGCGCCTTCGAGGACTGGAAGGACTCGCACGCGACACCCAGGCGTGGCCCCCTGCCGGAATCGCGAACCGGTGACTAGTGTGTGGATCACGAGGGGGACTCTGTAGGAGGTCACCATGATGCCGCAGCCGACAGGACGACTCGTACGCAAGGACGACGGAGTGTACGTGGTGCTCGACCGCATCTTCAAAGCTCCGATCGAGGAGGTGTGGACCTACTTCAGCAGGTCCCCGCGGCTTGCCGAGTGGATCGGCGAGTACACGGGCACGGGCTCGACCGGCGCCGTCAAGTTCCGGATGAACGCGGAGGGCGACGATGCCGAGTGGCAGAACGTCGCCGTCATGCTCTGCGACGCCCCGCACCGACTCCACGTCGACGTCGGCAAGGCGCCGGACTCGCTCGTGATGTTCGTCCACCTGACGGAGGCCAGCGGCCACACGACCGTCACCTTCGGCCAGCGGCTGCGCGCGATCGGCACCTCGGCGGACTACTGCATCGGCTGGGACTACTACCTCGACCGCCTCGTGGCGGCGCACAACGGCAAGCCGCTGCCGAACTGGGACGACTACTACCCGGCGATGCGCGAGCACTACGAGACCCTGTGCCGCGAGCTGGACCACGACATCCGCGTCGAGCACCAGACCGCTCAGCGGAACGGCACCACCGGCTGAGCGCTCCTGCCGTTAACGGCCGCGCCGGCCGCCGCTCAGTGCCAGCGGTGGTCCTGAAGGGTGATGCGCGGCCCCCTGCGCTGGAACCGGAACCCGCTGGCCAGGATCAGCCGCACGACGCGCTGACGCTGGCCGCGCCACGGCTCCAGCAGTTCGAGCATGCCGTCGTCGTCCACGCGCGAGCCGGTGAGCGCCTCGCCGACCTGATGCGCCAGGTGGTAGTCGCCGACGCTGACCAGGTCGGGATGCGCGTGCGAGCGCTGCATGGTCTCGGCCGCGGTCCACTGCCCGACGCCGGAGATGGTGCGGAGGGCGGTCTCCGCTGCGTCGAGGGAGGCGGCGGCTCCGATCGCGCGCTCCAGCGACGGAGCCAGCACGAGCACCGCCTGCGCGGCACGGGCGCGCCGCGGGTCCACTCCGGCGCGATGCCAGTCCCACGACGGGATGCCGCGCCACTGCTGGAGCGTCGGCACCACCCGCATCCCCTCGGGTGCGGGCCCCGGCGCCGGCTCGCCGTACCAGCGCAGCAGCCGCGCCCAGGAACGGTAGGCCTCCAGGCTGGTGACGCGTTGCTCGATGATCGCCGGGAGGAGCGCCTCCAGCACGAGCCCCGTCCGCGTCAGGCGGAGCCCGGGGTTGCGGTGCAGGCTCTGCCTCAGCAGCGGATGCGACCCGACGTCGAGCGCCGACCAGTCGTCGCCGCTGCCGAGCAGCCCCGGCACCGCGGAGATCACCCAGTGCGCGCCGGGACCCCACGCTGCCGCCGCGACGCTGCCGTCGGCCACGGGCCGGAGGACGCGGAGCGTCGCCGGCCCCTCCGGCGTGCGCCAGGTGCGCCACATGCCGCCGAGGTCCCAGGTGGTCGTCGGGTCGTACGCCCCGCGGCCGAGCTGGCCCAGCGTGCCCGGGAGGTCCAGTGGACCGTCCGGACGGTACACGGTCTCCACGGCGCGCCCGGAGGGGGCGCCAGCGGGGAGCACGGCGGTCATGCACGGCATGCTACGTCACGCGGCTGACTGCGGCGCCGAGGACGGGGCTGGCCGCCTGTCGGTGGCCTCCCCTAGGTTCGCCTCATGGGAATCGACATCGAAGCCGACGCCGTCGCGCGCCTCCGCGACCGCGTCCACGGAACCGTCTACGTGCGCGGCGACGAGGGGCTGGCCGCCGAGGTCGCCTGTTTCAATCCCACCGTCCACCACGACCCGGATGTCGTGGTCGCCGTCATCGACGAGGAGGACGTCGCGGAAGCCGTGCGCTTCGCCCGGGAGCAGGGCCTCCCCGTGCGCGTCCAGGCCACCGGCCACGGCTCGGAGGCCCCGATCAGCGGCGGCCTCATCGTCTCCACCCGTGCACTCGACGCGATCGACGTGGATGCCGCATCCCGCCTCGTCCGCCTGGGCGCGGGAGTCCGCTGGGCGCCGGTCATCGCCGCGTCCGCCGAGTTCGGGCTGGCCCCGGTCACCGGGTCCTCGACCAGCGTCGGCGCGGTCGGCTACACCCTCGGCGGTGGCCTCGGCCCGCTGGCCCGCACGCACGGCTTCACCGCCGACTGGGTGCGCGGCTTCCGCGTCGTCACCGCGGAGGGCGACGTCGTGACGGCCGACGCCGACTCGCATCCCGAGCTGTTCTGGGCGCTCCGCGGCGGCAAGGGCGGCCTCGGTGTCGTCACCGAGATGACGCTCGAGCTGGTGCCGCTCACCACTCTCTACGCGGGCAGCGTGTTCTTCGAAGGCGAGGCGATCGAGCCGGCCTTTCGTGCGTGGGTCGACTGGGCGGGCTCGCTCGGCGAGGTGGCCACGACCTCCGTCGTGCTGCTGCGCATCCCCGACGTCGACGGGCCGCCTCCGCCGCTGCGCGGGCGCACCGTGCTGAGCGTGCGGTTCGCCTACCCGGGCGACGCCGCGGAGGGCGAGCGCCTGTTCGCCCCCATCCGCGCGGCGGCGCCGGTCTTCCTCGACGTCGTGGGCGAGATCCCGACGACGGCGGTCGCGACCATCCACAACGACCCGGAGGAGGGCTCCCCTGCCTGGATCCGCGGCTTCATGCTCGACGACTTCGACACCGCGGACGGCGACGCCCTGCTCGACGTCGCCGGCCCGCGGGTCGAGTCGCCCTTCCTCGCCCTGGAGATCCGCCAGCTCGGCGGTGCGGCCCGGCGCGACACGAACGACGGCACGGCGGTCGGCGGACGCGACAGCGGCTTCACCCTGAGCGCCATCGCCGCCGATCCCGCGACTTTCGCCTCCGCCGCGCCCGCGTCGGCAGAGGCGATCTCCCGCGCGCTGGAGCACCGCATCTCCGCGGTCACCAACGTCAACTGGGCGGCCGACCTGACCGACCCGGCCACGTTCGCGGCCGCCTGGCCGGCCGACGTGGGCGCTCGGCTCACCGAGGCGCGCGCCAGCTATGACCCGGAGGGCGTCTTCGCGTTCGGTCCGGCCTGAGCGGCGGCGCTCACTCGGCCCCAGCGCTCAGTCGGCCCAAAGCCTCAGTCGGCCCAGACGCTCGGCGCCTCTGCGCGCGTCGAGGGCAGCGTTGCGTCCGCGCCCCACTCGAGCAGCCACTCCGGGACGGTGACATCGGTCGGCGCGGGCCCGACGGCCTCCAGCAGCTCCTCGATGGACACGACCCCACCGCTGCGCTTCAGGAACCGGCCGCGGATGAATGCCTGGGTGTAGATCTCGCCGCCGACCGTGAACCGCTGCTCGACGTAGACGGCCTTCTCGTCGAACCCGAGGATGCGCGACTCGACCACGAACGACTGCCAGAGCTCCAGCGACTTGCGGAACGAGATGGTCTCCGACGCGACCACCGGATACCAGCCGCGCTGCTCGAAGATCCCCCAGACGCCGTTCCTGCGCAGCAGGTCGAACCGCCCGATATCGGCGATCGACAGGTACACGCCGTTGTTCATGTGCTTGAGGATGTCGAGGTCCGTCGGCATCACCCGGAAGCGGGTGCGCGCCACGTCCCAGTGGCCTAGTCGGGCGCCGAACCGGGAGAGGAGCGCGTGGAGCATCGTCCGGAAGATCATGTGCACGCGGTCATGTTAGTGAAGCGCCAAGCCCTCCTCATCTTCGTTGTGGACCCTCTCCAAGCCCACTAGGGTTCTGCGAGGGGGAAATCGTGCTGAATCGAATATTCCGGGGACTCACTGCGTCGAAAGCCGCTCGCGCACGTGCTCGACGAACGGCGGCCGTGGCGGTCGCCGCCGTCGCCGTCGTCTCGCTGCTCGCGGGCTGCGCGCTGTTCGGGGGCGGAGGCCGGCCGGGCGCCGCGCCCACGCACTCGCGGACGCCCAAACCCACCACGACGCCGATGGCGGAGGATCGCAGCTACGGCACGGCGACCGCGACACCCACGCCCACGCCCACGCCCGTTCCCCCGCCGACGCTCACGCCGGTCCCGGCCGGCACCGTGGTCGCGGAGGCGAGCGTCGCGTCGCCCAAGGGCAGCATCCACTTCCACTACCGGGTTGTCTCGAACGGGAACGACACCTACTCGGCGGAGTTCTCGAACTTCACCTCGACGGTCCCGGTCCCGGTGTCGGTCACCTTCATCGATACCCCGCCCCGCGTCGGCGACGGCCTGACCTACCACGGCGTCGGGGACCACCAGCTCGGTGGCCCGACTTCCGCCCCCGCCCCGGCGTCCACGGCGCTGCTGGCCGGGGCCGGCCAGCCGTCCTATCTCGGCACGCTCGTCACCTACTCCTCAGCGTCAACCTTCGACGGAGTACCGCAGGAGCTCGGCCCGGACAAGGTGCTCGCAGTGGACACGGTCCGCTGGTCGGTGCCGGTCCGTCCGTCGAACGTGCACCCCGTCGACTCGGGAGCCCGGCCCAACGCGGCCGGCGCGGTGACGGCGAAGACCGCGAGCGGCGCCCCGAGACGCTATGAGGTCGCGCAGGGCGACACGACGACGGCCGTCGCCGACCGTTTCGGCATCCCGGTGGAATGGCTGCTCTGGCTCAACCCGGACCTGCCCGGGGACGGCGGCAACCAGTACCTGCTCGCGTCGACGGCGCTGAACCTGGACCCGGACAGCCTGTAGGAAGGACGCCGCTCTTCGTCCCCGGTGGTCGAGACCACTCAGCGCGGCAGCGGCACCTCGAGGAGGCTCGCTCCCGCTGGCGGCGCCGAGAGCGCCTGGTCGAGCTCGCCCTTGGTGCCTGCACGCCCGTACTCCCAGCCGTACGCGCGCGCGAGCGCCGACAGGTCGACCGCCTGTGGCGTGTACAGCACCCGGTCGAACGCCTCGGCCGGCGCGGTCGCCGCGACCTCCAGCCCGTCGAAGATCGTCCCGCCGCCGTCGTTGCCGACCACGACCTGCAGGTGCGGGCGCGCCTCCCCCGCCCCTCCGAGCAAGGCGCCCACATCGTGCAGCAGGGTGAGGTCGCCGAGCAGCACACGGGTGACACCCGCGGCAGCGCCGGCCTCCGCCGCCCGCGCCTCGGCGGCGAGTGCGATGCCCGTGGCCGTCGCGATCGTCCCGTCGATGCCCGCGAGCCCGCGGTTGGAGTGCACCACGATCTTCTTCCCCTGCACCAGCCGGTCGGCGTCGCGGATGAGGCGGGACGCTCCCAGCACGAGCCGGTCGTGCGGCCAGGTGTATCGCCAGAGCGCCTCCGCCAGCAGCGGCCGGGTGATCGGCGCGCGGACCGCGGCCAGCTCGGCGCGCGCGAACGCGAGGGCGTCGGCCGGCTCGTACGATCGCGCTTTCTCGACGTCGGGGGCGGACGCCGCGGGGTCTGCCGCCCGCTCGGCCTCCTCGGTCAGGCGCCGGCTCGCGAAGACCCAGCTCCCGACCCACGACCGCACCTCCGGGCTGCGGAGGTCGACGCCGGCGGGCGCGCTGACGCCCCCGACGACCCGTGCGCGCCGGCCCGGGTTGTACGCTTCGCGACCGGTCGGCGCGACGACCAGCACCTCGACGTCGTCGCGCAAGAGAAGAGCCGGGACCTCCCGGCTGAGCGTGGGATGCCCGAACACGACGGCCCGCTGCACCCTGGCGCCGAAGGATTCGTCCCGCAGCAGCTCGCGGTACGCGACCACCAGCTCCGGCCCGAAGCGGGCGCCGCTCGACACCTCGGCGAGCAACGGGTAGCCGCCCGTGCGGGCGAGCTCCGCTGCCGCGACTCCGGCGTCCGCTCCGGCGACGACGACCGTGAGCGGGCCCTCAGGCAGCTCCACGACCTCACGGCCGAGCGCCGCCGGTCCGGCCGTCGCGGGCAGGTCGCCGCGGGCGACCCCCCGCACGGGCGGGACCGCGACCGACAGCGGCTCACGGAATCCGACGTTGAGGTGCACCGGCCCTGGGTCCGCGGTCGCCGCGCCCACGGCCTCCTCGACGGCGGAACGCGCGAGCGCCCGCGCCTCCTCGGCCTCGCCCTCCGCGCCGACGGGTGCCGTGACGTCATGGCTGGCGCGCACGACGGTCCCGTAGAGCCCGTCCTGCCGCGTGGTCTGGTTCGAGCGGATGCCACGCAGCTCGCTCGGCCGGTCGGCGGTGACGACGATCATCGGGATGCCGGCCTCGTGGGCCTCCAGCACGGCCGGATGGAGGTTCGCGGTCGCCGTGCCGCTGGTCGTGACGATCACCGTCGGGGCGCCGGTCTCCCGGGTCAGCCCGAGCGCGAGGAAGCCGCCGACGCGCTCGTCGATCCGCACGTGCAGCCGCGCGGCCCCCGCGCGTTCGAGCTCGGCCGCGGCGAGCGCGAGCGCCTGCGAGCGCGATCCCGGGCTCACGACGATGTCGGAGACACCCGCCTCCACGAAGCTGGCGAGGAGCGCGAGGGCGTAGTCGGTCGCCGGGTTCCCGGTCTGCTCCACCTCCGCGGGCTCTTCCGAGACCCGCGGGTCACCCATCCCGTCGGCCGGTCTGGTCGTCTGGACCGTTGTCGTCGAGGTCGGCCAGCTCCTTCTCGAGCCGGCGGATGCGCTCCTCCTGGTCGTGGTCGATCCGGAGCTTGCCGAGGAACGCGGGGTCGTCGTCCGGGGCGCTGATCCTCCGGCCGACGTCTGCGCGTCGTCGGCCGCGGCCGATCAGGAACCAGAGGATCCCGCCGATGATCGGGAACAGGACGATGACGAGCACCCACACGGGCTTGGGTAGGCCACGCACCCTGGAACGGTCGAAGAGAGCGCAGTCTGCCACCGAATAGATGTAGAAAACCGCGGCTGCGACGCCGAGGACTATCCAGAGGCGAACCATGCCTACATCGTAACTCTCAGCGAGCCTGCCTAAGCTGGGAGGGTGAAGCGGATTCCCTCTTGGTTGACCTACACCGTGCTGCGCCTCGTGCTGTTCGCGGTGCCGCTCGTGATCCTGCTTCTGCTCGGAATCGTCTGGTACGCGTCCGTCATCGCCGCAGCCCTCATCGGTCTGTGCCTCTCGTATATCCTGCTCGCCAAGCAGCGCCACGCGGTCGCGTCCGATCTGTACGCGGCGCGCCACCGCGACAAGCCGGCTCCGTCAGCGGACGACGCCGAGGACGAGGCCATCGACGCCGCGCAGGCGGAGGCCGCTGCGGGCGACGCCCACAAGAACGCGCCCGGTCAGAAGGCGTAGGCCGCGCCGAGCGCGAGCGCCACGAGCAGTCCGGTGAGGCTGGTGAGCTGCAGCGCCGTGATGAGCTCGCGCGGCGCCTTGCCGAACAGCGTGATGACGCACGCCGGCAGCGCGGCGAGCAGCGCGAACATCCCGAACCACGCGAACGGGTAGAACAGCGCCAGCACCGCGAGGATGCCGAACGGCACGAGCAGGAACACGCAGAACACGATCCGGGAGGCGCGGTTGCCGAGCAGGACGGCGAGCGTGCGCTTCTTGGCGAGGCGGTCGGGCTCGATGTCGCGGATGTTGTTGACCATGAGCACCGCGCACGCGATGAGTCCGGCGATCACGCCGCCGAGCCAGGCCTCCTGGTTGACCGTCTTGGCCAGCATGTAGGTCGTCCCCGCCGTGGCGACCAGACCGAAGAAGACGAAGACGAACACCTCGCCGAGGCCGTAGTAGCCGTACGGACGCTTCCCCCCGGTGTAGAACCAGGCGGCCGCGATGGCCGCGGCCCCGACGATGAGCACCCACCAGAGTTGGGTGAGCAGGACGAGGATGAGCCCCGCGACCGCCGCGAGGCCGAAGAAGGTGAGGGCGACCGTGAGCACCTTCTTGGGCGCGGCCTTGCCCGAGCCGGTGAGGCGCCCCGGCCCGACGCGGTACTGGTCGGTGCCGCGGATGCCGTCGGAGTAGTCGTTGGCGTAGTTGACGCCGATCTGGAGCAGCACGGCGACCGCCAGGCAGAGCAGCGAGCGGATCGGGTGCCAGATGCCCGCGCCTTCCACGACCTTCGCCGCGCCGACGCCGATGAGCACGGGAGCGATCGCGAGCGGGAGCGTCCGCAGCCGCGCGCCGGCGATCCAGTCGGATGCCGTGGCCGGACGCGCGGCGGAAGCCTTGGCGCCCGGGCGCCCGCTCCGCCCGCCACGAGGTCCGCGCGCCGGGGGCGGCACCATCCGCTGCATTCGAGGGTTGTTCTGGCTCATCACAGTGGGAATCGTAACAACAACCGCTATGCCCCAGGCCGTTCGGAGTTGTCGCCACGCGCGAGCCGCGCGGCCGCGACGCGGTCCGGCTTGCCGCTGCTGAGGTGCGGGAGCTCGCCGACGGTCACGATCCGGGCGGGCGCCGCCGCTCGCCCGAGCTGCTCGGCGACCAGGCTCCGGAGTCCGGCGAGCTCGGCGCTGCCCGTCGTGACGACGACCGGGACCTGGCCCCACCGCGCGTCCCCAGCCGCGACCACGACCGCGTCCCCGAGCCCGTCCCAGGAGCGGACGAGTCGCTCGACCGTGTCCAGCAGCACCTTCTCACCGCCCGAGATGATGACGTTGTCCGACCGCCCGCGCACGGTCACGCGACCGTCGCGCACCTCCCCGAGGTCACCCGTGCGATACCACCGGACGCCGTCCTCCTCGTGGAACGCCGTCGCCGTCCGCTCGGGATCGCCGAGGTAGCCCTCCGCGAGCGTCGGCCCACTGATCTCGAGCAGGCCGTCCACCTCCCGAACGACAGTCGGCCCGATCGGAACCCCGTCGTAGACGCACCCGCCCGCCGTCTCGCTCGACCCGTAGGTCGCGAGGAGCCGCGCCCCCAGTGCCTCGGCCCGCTCACGCAGCCCGCGGTCGAGCGCCTGCCCGCCGACGAGGATGCCGTCGAACCTGCGCAACGCGGACCCGACCTCGCGGGCGCCCCCCTCGGCCGCGTCGACGAGCCGCGTGAGCTGCACCGGGACGAGCGAGGTGTAACGGAGGTCATCGGCCAGCTCGCCGGCCAGCCCCGCGAACCGCAGCGGATCGAAGTGGCCATCGCCGTAGACGACGGGCTCCGTCCCGGCTGCCAGGGAGCGGACCAGCACCTGCGCTCCTGCGACGTAGTGCGCCGGAAGGGCGAGCAGCCACTGCCCCTGACCTCCCATCGCGCCGGCGGAGGCGGCCGCACTGGCCAGCAGCGCGTCGACGGAGAGGGCGACCCGCTTCGGCACCCCGGTGGAGCCGGAGGTCTCGATGACGAGCGCAACGTTCTGCGGAGCCCGCTCAGCCGCGCTGGGCCACGCGCCGTCCGCGCCTCCCGCGTCGCTCGGCCACGCGCCGTCCGCGCCCACGCTCCGCGGCACCACCGCCGCTCCGCCCTCCGAGAGCGCCTCCCTCAACGCCGCGAAGACCTCCCCCGTCCGGCGAGCGTCCACGACTCGATACGGTCGCGTCACCTCGCCCTCACCACTGCGTCCATCCGCCCGCTCCGATCACCCGCGCCGCACCCGCTCAGTACTGCCACGGGAACGGCGACCAGTCCGGCTCCCGCTTCTCGAGGAACGCGTCGCGCCCCTCCACAGCCTCGTCGGTCCCGTACGCCAGCCGCGTCGCCTCCCCCGCGAACACCTGCTGCCCGACCATCCCGTCGTCCACCGCGTTGAAGGCGAACTTGAGCATCCGGATCGCCGTGGGCGACTTCGTCAGGATCTCCTGCGCCCATTCGACCGCCGTCGCCTCGAGCTCGGCGTGCGGAACGACCGCGTTCACCGCCCCCATCTCGTACGCGCGCTGCGCCGAGTACTCGCGGGCCAGGAAGAACACCTCGCGCCCGAACTTCTGCCCGACCTGCCGCGCGAAGTACGCGCTCCCGTAGCCGGCGTCGAACGACCCCACGTCGGCATCGGTCTGCTTGAACTTGCCGTGCTCCTCGCTGGCGATGGAAAGGTCGCACACCACGTGCAGCGAGTGGCCGCCACCCGCCGCCCACCCCGGGACAACGGCGATGACGACCTTGGGCATGAACCGGATCAGCCGCTGCACCTCGAGGATGTGCAGCCGACCGCTGCGCGCAGCGTCGATGCCGGACGCCGTCTCACCCTCGGCGTACTTGTACCCGTCCCGGCCGCGGATGCGCTGATCGCCTCCCGAGCAGAACGCCCAGCCGCCGTCCTTCGGGCTCGGCCCGTTACCCGTCAGCAGCACGACCCCGATCTTCGGGTTCGTGCGGGCGTCGTCCAGCGCCGCGTACAGTTCGTCGACCGTGTGCGGGCGGAAGGCGTTGCGCACCTCGGGCCGGTCGAACGCGATCCGCGCGATGCGCCCGCTCACGTCGTGGTGGTACGTGATGTCGGTGAGCCCCCCGAATCCGGGGACGTCCGTCCACACCGCGGGGTCGAAGAGGTCTGATACTGCCGAAGACATGCCACAAGCCTACGGTCGAGCGCAATGCGAAATCGGGTCGCGTGCCAAACTGGTGGAATGCTGCCCGAACTCACCGACCTGTTAGGGACAGCGCGCGTCGTCACGCTCCCGATGCGCTCGCGATTCCGCGGCATCACCGTCCGGGAGGCCGTCCTCTTCGAGGGCCCGGAGGGCTGGACGGAGTTCTCCCCCTTCGTCGAGTACGACGACCAGGAGTCCGCCGCCTGGCTGCATGCCGCGATCGACTTCGGCTGGCGCACCGCCCCCGCGGCTCTGCGCGACCTGATCCCCGTCAACGCCACCGTCCCGGCCGTCGCGGCGGCCGACGTGGCCGCCGTCCTCGACCGGTACCCGGGTGCCCGCACCGCCAAGGTGAAGGTCGCCGAACCCGGCCAGACCCTGGCCGACGACGTGGCCCGCGTCCGGGCGGTCCGCGAGCACCTCGGTCCGGAGGGCCGCGTGCGCGTCGACGCGAACGCCCTGTGGAACGTGGACGAGGCCGAGCACGCCATCCACGCGCTCGCCCCGTTCGACCTCGAGTACGTCGAGCAGCCCTGCGCGACCGTGGAGGAGCTGGCCGAGATCCGCCGGCGCACGCGCTATATGGACATCCCGATCGCCGCCGACGAGAGCGTGCGCAAGGCGAGCGACCCGCTGGAAGTCGCGCGCGCCGGAGCCGCGGACCTGCTCGTCATCAAGGCCCAGCCGCTCGGCGGCATCCACTCGGCGCTGCGGATCGTGGCGGAGGCCGGCCTCCCGGTCGTCGTCTCCAGCGCGCTGGACACCTCGGTCGGCATCGCGATGGGCGCGCAGCTCGCCGCCGCTGTGCCCGACCTCGCGTTCGACTGCGGCCTCGGCACCGTCGCGCTGTTCGAGCACGACGTCGCAGAGTCGCCGCTCATCCCGGTGGACGGTGCGATCCGCGTCGGCCGCGCCCGGGTGTCGACGGCGCAGCTCGACCGCCTTGCCGCGCCGGACGACCGCACGCAGTGGTGGCTCGACCGCGTGCGCCGCTGCTACCGGATCGTGGAGCACGCGGCAGCGCTCTGACACCGGCGAGCGCGTCAGCCGTACAGCCGCTCCGGCACCTCGAGCCCGTAGATCGCGCGTCCCGAATCCCAGATCGCGCGGCACGCCGCCCGGAGCAGGTCGAGCTCATCGTCGCCCTCGCTGACGATACGGACATCGTTGCCGTCGACGGCGACCGTCGACTTCCCGACCGTGACCGCACCGTTCTTCGCGGTCTTCGCCTCCGGGTACGGCTCATCCAGCCCGCGCAGATCGCCCAGGATGTAGGTGGGCCGCGAGTTGGCGTCCGCCGCGAGCAGCTGCTTGGCGCGGTCGATCCCGGTGAGCACGAGCACGGAGTCGATCCCCGCGCGGTTCGCGCCGAGGATGTCCGTGTCGAGCCGGTCGCCGATGAACAGCGGCTTCGTCGCGTGGAACCGTGCGACGGCCTCCTCGAAGATCGCCACCTCCGGCTTTCCCGCGACGAGCGGGAGCCTGCCTGCAGCGGTGTGGACTGCGGAGACCAGCGTCCCATTGCCCGGCGCGATGCCGCGCTCGACCGGGATGGTCCAGTCCGTGTTCGTCGCGATCCACGGACGCTCGGCGTCGGTGCGACCCTGGAGGGCGAACGACGCCTCCGCGAGCTGCGCCCAGCCGATGTCGGGAGAGAAGCCCTGGATGACCGCGGCGGGGTCGTCGTCGGCCGAGCGCGTGACGGAGAACCCGCCCTTTTCGACCTCGTCCACCAGGCCGTCGCCACCGACGACGAGGATCGTGGATCCCGCCGGCACATGCTGACTCAGCAGCCGGACGGCGGCCTGCGGCGAGGTGACCACGTCGCGCGGTTCGACATGGAGGCCCAGCTCGCGCAGGTGCGCCGCGACAGAGGCGTCGGTCCGCGAAGCGTTGTTGGTGATGTAACCGACCCTGACGGTTTCAGCCACACTGTTCAAGCTGTCGACGGCATACGGGATGGCGTTAGGCCCTGTGTAGACGACCCCATCGAGGTCGGCCAGCACCAGGTCGACACCGTTCAACGGCGTCACAGCGTCACTCCTCCGTCGAAACAGCGCCATCGTGCCGCTCGTCCTCCGTGGTCTCATCGGTCACGGCGTCGTCGGCTGCGGCGGCGGCTACGGCCTCATGAGTCACAGCCTCATCAGCGACAGACTCATCGGCCGCGGTTTCGTCAGCGACAGCGTCTTCAGCGACAGCCTCATCAGCAGCGGACTCGTTAACAGCGGCTTCATCAGCAGTGACTTCGTCTGCCGCTTCATCGCCGACCGCGTACTCGTCTTCGGATGCCACGCCGACGCTGAACTCGCCGTCCGCCTCGTCCGCGTCCAACGACTCGAGGTCATCCATCACCACTGCCAGCTCGAACTCCTCCTCGATCACGTGGACCGTTTCGAGTTCGGCGTCGGCCTGGGCCTCCTCGAGCGCGAGCTCCGCACGTTCGGCGCGCTCGCGCCAGGACGCGGAGTCGGCGTCGCGGCCGAGTGCTTCGAGCACCTCGGCGTAGGCGTGGAAGAGGTCCGGACTCCAGGTGAACGCACGGTTCGGGTCGAGCTGCGGGATCTCCAGCTCGGCCAGCGCGGCCTCCTCCTGTCCCAGGTCGAGCCGGGCGCCCGACATGGCGATCGCCAGCGCGACCTGGACCTCGGACGGCAGCGTGCTGCGGTCGATCGACCGTCCCAGCTCGAGCGCGCGGTCGGGTCGGCCGACCCCGCGCTCGCTGTCCACCATCAACGCGATCTGGTCGTTGGAGCCGGTGATCCTCCGGTACGTGCGGAGCTCGCGCAGCGCGAGCGCGAAGTCACCGCTCGCGTACGCGGTGATGGCGAGCGTCTCGCGCACCACACCGATGCGTCCGGCGCGGCGCGCGGCCGACAGGGCGTGACGGTGAGCGAGCTCAGGGTCCTCGTCGATCAGTCGCCCGGCCATGACCAGGTGCTGCGCGACCCAGTCGGCGTTGTCCTTGCTGAGCGTCTTGAGCTCGACGCGCGCTTCCTTCGGCAGGTCGCGAGCCTCGACATCCGCGGGGAGGTCGGGGTCATCGTGCCGTGGGCGTACCGACCGGAGTTCCCGAGCCAGCTCCTCTTCGGCGCTGAGCTCGTACTCGTGCTCGCGGGCGTCGCGATCACCGCGCGCGGGACGACCGTCCCTCGTCCACAGCTTGTCGTCGGAGCGGCCATAGCCTTTCGAGCCCCCGGCGCCGCCCGGGCGACCTGCCCGATCACCGTGCGAGCCCTGACCGCCCCGGGACCCGGCGCCGTCGCGCCCGCCGGCGAACCCACGGGATCCGGCCCCGTCACGCGAACGTGTCGCATCCCAGGAACCACCGCGCTGCCCACCGCGAGCCTGCTCGCCGTCGCGGCGCTGCCCGTCCCGGTTCCACTGGCCCTCACGACGCTGCCCATCGCGGCCCTGACCGCCACCGCTCTGAGAACCGCGGCCCTGGCCGTCGCGATTCCACTGACCGCCACCGCCCTGGCCCTCGCGACGCTGACCATCGCGGTTCCATTGGCCCTCACGACGCTGCCCATCGCGGCCCTGGCCATCACGGTTCCACTGACCGCCACCGCCCTGACCGCTATGGCGCTGACCATCACGGTTCTGACCGCCACCGCCTTGGCCGTCACGGCGCTGCCCATCGCGGCCCTGACCGTCACGGTTCCACTGACCGCCACCGCCCTGATTGCTATGGCGCTGACCATCACGGTTCTGACCGCCACCGCCCTGACCGCCACCGCCCTGGCCGTCACGACGCTGACCATCACGACTCCACTGGCCCTCGCGGCGCCGCCCATCGCGGTTCTGACCGCCACGATTCTGGTTGTCATGACTCTGGCCATCACGGTTCTGCCCGCCGCGACCGTATCCGTCGCGGCCCTGCGCTCCGCGGCCCTGCGCATCATTGCGCTGAGCTCCGCCGCGCTGACCGTCGCGACTCCACTGACCGTCTCGCGGCCGGCTCGGTCCACCGGTGCGCGAGACGCCGCCGGAGCCACCCTTGTGGTCCGTGCGGTCGCCATCCCGGGACCGTCCGTAGCCCTGTCCGGAGTCGCGCCGAGGGGCGCCGCCGGAGCGGTCACCGTCCCGGCTGCCGCTGTTGCGTGGGCGATCCGAGCCTCGACCGCGGTCGCTGCCGCTCGAGGCGGACGTCCTGTCGTCGTCTGCCGGTGTATCGCTCACGACTTCTCCTGTCGGGGTGCCGGGGGTTTCCGCCCAGCCTATGTGCGTGGATCGCGCCGGGCACCGCCCGAGCGAAATTGTGCCGTTAACGCGAAATGGCCACCCATCACTGGGTGGCCATCTCACAAAGAAGTCCGGCGGTGTCCTACTCTCCCACAGGGTCCCCCCTGCAGTACCATCGGCGCAGAGAGTCTTAGCTTCCGGGTTCGGAATGTAACCGGGCGTTTCCCTCTCGCTATGGCCGCCGAAACACTATTGATGTATCAAAGTGAACGATCAAGCTTCGCTTGAATCAGTTCTCGACCGTACATCGAGAACCACATAGTGGACGCGGGCAATCTCAGCCCCTCATACCCGCCTTACAACGGTATGAGAGTAGTGATTATCAAATTATCGGCTTATTAGTACCGGTCAGCTCCATGGGTCTTTAGTCCCCACTTCCACATCCGGCCTATCAACCCAGTAGTCTAGCTGGGAGCCTCTCGCCCGAAGGCATGGAAATCTCATCTCAAGGCCGGCTTCCCGCTTAGATGCTTTCAGCGGTTATCCATCCCGAACGTAGCTAATCAGCGGTGCTCCTGGCGGAACAACTGACACACCAGAGGTTCGTCCAACCCGGTCCTCTCGTACTAGGGTCAGATCCTTTCAAATTTCCTACGCGCGCAGCGGATAGGGACCGAACTGTCTCACGACGTTCTAAACCCAGCTCGCGTACCGCTTTAATGGGCGAACAGCCCAACCCTTGGGACCTACTCCAGCCCCAGGATGCGACGAGCCGACATCGAGGTGCCAAACCATGCCGTCGATATGGACTCTTGGGCAAGATCAGCCTGTTATCCCCGAGGTACCTTTTATCCGTTGAGCGACAGCGCTTCCACAAGCCACTGCCGGATCACTAGTCCCGACTTTCGTCCCTGCTCGACTTGTCAGTCTCACAGTCAAGCTCCCTTGTGCACTTACACTCGACACCTGATTGCCAACCAGGTTGAGGGAACCTTTGGGCGCCTCCGTTACTTTTTGGGAGGCAACCGCCCCAGTTAAACTACCCACCAGGCACTGTCCCTGAACCGGATTACGGTTCTAAGTTAGATATCCAAAGTGACCAGAGTGGTATTTCAACATTGACTCCACGAACACTGGCGTGTCCGCTTCAAAGTCTCCCACCTATCCTACACAAGCCACTCCGAACACCAATACCAAGCTGTAGTAAAGGTCACGGGGTCTTTCCGTCCTGCTGCGCGTAACGAGCATCTTTACTCGTAGTGCAATTTCGCCGAGTTCGCGGTTGAGACAGCTGGGAAGTCGTTACGCCATTCGTGCAGGTCGGAACTTACCCGACAAGGAATTTCGCTACCTTAGGATGGTTATAGTTACCACCGCCGTTTACTGGGGCTTAAATTCTGAGCTTCGCCGAAGCTAACCCTTCCTCTTAACCTTCCAGCACCGGGCAGGCGTCAGTCCGTATACATCGTCTTGCGACTTGGCACGGACCTGTGTTTTTAGTAAACAGTCGCTTCCCACTGGTCTCTGCGGCCTTCAAACGCTCCCGGAGCAAGTCCGTTCACGCCTCAGGCCCCCCTTCTCCCGAAGTTACGGGGGCATTTTGCCGAGTTCCTTAACCACGATTCTCTCGATCTCCTTAGTATTCTCTACCTGACCACCTGAGTCGGTTTGGGGTACGGGCGGCTTGAACCTCGCGTCGATGCTTTTCTCGGCAGCATAGGATCACCCATTTCGTCAATAAAGACTACGCATCGTGCCTGGGCCTATGTGAGAGACGGATTTGCCTATCTCTCGGCTTACACACTTACACCGGGACAACCATCGCCCGGCTGGGCTACCTTCCTGCGTCACACCTGTTAATACGCTAGCCGCACCAGCATGGGGTCGAGCGTTAGGCCCGGACCGTCACCCCGAAGGGATCAGTGTCCAGGATTAGGACTCTTAGCACCACTGGATTAGCTTGGGCGGTTCTTCGCCGGTACGGGAATATCAACCCGTTGTCCATCGACTACGCCTGTCGGCCTCGCCTTAGGTCCCGACTTACCCAGGGCGGATTAGCCTGGCCCTGGAACCCTTGGTCTTTCGGAGGACGGGTTTCTCACCCGTCTTTCGCTACTCATGCCTGCATTCTCACTCGTGTGGCGTCCACGGCTGGTTTACACCGCCGCTTCACTCGCCACACGACGCTCTCCTACCCATCAACACGGCTGGACCACGAAGGCCTACCAATAATGTCAATGCCACAACTTCGGTGGCGTGCTTGAGCCCCGTTACATTGTCGGCGCGGAATCACTTGACCAGTGAGCTATTACGCACTCTTTCAAGGGTGGCTGCTTCTAAGCCAACCTCCTGGTTGTCTGTGCAACTCCACATCCTTTCCCACTTAGCACGCGCTTAGGGACCTTAGTTGGTGGTCTGGGTTGTTTCCCTCTCGACGATGAAGCTTATCCCCCACCGTCTCACTGCTGCGCTCTCACTTACCGGCATTCGGAGTTTGGCTGACGTCAGTAACCTTTTGGGGCCCATCGGCCATCCAGTAGCTCTACCTCCGGCAAGAAACACGCAACGCTGCACCTAAATGCATTTCGGAGAGAACCAGCTATCACGAAGTTTGATTGGCCTTTCACCCCTATCCACAGCTCATCCCCTCAGTTTTCAACCTAAGTGGGTTCGGTCCTCCACGACGTCTTACCGTCGCTTCAACCTGGCCATGGATAGATCACTTCGCTTCGGGTCTAGGACATGCGACTGAATCGCCCTATTCAGACTCGCTTTCGCTACGGCTACCCCTCACGGGTTAACCTCGCCACATATCGCTAACTCGCAGGCTCATTCTTCAAAAGGCACGCTGTCACCCCTACAAGGAGGCTCCAACGGTTTGTAAGCAAACGGTTTCAGGTACTATTTCACTCCCCTCCCGGGGTACTTTTCACCTTTCCCTCACGGTACTTGTCCGCTATCGGTCATCTGGGAGTATTTAGGCTTATCAGGTGGTCCTGACAGATTCACACGGGATTTCTCGGGCCCCGTGCTACTTGGGATACTCTTCGCGCCATTGGACCATTTCGGCTACGGGGTTGGCACCCTCTATGACCGGCCTTTCAATGCCGTTCGCCTATGATCCTTTGTAACGCTTGCAGTTCGGCAGAAGCTGCTGAAAAGTCCCGCAACCCCGACCATGCAACGCCTGCCGGCTATCACACATGATCGGTTTAGCCTCTTCCGGTTTCGCTCGCCACTACTAACGGAATCGCTTTTGCTTTCTCTTCCTGTGGGTACTGAGATGTTTCACTTCCCCACGTTCCCTCTACCCGCCCTATATATTCAGGCGGGAGTCACTGGGTCACCTTGCGGGCCCAGCGGGGTTTCCCCATTCGGAGATCCTCGGATCAAAGCTCGTTTATCAGCTCCCCGAGGCTTATCGCAGATTACTACGTCCTTCTTCGGCTCCAGATGCCAAGGCATCCACCGTTTGCTCTTAGAAATTTGAAATCACATGAGTTTTAGAATCGATCGACGTCTCATCTGCCGAAGCAGAATTTGACGCAGATTGACCAATGATCTAATAAATCAGATCATCTTTTGTGATCCGAACCCGAAGGTTCGAATCTAAGATGCTCGCGTCCACTGTGTAGTTCTCAAAGTACGGGCGGTACCTTCTCCGCCGGCCTAGTTATGGCCGACCAGAAAAGGTCCAGAGGATTCGGTTCTCATCCGATCGGATGAGGTCCGGTCCCTCAGGACCCAACAGCGTGCATGTACGGGGCTTCCAGGTCCGAACCTTTCCTATCTACAAGAGATGTACTGAGTTCGAGCCGTTCGGCTCCGCACCAATGTCAATGTTCCACCCATGAGCTAACCGGCTGAGACGTTCGCTCAGATCCGGCGCCTGGACACCCGAGGGTGCCAGATGCTCCTTAGAAAGGAGGTGATCCAGCCGCACCTTCCGGTACGGCTACCTTGTTACGACTTAGTCCTAATCACCGATCCCACCTTCGACAGCTCCCTCCACAAGGGTTGGGCCACTGGCTTCGGGTGTTACCGACTTTCATGACTTGACGGGCGGTGTGTACAAGGCCCGGGAACGTATTCACCGCAGCGTTGCTGATCTGCGATTACTAGCGACTCCGACTTCATGAGGTCGAGTTGCAGACCTCAATCCGAACTGAGACCGGCTTTTTGGGATTCGCTCCACCTTACGGTATTGCAGCCCTTTGTACCGGCCATTGTAGCATGCGTGAAGCCCAAGACATAAGGGGCATGATGATTTGACGTCATCCCCACCTTCCTCCGAGTTGACCCCGGCAGTCTCCTATGAGTTCCCGCCATTACGCGCTGGCAACATAGAACGAGGGTTGCGCTCGTTGCGGGACTTAACCCAACATCTCACGACACGAGCTGACGACAACCATGCACCACCTGTTTACGAGTGTCCAAAGAGTTGACTATTTCTAGCCCGTTCTCGTATATGTCAAGCCTTGGTAAGGTTCTTCGCGTTGCATCGAATTAATCCGCATGCTCCGCCGCTTGTGCGGGCCCCCGTCAATTCCTTTGAGTTTTAGCCTTGCGGCCGTACTCCCCAGGCGGGGCGCTTAATGCGTTAGCTGCGACACGGAAACCGTGGAATGGTCCCCACATCTAGCGCCCAACGTTTACGGCGTGGACTACCAGGGTATCTAATCCTGTTCGCTCCCCACGCTTTCGCTCCTCAGCGTCAGTTACGGCCCAGAGAACTGCCTTCGCCATCGGTGTTCCTCCTGATATCTGCGCATTCCACCGCTACACCAGGAATTCCATTCTCCCCTACCGCACTCTAGTCTGCCCGTACCCACTGCAGGCCCGAGGTTGAGCCTCGGGATTTCACAGCAGACGCGACAGACCGCCTACGAGCTCTTTACGCCCAATAATTCCGGACAACGCTCGCACCCTACGTATTACCGCGGCTGCTGGCACGTAGTTAGCCGGTGCTTTTTCTGCAGGTACCGTCACTTTCGCTTCTTCCCTACTAAAAGAGGTTTACAACCCGAAGGCCGTCGTCCCTCACGCGGCGTTGCTGCATCAGGCTTGCGCCCATTGTGCAATATTCCCCACTGCTGCCTCCCGTAGGAGTCTGGGCCGTGTCTCAGTCCCAGTGTGGCCGGTCACCCTCTCAGGCCGGCTACCCGTCGTAGGCTTGGTGGGCCGTTACCTCACCAACTACCTGATAGGCCGCGAGTCCATCCTTGACCGAAGTTCTTTCCACGCACAGGAGATGCCTCCGTGCGTCATATCCGGTATTAGCTTCCGTTTCCGGAGGTTATCCCAGAGTCAAGGGCAGGTTACTCACGTGTTACTCACCCGTTCGCCACTAATCCCCTAGAGCAAGCTCCAGGTTCATCGTTCGACTTGCATGTGTTAAGCACGCCGCCAGCGTTCGTCCTGAGCCAGGATCAAACTCTCCGTAAAATGTTTTGCTCCAAGTCGCAAGCGACTGGAAACATAGTGCAGGATCGGAGAGGAAATATCTCGTCTCCTGCGAGTTTGTCTTGACTAGTTTCGAATATCTACTGACATTCTGTTTCTAATCCAAAGGAATCTCATGCATCGACTTTCAGACCGAGGTCTTCGGGTCAATGCCGAGGTTTTTGGCATTTGACATTGTGCACGCTGTTGAGTTCTCAAGGATCGGACGCTCTCACCTTCAACCCTCTCGGGTTTCTCTGTGAGGCAACTTCTCTACCTTACCACTCTCAGTCAGTTTGTCAAGTTGGCCGTTTCGCGCTCTCGTTCATCCATCGTGGGATACATCCGATTTGCACGAACCGAACCGGTCAGACCTGCTCAGTGAGTGGGGTGTTAATCCTAAGCGCAACAAAGCAACTCTTTCAAGTTGAGATTTGCCGCTAGGCTAAGGATTCGGTCCCGCTTGAGGCCGGGGAGCTCTTCCGCTCTCCCGCACCTTTGGGGTGACAAGTAAGTACTTTACGCAGGCCTCCGGGACGTCGCAAATTCCGGGTACATCCCGGGCGTGTCGCAGGGCCGGATCCGCGTGATTCCGCGGAAGTCGCCCCCAGGAACGCGAAAACGCGGCCGCCTCGAGGGCGACCGCGTCATGCGGGAGGGACCGGATCGGCTCAGGAACCGAGTCCCGAATACGCGTGCAGTCCGTGGAAGAACACGTTGACGACGCCGAAGTTGAAGAGCACCGCAGCGAAGCCGATGATCGCGAGCCACGCCGAACGCGATCCGCGCCAGCCGCGCGTCGCCCGCGCGTGGATGTAGCCGGCGTAGATCACCCAGATGATGAACGTCCAGACTTCCTTGGTGTCCCAGCCCCAGTAACGACCCCACGCCTTCTCGGCCCAGATGGCTCCGGCGATCAGCGTGAAGGTCCAGGCGATGAAGCCGACGATGTTGATCCGGTACGCCAGGTTCTCGAGAGCGGCCGCGCTCGGAAGGGTGGCGAGGAACTTGAACTGCTGGGGCCGCGACTCCTCGACTTGGCGTTCGCGCCGGTACTGCAGGAGCTGGAGCCCCGACAGCGCGAAACCGAGCGCGAAGAACGCCGTGCCCAGCACGGCGACGATGATGTGGATGACGAGCCAGTACGACTGCAGCGCCGGCTGCAGCGGGACCACCGGGACGTAGTACCGCAACAGGGCGATCCCCTGCAGCACCAGGACCAGGCCGATGATGAACGTGCCGAGGTACTTGATGTCCCACTTGAGGTTCGCGACCAGGAAGACGCCGACGATGACCAGCGTGCCGGTCATCGAGAACTCCCACATGTTGGCCCACGGCACGCGGTCGGCCGCGATGCCGCGGAGCACTGCGGCGATCAGGTGGAAGCCCCAGCCCACGATGGTGAGACCGAACGCCCACTTGATCGACGCCGACGAGGCGGCGCCGTTCATCACGTCGTCCTCGAGTCGTGTGCTGATCCGGGATGACAGCCGGCCGAGCGCGGACGACGGCGGCGTCGCGGGAGGCGCTTCTGCCCCGCCGCCGGACGCGGACATCCGCGCGGCCGTCGCTCCCACCGGTAGGGCGACCTCCGCCCGCCGGGCGACGGCGCTCGGGACGACCGCGGCCTCCTCGGCCGTGGCTCTGGCTCCTCTGCGGGCGAGGTCGAGCGCGAACGCGATGAACGCGGCCGCGTAGAACCCCATCGCCACATAGATGAAGACCGTGGACAACTGGGACAGGGTTTCGGTCACGAGTGCAAGCCTAATTCGTCGGGGTTCGGGTGAGGAGTGCGGTGTGCTCGTCGGCGACGGCGGTCACAGCCGCAAGGAGGTTGGGGTCCTCACCACGGGCGAGGCCAGCGTACTCCAGGGTCAGCGAGCCGTCGGGGTTCTCGACGGCCTTGACCCAGATGCGCCGCCGCGGCACGAAGAGCGACGTCAGCAGGCCGCCCAGGATGAGGATCGCGAAGAGCAGGACCCAGCCCTGGGCGGGGTCGTGGTGGACGTCGAGTGACGCGTAGCGCTTGACGTCGCCCATCGAGATCGTGCCGAGCCCGCTCGGGAGCTCCACGGTCTGCCCCGGCTTCAATTGCAGGGCCTTCGTCTTCGTGCCGGGGCCGGCGAGCTGGGACATCTTGTCGGTGTTCAGGCTGTAGACCGATTGCGGGACGCCGCTGTCGACGCCGAGGTCGCCGGCGTAGACGTTGAGGCTGAGGACGGGATCGTTCAGCCCGGGGAACGTCGACGTCAGGGCGCCGGCCGCCGTCGCGCTCTTGCCGACCGTCGGGTAGAAGAAGCCGATCATGCCGACCTGCTCACGGAGGCCGTCCGGCACCTTCACCCAGCCGAGCGAGGTGAGCTGCGCGTCCTCGGCGATGAACGGCACCGAGTCGCTGAACACCACCTTGCCCTTCGGATCCCGGACGGTGATCGTCGGCGCATAGCCGTTGCCGAGCAGGTAGACGTTCGTGCCGCCGATCGCCAGCGGCTCGTTGACCTTGATCGTCGAGTCGCTCGAGGTGTCGCCCGGACCCGTCGTGGTCACCTTCGCGGTGTAGTCGAGCGGGGTGCCTTTAGCGTTCGGGTTCTTGGTCTCGTACGCGACATCCAGGCTGTTGACCCGGATGGAGAACGGCTCGAGCGACCCGTCGGAGAAGAATCTCCCCGGGTTGAACGAGTTGTAGGACGGCAGGCTGTTGACGAAGCTCTGGCCGACCACGACGACCTTCTGGCCGGTGTAGCCGAAGCCTCCGCCGATGCCGACGGCGACCAGCACGCCGAGCAGGGCGATGTGGAAGACGAGGTTGCCGGTCTCGCGCAGATAGCCGCGCTCGGCGGAGACCGAGGTCGATCGGGCGTCCTGGTAGAGGGAGACCCGGTAGCGCGAACGGCGGAGCACCTGGCGCGCC
The DNA here is from genome assembly GCF_042791795.1 of Leifsonia sp. NPDC056665. NCBI lineage: Bacteria > Bacillati > Actinomycetota > Actinomycetes > Micrococcales > Microbacteriaceae > Leifsonia > Leifsonia sp. NPDC056665. The sequence goes on from NZ_JBHTXK010000002.1 coordinate 133,673, forward strand.
GCTTCGATCGGGTTGGGGCCGTCCGCGCGGAGCTCGGCAGGGAGGATGCGCGCCTGGAAGGCCGACATCCGGGTGAGCCGGACGGGCGTGCGCGGCGGCCTGGCACGGAGGGCGCGGAAGTGGTGCGCCGTGCGCGGGATGATGCAGCCGATCAGCGAGGCGAACAGCAGCAGGTAGATGGCCGAGAACCAGAACGACGTGTAGACGTCGAAGAGCTGGAACTTGTCGAGCACCGGCGCGAGCTGCGGGTTGTCGCTGAAGTACTTGGTGACGCCGTTCGGGTCGGCGCCGCGCTGCGGGAACAGCGAGCCGGGGACGGCCGCGATCGCGAGCAGGAGCAGCAGGAAAAGCGCCGTGCGCATGCTCGTGAGCTGGCGCCAGGCCCAGCGAAGCCAGCCGAGCGGGCCGAGCTTGGGCTGGACGACGTTCGGGTCCTCGCGCGGAGGCGCGACGTCGATGTGGTCAGATGGCCGGGACAAAGCCGGAGATCACCCCCAGGAACTGCGACATCAAGGCGGTCCAGAGACCGGTGGCCATCATCACGCCGATGACGACGAGCAACGCGCCGCCGATGATGTTGATGACCCGGATGTGCCGCTTGAGGAAGGCCACCGAGCCGGCGACCCAGTCGAAGCCGAGGGCGACCAGCAGGAACGGGATGCCGAGGCCGATGCAGTAGAAGAGTCCGAGCAGGGCTCCGCGCCACGGGGACCCGCTGCCGACGCTCAGCGCGCTGATCGCCGCGAGCGTCGGGCCGATGCACGGCGTCCAGCCCAGCCCGAACACGACGCCGAGCAGCGGCGCCCCGATCAGACCGGTCGCCGGACGCCAGGTCGGCTTGATCGTGCGCTGCAGGAAGGAGAACTGGCCGATGAAGACCAGGCCCATCAGGATGACGAGCACGCCGAGCACCCGGATGACCACCTCCTGCCAGCGGACCAGCCACAGGCCGAGCGCGCCGAACGCGGCTCCGTAGGCGATGAAGACGACGGCGAAGCCGAGGACGAACAGGGCGACCCCGGTCAGGACCCGGCTGCGATCGCGCTTGCCGCCCGGGTGGCTCATCCCGCCGACGTAGGCGAGATAGCCGGGCACGAGCGGGAGCACGCACGGGGAGGCGAACGAGACCAGTCCCGCGAGGAGCGCGATGGGGAGTGCGAGCAGGAGCTGGCCGCTGAAGACGATCTGACCGACGTTCACGGTCACTTCCCGGCCACGGCGTCGGAGATGAGCGAGTCGAGGATGCTCTTGTCCGGGATGGCGCCGAGGATACGGGCGGCCACACGGCCCTGCTTGTCGATCACGATCGTGGTCGGTGTGGCCTTGGGCGGGACGGTCTTGCTGAAGGCGAGCAGGACGGACCCGGTGTCGCGGTCGAGGACGGAGGGGTAGGTCACGCCCTTGTCCTGTTCGAAGCTGGCCGCGGTGCTCGCGGAGTCGTAGAGGTTGACGCCAAGGAAGCTGACGCCCTGCGACGCGTACTTCTGCGACAGCGACTCGAGGTCGGGAGCCTCCACCCGGCAGGGCGGGCAGCCCGCGTACCAGAAGTTCACGACGAGGACCTTGCCGGCGTAGTCCTTCGAGGACACCGCGGTGCCGTCGGCGAGCGTGCCGGAGAAGGCGACGGGGGCGCCGCGGTTCGCTGCCGCGTACTCGCTCACGCTGCCGTCGCCTGCGATGTAGTTCTGGCCGTTGCCGGAGCGGTACTGGTTGGCGAGGGCGTCGTTGGACGTGCACCCGGAGAGCAGGAGCGCCGTGGCCGCGGCGGCCGCGGGAAGGAGGAGCGCCAGGCGGCGTCGAGCGGAGAGTCGGACGGAGGTCACACGGCCCCCACATCGGTCGCTGCGCCGATCAGGCTGCCGGCGGGCTCGACGTAGCCGACCTCCACCACCCGGATGACGGGCGGGGCGTCCGGGTCGGCCGGGACCTGTGCCTCGCCGGGACGCGGCTGGGGTGCAGGGGCCGGTTCGGTGGTCCGCTCGAAGGTGGTGATGCTGGAGAGCGCGCAGCGCCGCTTGCGCGGGTCGTGCGGGAACCGCTCCCCCGCTGCCGAGAGGTGCATGACCCAGATCGGGAGCTGGTGGCTGACGAGGACGACATCGCCGGACTCGACGGAGTCGAACGCGTCGTCGACGGCCTCCTGCATCCGCTTCTCGATGCGGGTGTACGCCTCGCCCCAGCTCGGCCGCGGCGGGTAGACGATGAAGGGCCAGTTGGCCGGGTTCTTCAGGGCACGGCGCATGTTGGTGCCCTCGAAGTGGTTGGTGGGCTCGATGATCCGCTCGTCCACCTCGGGCTCCAGGCCGAAGGCCGCCGCGATCGGCGCCATCGACTCGCGGGTGCGCTGCAGCGGCGACATGCGCAGCAGGGACACCGGCCGGGAGCGGGCGGCCAGGTCGTCGGCGGCGGCCTGGGCCATCCGATGGCCGAGCTTGGACAGCCCGAAGCCCGGCAGCCTGCCGTACAGGATGCCGTCGGGATTGAACACCTCTCCGTGACGGACGAGATGTACCTGGCTTGCTACCACCGCACCAGTCTACGGAGCGGCTTGCCTTGAATTCACTGAGCGTGGGAGCGCTGGCCACCCGGCCTCCCCTCTCGGGCGGTAATGGCGAGCGGTAGGCTTGTCGCTCGTGACCGCACGCGCTTTGATCAAAGACCTCGCCGCTCTGCCCGACGGCCCCGTGAGCGTCGCCGGATGGGTCGAGACCGTCCGCGACCAGAAGAAGGTGCAGTTCGTCGTGCTGCGCGACGAGTCGGGCGCTGTTCAGCTCGTCAATCCGCGCACCGTCGACGAAGACGGCGCCGTGGTCGCCGACGAGCCCGCGACGACCATCTCCGGTCTGTCGCAGGGGTCGTTCGTGCGTGCCACCGGCGAGCTCAAGCACGACGAGCGGGTCAAGCTCGGCGGCATCGAGATCAAGCTGAACACCCTCGAAGTCGAGACGGCCGCCATCCCCGAGACGCCGATCGCCGCGGACAGCGGCATCGACAAGCGCATGGACTGGCGCTTCCTCGACCTCCGCGAGCCGAAGCACAACCTGATCTTCCGCGTGCAGACCACGCTCGAGCACGCGATGCGGCAGTACTGGGTGGACAACGGCTTCATCGAGATCCACACCCCGAAGCTCATGGCGTCGGCGTCCGAGTCGCGTGCGGAGCTCTTCGAGGTGCCCTATTTCGAGACGACCGCGTACCTCGCCCAGAGCCCCCAGATCTTCAAGCAGATGGCGCAGGCCGCCGGCTTCGGACGCGTGTTCGAGATCGGCCCGGCGTTCCGTGCCGACCCCAGCTTCACCAGCCGGCACGCGACCGAGTTCACGAGCGTCGACACCGAGCTGAGCTGGATCGACAGCCACGAGGACGTCATGAAGGTGCACGAGGACCTCCTGGTCACCGGTTTCACGGCGGTCAAGGAGAAGCACGGCGCGGAGATCGAGGCGCTGTTCGGCGTCGAGGTCACCGTTCCGACGACTCCGTTCCCGCGCATCCCGCTGGCCGAGGCCAAGCGCATCGTCGCCGAGCAGGGCTACGAGGTGCCGCGCGCAGACGACGACATGGACCCCGAGGGCGAGCGTCGCATCTCGGCGTACGTGAAGGAGACCCACGGGCACGAGTTCGTGTTCCTGACGGACTACGCGTCGAGCATCCGGCCGTACTACCACATGCGTCACGCCGAGGACCCGTCGATCACCAAGAGCTACGACCTGATCTTCAACGGCGTCGAGATCTCGACAGGCGCCCAGCGCGAGCACCGCGTCGAGATCCTCGAGGAGCAGGCCGTCGACAAGGGTCTCTCGGTGGAGGAGCTGGAGGACGTGCTCGCGACCTTCCGCTACGGCATCCCGCCGCACGGCGGATTCGGGATGGGGCTGGCGCGCGTGCTCATGCTGATGCTGCATCTCGCCAACCTGCGCGAGACGACCTATCTCTTCCGCGGACCGACGCGACTGACCCCGTAGGCGAGAGCGCAGTCCACTGCTCGCCGGCCACCAGGATGTGGCCGAGGAAGCGGAGCCCGATGGTGGCCGCCGCCTGATCGAGCCTGCGGGTGAGGACGGTGTCGGCCACGGACGGGTCGAGCGATCCCGCCGGATGATTGTGCGCGACGGCGAACGACCGCCCGCCGCGGGTGAGCACGGCCTGGAGGATATCGGCCGGCTGGATGGACCGCTCGTCGACGCCGCCGTCGCGAACGAGCACGAGCTCCAGAGGCCGGGCCGCGCGATCGGCGACGACCACGACGAACCGCTCGCTGTCGCGGTGCAGCAGCTCGGGTCGGACCACCTCCGCGATGGCGTCGTGGTCGACCAGCCGCGTCCATGCGGATGATCGCCCGGCTCTGCGCCAGATCTCGATGATGGCGACGAGCCGGCCTGCAGTCGCTGGGCCGACGCCCGGCAGGGTCTCCAGCCGGGCGAAGTCCATCGTCGCGAGCCCGGGGAACCCGCCGCAGCGGGCCAGGATGGCGCGCGCCAGGGACAGGACACTCCGCCCCACCTGACCGGAGCCGAGGACGAGGGCGAGGACTTCGTCGTCGGTGAGCGAGCCGACGCCGAGCCGGCGCATCCGCTCCCGTGGACGGTCGTGATTCGGTACATGGGCAAGGGACTCCTCTGCTTCTTCCGACTCGGACATGCGTCCACGCTAGGAACCGGACGGGGCCGTTCGTGGCCGATCGTCTCAATCTGTGGAGAACTGGCCAGCGGCCTCCACCTGTGGATGACAATGGGTGGAGAGAATCAGCCGACGAAGGAGTCGCCCCGCAATGACCAGCAGCATCCCCGAACCCCGCCCGAACGATGTCGTCATCCTGTCCGCCGCGCGCACGCCGCTCGGCAAGGTGACCGGCGTGCTCGCGAGCCAGACCGCCGTGCAGCTCGGCACCGTCGCGCTGCGGAAGGCGATCGAGGAGTCCGGGCTCCAGGCGTCCGACATCGACACCGTGATCTTCGGGCAGGTGCTCCAGGCCGGCGCAGGTCAGAATCCGGCCAGGCAGACGGCCATCGCCGCCGGGATCGGCTGGGACGTCCCCGCGACGACCATCAACAAGGTGTGCCTGTCCGGGCTTGCCGCCGTGATCGACGCCGCACGGCTCATCCGCGCCGGCGAGGCGACCGTGGTCGCAGCGGGCGGCCAGGAGTCCATGACGAACGCCCCGCACATCCTGCCCGGCTCGCGGAAGGGCTGGACCTACGGCTCGCTCGAAGCGCTGGACACGGCCGCCTACGACGGGCTGACCGACGCATTCGACAAGATCTCGATGGGCGCCTCGACCGAGAGCTACACGGAGAAACTCGGCCTCACGCGGGAGGCGCAGGACGCGTTCGCGGCGTCGTCCCACCAGCGCGCGGGCGCTGCGGCGGCCTCCGGGGTCTTCGCGGAGGAGATCGCGCCGGTCAGCATCCCGCAGCGCAAGGGCGACCCGATCGTGGTCGCGGTGGATGAGGGCGTGCGGCCGGACTCGACGGTGGAGGTGCTGGCCAAGCTGCGGCCGAGCTTCGCGGAGGGCGGGACGCTCACCGCGGGCAACTCGTCGCCGCTGAGCGACGGCGCGGCGGCGCTCATCCTCACGTCACGGGAGAACGCCGAGCGGCTCGGTCTGGAGTGGCTCGCCGTCGTCGGGGCCAGCGGGCAGGTCGCGGGGCCGGACAACTCGCTGCACTCGCAGCCGTCGAACGCCATCAATGCCGCACTGAAGCGGGCCGGGTGGAGCGTGGACGAGCTGGACCTGGTGGAGATCAACGAGGCGTTCGCTGCGGTGGCGCTGCAGTCGACGGCCGACCTGGACCTCGATGCGGAGAAGGTCAACATCCACGGCGGGGCGATCGCGCTGGGGCATCCCATCGGGGCGTCGGGGGCTCGGCTGGCCGGGCATGCGGCGCATGAGCTGGCCAGGCGGGGGTCCGGGCGGGCGGCTGTGGCGCTGTGCGGTGGCGGCGGGCAGGGGGATGCGCTGCTGCTGTGGCGTTGACAACGGAGGAGATCGGGGTGGGCTGACCCCGAATAAGCAGTCAACGGAGGAGATCCGGCCCGGGATGGGGCGGGTCTCCTCCGTTGTTTGCGGGTGGCCGGAGGCCGGGCTACGGGAGGTGGCGTTCGGTGGGGCCGGTGTAGAGGGAGAGGGGGCGGATGAGGGAGTTGGCGGCGTACTGCTCGAAGATGTGCGCGGTCCAGCCGGTGACGCGGGCTGCGGCGAACAGCGGGGTGAAGGTCTCGGTGTCGAAGCCCATCAGGTTGTAGGCCGGGCCGGACGGGTAGTCGAGGTTCGGCTTGATGTTCTTGCGGTCGCCCATCGCCTTCTCGAGCGCGTCGTAGAGGTCGAGCATGTCCTGGCGGTCGTAGTGCTCGACCAGCGTCTCCAGGGAGGCCCGCATGGTCGGGACGCGCGAGTCGCCGTTCTTGTAGACGCGGTGGCCGAAGCCCATGATCTTGCGCTTCTCGGCGAGGGCGTCATCCAGCCAGGCTTCGGCCTTGTCAGCGCTGCCGATCTCGTCGAAGGTGTGCATGACGGCCTCGTTCGCGCCGCCGTGCAGCGGGCCCTTGAGCGCACCGATGGCGCCGGTGACGGCCGAGTAGACGTCGGACAGAGTGGACGCGATGACGCGCGCGGTGAACGTCGAGGCGTTGAAGGAGTGCTCCGCGTAGAGCACCAGCGAGACGCGGAACGCGTTCACGACGACGTCGTCCGGCACTTCGCCGAAGGTCAGCCAGAGGAAGTTCTCGGCGTAGTCGAGGTCATCGCGCGTCTCCACCGGGTCGAGCCCGCGACGGCGGCGCTGGATGTACGCGACGATCGTCGGGAGCTGAGCGAAGAGGTAGACGGCGCGGCTGTGGTTGAGCTCCGGGTCGAGGATGCCGTCCGGCTGCTCCAGCGTCGGGTCCATGCCGCCGAGCTGGCTGACGGCAGTGCGCAGGGCGTCCATCGGGTGCGCCGACACGGGGATGTCGTCGAGCACGCGGCGGGTGCGGTCGTCCATGCTGCGGAGGCTGCGCTCCAGCTTCACGAACCCGGCCAGCTCCTCCGGCGTCGGCAGCTCGCCGTTCCACAGGAGCCAGGCGACCTCCTCGAAGGAGCAGTTCGCGGCCAGCTCCTGCACGGGGTAGCCGCGGTACAGCAGCGAGTTGGTCTGCGGGTTCACGGACGAGATGGTCGTCGTGTCCACGACGACGCCGGCCAGGCCCTTGTGGATCTCGGGGTCGGTCATTGTGCTGCTCCTTCGCTGCTGTGGTCGTGACTCGTGCTGGACGCGGGTGTGAGCAGTGCTCAGCGGCGCACCTCGAAGTTGTACACCGAGGTGTCGAACGCGTTGTAGCCCTCGTAGTCAATCAGGTCGTACAGCTCGGCGCGATGCTGCATCGATCCGAGCAGCGGCTCCAGGGTGCCCTCCGCCAGGAGCTGGTCGAGGCCGCGCTCGGCGGCCCCCATCGCCAGGCGGAGCAGGGAGACCGGCCAGATGACGATGTTGACGCCGATGTCGCGGAGCTGGTCGACGGTGAAGAGGTCGCTCTTGCCGAACTCGGTCATGTTGGCCAGGATCGGCACGTCCACGGCGGCACGCACCGCCGCGAACTCGGACAGGTCGGCCATCGCCTCCGGGAAGATCGCGTCGGCGCCCGCGTCGACCAGAGCTTTGGCGCGGTCGATCGCGGCCTCCAGCCCATCGACGGCGCGGATGTCGGTGCGCGCCATGATCAGCAGGTTCGGGTCGCGGCGGGCGTCGGCGGCGGCGCGGATGCGCTTGAGCGCGGTGTCCTCGTCCACGACCTGCTTGCCGTCGAGGTGGCCGCAGCGCTTCGGGTTCACCTGGTCCTCGATGTGGAGACCGGCGACTCCGGCGTCCTCCAGCGTCTGCACGGTGCGTGCGACGTTCATCGGCTCGCCGAAGCCGGTGTCGGCGTCGACCAGGGTCGGGAGGTCGGTCATCCGCGCGATCTGGGCCGCGCGGCCGGCCACCTCAGTGAGGGTGGTGAGCCCGATGTCCGGGAGGCCGAGGTCGGCGGACAGCACGGCGCCGGAGATGTAGACGCCCTCGAAGCCCTTGCGCTCGATGAGGCGCGCGCTCAGCGGGTTGAAAGCGCCAGGCATCCTGACGAGCTCGCCGGACGCCAGCCGCGCCCGGAACGCCGCGCGCTTCTCGTGCGCGGGAAGGGAGGAGTACAGCATCAGAACAGTCCTCTCGGCGCGGGAAAGCCGGCCAGCAGGCCGGGGCGCGCGGTGATGGTGAGGCCGCCGAGCTCGGCGGCGGACAGCTCGGGCAGGCGCTCGGCGAGGGCGAGGAAGCGCTCGATCTCGGCCTCCTCCAGCACCTCCGCCGCGAGCGAGCGGAACTTGGCGACGTAGTCGGCGCGGGCGAACGGCCGGGCGCCGAGCGGGTGGGCGTCGGCGACGGCGATCTGGTCCTCGATCACGCGGCCGTCGGCGAGCGTGATGACGACGCGGCCGCCGAACGCCTTCTCGGCCGGGTCGATCGAGTGGTAGCGGCGGGTCCACTCCGGGTCCTCGGTGGTGGTGACCTTGCCCCACAGCGCGACGGTGTCGGGGCGGGCGGCACGGGTCGGGAGGTAGGACTCCACGTGGTGCCAGCCGCCGTCCTGCAGCGCGACGGTGAAGATGTACGGGATGCTGTGGTCCAGCGTCTCGCGGGACGCGGCGGGGTCGTACTTCTGCGGGTCGTTCGCGCCGGAGCCGATCACGTAGTGCGTGTGGTGCGAGGTGTGGATGACGATGCTCTCCACTCGCTCGGGGTCGGCGGCCTCCGGGTGCTCCTTGTGGAGCTTGCGGGCGAGGTCGATCCACGCCTGCGCCTGATACTCGGCGGAGTGCTCCTTGGTGTACGAGTCGAGGATCGCGCGCTTGCCCTCGCCGGCCTCCGGCAGCGGCACGTCGTAGGACGCGCTCGGGCCGTCCAGCAGCCAGGCGATCACGCCGTCCTCGCCCTCGTAGATCGGGGTCGGGCTGGTCTCGCCGCGCAGCGCCCGGTCGATCGCCTCGACGGCCATCTTTCCGGCGAACGCGGGCGCGTGCGCCTTCCAGCTCGAGATCTCGCCCTTGCGCGACTGGCGGGTGGCGGTGGTGGTGTGGAGGGCCTGGCCGATGGCCTGGAAGATCGTCTCCGGCGGCAGGTGCAGCAGCGTCCCGATGCCGGCCGCGGCGCTCGGGCCGAGGTGGGCCACGTGGTCGATCTTGTGGGCGTGCAGGCTGATCGCCTTCGCGAGGTCGATCTGGATCTCGTAGCCGGTCGCGATGCCGCGCACCAGGTCGCGGCCGGTCAGCCCGTAGGCGCGGGCGGCGTGCTGGGCGACGGCGGTGATCGGCGGGATGTTGTCGCCGGGATGCGAATACTCCGCGGCAAGGAAGGTGTCGTGGTAGTCGAGCTCGCGCACGGCGACGCCGTTCGCCCAGGCGGCCCACTCCGGGCTGACGCGGGTCCGCTGCGGCTCGCCGAACACGGTCGCGCCGTCCTGCGGGTGCTCGGTGGAGGCGGCCAGCTCCTCCAGCTGCGCGGCGGGCAGCGGGTGGGCCAGCGCCTGCGAGCGGGCCGACACGACGGGCCGGCGGGTGAGGGAGGCCGCGGCGACGGCGGCGTTGTCGATGACGCGGTTGATCACCATATCGGCGACCTCGGAGTCGACCTCCACCGGGTCGGCGGCGACCTCCGCGATCTTCCAGGCGAGCTGATCCTGACGGGCGAGGTTCTCGTCGCTTCTGTGCACACGAACGTTGTGGAGCTTCACGTAACGAACCTACCTCGCCTACGCTCCTGCTATGGTCCCGCCGCCCTCCCTGCTCGCCTTCGCGCTCGCGTCGATCGCGCTCATCGTGATCCCCGGGCCGAGCGTGCTGTTCGTCATCGGCCGGTCGCTGGCCCTCGGCAGGCTGGGCGGCCTCCTGAGCGTGCTCGGCAACGCGCTCGGGATGCTGCCGCTCGTCGTCGCGGTCTCGCTCGGGATCGGGGCGCTCGTCGCGCAGTCGATGGTCGCGTTCACGATCGTGAAGTTCGCGGGAGCGGCCTACCTGATGTACCTCGGGGTGCAGGCCATCCGGCACCGCAGGCACACCGCGGTGACCCACGAGGCGACGCCGCCGCGGCGGTCGCGCTGGCGGATCATCGGCGAGGGGATGCTGGTCGGGGTCACCAACCCGAAGTCGCTGGTCTTCTTCGTGGCGGTGCTGCCGCAGTTCGTCGACTACCAGGCGGGCGGAATCCCGGCGCAGCTGTTCGAGCTCGGGCTGGTGTTCCTGCTGCTGGCGCTGACGTTCGACAGCGTGTGGGCGCTCGCCGCGGGGACCGCCCGGGCGTGGTTCGGGCGGTCACCGAAGCGGGTCGAACGGCTCGGCGCGACCGGCGGAGTGCTGATGATCGGGCTCGGCGGCATCCTCGCGCTGACCGGGAACAAGCACTGAGCAGCGGTCAGATGTCCCCTGCGGTCGCGACCGGGGTGACCACGGCGCGGCCCAGCGAGTGGAAGTGCGCGTTGAAGCCCAGCACGGCCGGCGTCGACTCCGGGTCGAGGTCGAGGCGGTCGACGTCGAGGGCGTGCACGACCACGTGATAGTGGTGCGTGCCGGTTCCGGGAGGCGGGCCAGCACCGGTGAAGCTCTTCGAGCGCAGCTCGTTGGAGAGCATGGCGGCGCCCTGCGGGAGGCTCGCGCCACCCTCCGCCCCCGCACCGGACGGCAGCGAGGTCACCGACGCCGGGATGTTGTAGACGGCCCAGTGCCAGAAGCCGGAGCCGGTCGGGGCGTCCGGGTCGTGGATGGTGACGGCGAAGCTCTTCGTACCGGCGGGGAACCCGCTCCAGGAGAGCTGCGGCGACACGTCGCCACCGCCTCCGCCCGCGCCCCACTGAGCGCGGCCGAGCGGGCGGTCGTCGGCGACGTCGTCGCTCGTGACCGTGAACTGAGGAACGGCGCCGAAGCGCTCCAGCGGATCTTTCGACATAGCGCTCACGCTACGCCTGCTGCGTCGTCTCCGTCACGGTCGCGGGGACGGGACGCCGGCGGAAGCGGCGCGGAAGCCCGACGATCCCCCAGCCGGTCACGCGCAGCATGGCCTCGGCGACGATGCCCCCGCTCATCTTGGAGACACCGTGCTCGCGCTCGACGAACGTGATCGGCACCTCCACGACGCTGAGGCCGGCGTCGTATGCGCGGCGCAGCATGTCGATCTGGAAGCAGTAGCCCTGGCTCTCGACGTTCTCGAAGTGGATGCGGCGGAGCGCGTCGGCGGTGAAGGCGCGGTAGCCGCCGGTCACGTCCTTCGCCGGGACGCCCAGCCAGAAGCGGGAGTACGTGCTGCCGCCCTTGGACAGGAACCGTCGGCGCGCGGGCCAGTTGACCACGCCGCCGCCCGGGACCCAGCGGGAACCCAGCACGAGGTCCGCGCCGTCCGCCGCATCGCCCTGCGGGAGGTGGCGGAGCGCCGCGAGCAGGGAGGGCAGCTCCTCCGGGCGGTGCGAGCCGTCGGCGTCCATCTCGACCACCGCGTCGTACCCGTCGTCGAGTGCCCAGGCCATCCCGGCCCGGTAGGCGGCGCCGAGGCCCTCCTTGCCTGCGCGGTGCAGCACCTTGACGTTGGCGTCGGTCGCGGCGAGCGCGTCCGCGAGCTCGCCCGTGCCGTCCGGCGAACCGTCGTCGACCACGAGCACGTCGACCTCCGGCGCCGAGGCGCGGATCCGGCCGACCACGGGTCCGATGTTCTCCCGCTCGTTATAAGTGGGCAGGATGACGATGGTTCGCATACAACCACTCTGGTCCATTCCGCTGAACGGATGACTAACGAATCTGTCTGTTCTCGCAGTCGCCGCTGCTAGCATCCCCCGGTGCCCGTCGCGAAAGTCCTCCTCTATTACGCCTTCGCACCCTTGTCGGACCCGGACGCCGTGAGGTTGTGGCAGCGCGATCTGTGCGAGGCGCTCGGGCTGCGCGGGCGCATCCTGCTGTCGAAGGACGGCATCAACGGGACGCTCGGCGGGGAGCTGGGCGCGCTCAAGCGGTACCTGCGCAAGACCAAGGAGTATGCGGCGTTCCACGACCTCGACGTGAAGTGGAGCGACGGGTCGGGGCTGGACGTGTCGGGCAGGAGCCTGGACTTCCCGCGGCTGTCGGTGCGTGTGCGCGAGGAGATCGTGTCGTTCGGTGCGCCTGCGGAGCTCCGTGTGGATGCGTCGGGCGTCGTCGGAGGGGGCTCACGGCTCGATCCGGATTCGCTGCACGCGCTCCTGGAATCCCGCGACGACGTGGTCTTCTTCGACGGACGCAACCGGTTCGAGGCGGAGATCGGCCGGTTCCGCGGAGCGGTCGTGCCCGAGGTGGCGACGACCCGCGAGTTCGTCGCCGAGCTCGAGAGCGGGCGGTACGACCACCTCAAAGACAAGCCGGTCGTGACGTACTGCACCGGCGGCATCCGCTGCGAGGTGCTGTCGGGGCTGATGCGCTCGCGCGGGTTCGGCGAGGTCTACCAGCTCGACGGCGGCGTGGTCCGCTACGGCGAGCGCTTCGGGGACGACGGGCTCTGGGAGGGGTCGCTGTACGTCTTCGACGGGCGCAGGTCGGTGCGGTTCTCCGACCACGCCGCCGTGGTCGGGCGCTGCGCGGGGTGCGGGACGGCGACTGACCGGATGCGGAACTGCAGCGATCCGTCGTGCCGGGAGCAGCTGGTGGTGTGCGAGGAGTGCGACGTGGTGGGGTGCGCCGCGCACGCTGCGTGACGCGAGGGTAGTCCTCCACAGACTCCGGGTTCGGCGAGTTCTCCACCGATTCGTGGGAACCATTGCTGGCCGTTTCGCGTTGCGGCCAAGATGAACCTCATGGATCCGGTCATCACCATCGTCTGGATCGTGTCCTTCGTCGTCGTCACGGTCACGGTCACTGGCCTCTCGCGGCGCGTCAACTGGTCGGCGCCCGTCGTGCTGGTGGTCGTGGGCGCGATCGCGTCCTTCATCCCCGGGGTGCCGCAAGTGGCGCTGGAGCCGGAGGTGGTGCTCTACGGGCTGCTTCCTCCGTTGCTGTTCGCGGCGGCCATCCAGACGTCGATCGTCGACGTGCGCGCCAGGCGCGACGGCATCCTCCTGCTCTCGGTCGGGCTCGTGGTGTTCACGGTGGTCGTGGTCGGCTTCACGACGTGGCTGGTGGTGCCGGCGATCACGGTCGCAGCGGCCTTCGCGTTCGGGGCTGTGGTGGCGCCGACGGACACGGTGGCGGTGACGGCGATCGCCGGCCGGGTGCACCTCCCGCGGCGACTCGTCACCGTGCTGGAGGGCGAGAGCCTGCTCAACGACGCGACCGCGCTGGTGGCGCTGAACGCGAGCATCGCCGCGATCGTCAGCATCGTGAACCCGTGGGCCATCGCCGGAGACTTCGTGATCGCGGTCGTGGTCGGGGTCGGGATGGGCCTCCTCGTGGGGTGGGTGCTCTCGCTCATCCGCAAGCAGCTCCGCTCACCCGTGCTGGACACCTCCATCGGGCTGATCACGCCGTACCTGGCGTTCATCCCGTCGCAGTTCCTGCACGGGTCGGGCATCCTGTCGGTCGTCGTGGCCGGCCTGTACCTCGGCTACCGCTCGCCCACCATCCAGACCGCGGAGGCCCGGATCGCGGAGACGATCAACTGGCGGACGATCGAGTTCCTGCTCGAGAACGCGGTCTTCCTCTTCATCGGGCTGGAGCTGTCGAGCATCCTGAACTCGGCGTTCCGTTCGGGCATCACGGTTCCCGAGACGGTGTGGATCTGCATCGCCGTGCTGCTGGCGCTGTTTCTGGCGCGGTTCCTCTGGATGGTCGGCACGACCGCGCTGTACCGATACGGGCCGCAACGCCTCCGGGAGCGCGGCTGGACATGGCCGACCGGCATCGCAGTGTCGTTCGCCGGGATCCGCGGGGTGGTGACGCTCGCGGCGGTGTTCCTGCTGCCGGAGTCGACGCCGCACCGCGAGTTCCTGCAGTTCCTGGCGTTCGTCGTTGTCGTGGCGACCCTGCTGGAGGGGCTCGCGCTGCCGTGGGTCATCCGGAGGCTGAAGCTGCCGCCCCCGGACTTCGCTCAGGAGGCGGGCGAGATGGAGCGGCTGCTCGCCGAGGCGCAGGCGGCCGGGCTGGAGCACCTGGAGTCGCGGGTGACTGGGCAAGAAGACGAACGGGTGATCGAACGGCTGCGCGTCAACGCGGTGTTCCTCTCCGAAGCGCTCGAGAACCCCGTTCCGGACGCGGAGGTCCCTGCTCCGCTGGAGTACCGGAAGCTGCGGCGGTCGATGATCGTGGCGGAACGGCAGGCGGTCCTCGAAGCACGGGCCGAAGGGCGATACCAGGAGCCGGCGGTGCGGTCGGTGCTCGCTTTCCTGGACGCCGAGGAGTCGGCGCTGAAGGCGGGAGGGGCGGAGGGGAAGAAGCTGATGTGAAGGTGAGGTTGGGGCCCTACTGGGTGGCGGGCTGCTGGGCTGCCGTGGCCGATTCCGTGGCGATCGCGGCGGAGGGCCCTCCGCGTCGCTCGCGCAACCGGGGGCGTCGGGCCCACAGCCGTGAGCGCTGGGACGACAGCGCGAGCACCACCAGGATGTCGAGCGGGAGGCCGAGGATGTTGGTGCGGAGGGTGACCTGCTCGCCGCCGTTGAAGAAGTCGATCGCGGCCAGGATGATCAGCAGCGCGCTGTACGACATGGCGACGATCCGCGCCCAGTTGCTCCCCGTGAAGACGAGCAGGGCGATCGCGAAGTAGAACACCAGGCCCGCCGCGAACAGGCCCATCGCGATCCCGAAGACCAAGTCGGCGCTCTGCTGTTCCGCGGCGGTGAGTGCTTTGCCGGTCGCGGACACGAGCTCCGACCGGATGAACAGCGGCCAGGCCAGCACGGTGAGCACCACGGTCAGCACGCCCGCCAGCACACGCAGCACCATGAGAAGGAAGCCGAGTGTCGTCGGCACCGGGCGGTGTTCCACGCGGGCGAGCCTTCGCTGATCCGCGTCCGCGGCGACCGCGACGGCGCGGGGCTCCACCAGCACTTCCGACAGGTCGACGACAGGGAGGTCGCCGTCGGTCTCGATCGCATCGCCGCCGCCGTTGCGTGCGTGATAGCCGGACGAGAAGTCGCGGATCACCGCGACCCCCGCGCCGACGTCGGCGCTCGTCAGCGTGGAGACGATGTGGTCGCGTTCGATGTCCGTGTTCGCGTCGATCTTGTGCGTGATCTGGAGTGTGAACAACGAGAAGCCCACCGAGCGGTCGAAAGTCCCGGCCGCCAGCCAGTCGACGCGGTGGCCGCCCGGCAGGAGCCAGCCCTCCGGGCACCGCCAGAACCGGACGTGGTGGCGCTTGGCCGGATTGCCCTTGACCTCCTGCTGATACGCGACGTCCTGCTGGTGCCCGAACAGGAAGAGCGGGCTCACCGGCGCCTCGTCGTAGCTGCGCCGCAGCACTGTGGAGGTGATGATGCGGCGGCTGGAGGCGGCGGTCACGTCGTCGGCGCGCGTCCACCCGGCCTGGGTCATCGCCTCGTCGAGCTGCGCCTCCGACCCCAGCAGCGCCAGGTTGATCGGGTCGCCGAGGAGACCGTCGCTGGTGCGGGCACGGCCGATGAAGTAGTCCGGCACGTAGATCTGGGTGAGGATGCGGTGCAGGCGCGGAAGCACCAGGTAGGCGAGGACGATCCAGAAGACGACGAAGAAGAGGAGCAGGAACCAGCCCCACGAGAAGCTCTCGGTGAAGATGAGAAACGCCAGCCAGACGGCCGCGACGCCGCCGAACACGAAGAAGAGGTTGTCGACGACGGCGTTGACGGACACGCGCCTCCCGGTGGCCGAGAGGGTCTTGACCGGACCGGGCGCGCCAGCGGTCGAGAGGGCGGCCGGATGCTCGATCGGCCCTCGCCCGCCCACCGCGGGCTCCGCTCGCGGCGGCCCCTCCGGCTCAGCGGCACCCGCCATGCGCTCATCCTAGAGCGCGCCGGGCGCGGGTCGTAGGGTGGCGTCATGACCACCATCACGGAACGCGGCGCCGAGCTGCGCCGCCTCCACGACGCCCCCGAACTGCTGCAGGTCGTCAATGTGTGGGACGCGATCAGTGCGAAAGCCATCGCGGCCCTCCCGGAGACCCGCGCCCTCGCGACGGCCAGCCACTCGATCGCGGCGACACTCGGGTACGAGGACGGCGAGAACATCCCGCTCGACCTGATGCTGGACATGGTCGGCCGCATCGTCGCGACCACCGACCTCCCGGTGAGCGCCGACCTCGAAGCCGGGTACGGCGACCCGGGCGAGACGATCCGCCGGGCGATCGGCGTCGGCGCGGTCGGGGCCAACCTGGAGGATCAGGTGCGCCCGTTCGAGGAGGCCGTCGCTCACGTGCGGGCGGCCGTCGCGGCGGCCGACGCCGAGGGCGTGCCGTTCGCGCTCAACGCGCGCACGGACGTGTGGATCAGGAACGTGTACCCGACGGCGGCGGAGAAGACCGAGGAGGCGATCCGGCGCGGTCGGGCGTTCCTGGACGAGGGTGCGACCTGCGTCTTCGTGCCGGGCCGCCTCGACGAGGAGACGGTGACGCAGCTCGTCGCCGGGCTCGGGGCGCGGAAGCTGAGCGTGATCGCGGTGCCCGGCTCGCTGCCGCCGGCGCGGCTCCACGAGCTGGGGGTCGCGCGGGTCTCGTACGGGCCGTGGCCGCAGCGCGTGGCGCTCGCCGCCGTGCAGCGGACGGCGGGTGAGCTGTACGCGGGTGGGGAACTGCCGGCGGATGTCCCGACGCTGAACTGAGCCGCGAATCGCCCACCCGTCGCCACGACCGAAGGACAAGAATGAACGACTTCCGTGCCATCGTCATCGAACAGGAGAAGGAGGGGTCGCGCATCCTAGCGCACACCGCCGAGGTGCGGCGGCTGACCGACGCCTTCCTCATGCCCGGGGATGTGACGGTCGCCGTCGAGTTCTCCGACCTCAACTTCAAGGACGGGCTCGCCATCGCCGGGAAGCCGGGGGTCGCGCGGGTGTCGCCGCTCATCCCTGGCATCGACCTGGTGGGCGTCGTGGAGGCCTCCGACGATCCGCGCTGGCGGCCGGGCGACCGGGTCGTGCTCAACGGCGACGGGATCGGGGAGAGTCATCACGGCGGCCTGGCCGAGCGAGCGCGGGTGCGGGGGGACGCGCTGGTCCGGGTGCCGGACGCGCTGAGCTCCGAGCAGGCCGCGGCGATCGGGACCGCGGGGTTCACGGCGATGCTGGCCGTACTCGCGCTGGAGCGCAACGGGGTCGAGCCGGAGGCCGTGCATGCAGCCGGATCGAGCGTCCTGGTCACGGGAGCGGCGGGCGGGGTCGGGTCGGTCGCCATCGCCTTGCTGGCGAAACTCGGTTATCCGGTTACGGCCTCCACCGGGCGCCCGGAGGAGCTCGAAGGCTACCTCACCGATCTCGGGGCGACGGCGATCGTCGACCGGGCCGAGCTGTCCCTGGAAGGGCGGCCGCTGCAGAGCCAGAAGTGGGCGGGAGCCGTGGACTCGGTCGGCAGCCACACGCTCGCGAACGTGCTCGCGCAGACCCGGTACGGCGGGACGGTCGCGGCGTGCGGGCTCGCGCAGGGCCCCGACCTTCCGGCGACCGTGATGCCGTTCATCCTGCGGGCGGTCACGCTGGTCGGGATCAACTCCGTGGAGGCGCCGGCCGCGCTCCGCGAGACGGCCTGGCGGCGGCTGGCGACCGACCTGGACGAGGAGGCGCTCGCCGCGATGACGCGGTTCGTCCCGCTCGCGGAGGCCATCCCGGCGGCGGAGGACATCCTGGCCGGGAGGCTGCGTGGGCGGACGGTGGTCGACGTTCGGGCGTGATGCGCCTCGCTGCCGTTAGGCTGACCGCATGATCGTGCTCGCGACCGTCGTCGTCACGCTGGCTGCTGCGCTCCACGTCGGGATCTTCTTCATGGAGAGCGTCGGGTGGGTGCGGCCCGCTGTGTGGAAGCGGTTCGGGGTCGCGGATCAGGCGGCGGCGAACACCACGCGGCCGATGGCATACAACCAGGGGTTCTACAACCTCTTCCTCGCGATCGGCGCGATCATCGGGCTGATCCTGTTCGGGGTGGGGGCGCACGCGGCGGGGCTGGCGCTCATCTACTTCACGATGGGGAGCATGCTCGCGGCGTCCGTCGTGCTCGTGACCACGGGTCGCGGGTATCTGCGCCCGGCGCTCATCCAGGGCATCCTGCCGCTGATCGGCATCGTGCTCATGCTGTTCTCGTAGCCCGGCGCTCAGCGCAGGGAGGGCGCGACCGACTCGGGACGGAGGCCGCGCCCGATCAGGCGCGCGGTGAGCCGCTGCGCGACGGGGGTGGCCGCGCCGATGGCCAGCCGCAGCGCGGGCGACGGCGAGCGCGACAGCAGCGGGCCGGCGCCGGGGCGGGAGATGCCACGATGGGCGGCGAGCTGGATGCGCTGCATCCACTCGACCGGCGGGAGGCGGCGGCGCTGCACGGCGTCGAGGAGGCGGAGGTCGACGGGGCCGTCGCGCAGCGGTGCGGCGAGCGCGTTTGCAGTGGCGACGGCGTCCTGGACGGCGTAGTTGACGCCGACGCCGAAGGCAGGGGACATCGCGTGCGCAGCGTCCCCGATGGCGAGGAAGCCGTGCCGGTACCAGCGCGGCAGCCGGTCGATCTGGACGCTCAGCAGCTTCAGCGGCTCCCAGTCGGTGATCGTCTCCAGCGGCTCGCGCAGGAACGGGGCGGCCCCCGCCACGGCCGAGCGGAACGCCGAGAGGCCTCCCGAGCGCAGAGCGTCGATGCCGCCCTTCGCGATCACGAGGCCGGTCTGGAAGTAGTCGCCGCGGTCGATCGTGATCACCATCGCGCCATCGCCGAGGTAGGCGAGCGTCGACGGCTGGGTCTGCGCTGGCTTCGGGAGGCGGAACCAGATGACGTCGATCGGCACGCCGAACCGCCGGGGACGCAGGCCGGCGGCGGCGCGGAGGGCGGAGTCGCGGCCGTCCGCCGCCACGGTGAGGTCGGCCTCCACCCGCACGGGTCCGTCCGGTCCCTCCGCGGAGAGCCCCCGCACCACGCCGCCGTCGCGGATCAGCCCGGTCGCCTCGGTGCGCAGGAGCAGCCGGAAGTTCGGATACCGCTCGGCCTGCTCGGCCAGGAAGGTCAGGAAGTCCCACTGCGGCGCGAGGACGAGGAAGTCGTCGGGCGGCGGCAGCCTCCCGAAGTCGATGGGATGCAGCCGGGTGCCGTCGACGACGGCGTCGAGCGTGCGGATGCTGGTGTGCGGGAGGCCGAGGAACGCGTCTCGCAGTCCGAGCTCGCCGAGCACGCCGACGGTCGACGGGTGGATGGTGTCGCCGCGGAAGTCGCAGAAGAAGTCGGCGTGCTTCTCCAGCACGACCACGTCGAGCCCGGCGCGGGCGAGGATCAGCCCGAGCATCATCCCGGCGGGTCCGCCCCCGGAGATGGCGCAGGATGCCTGCAGCGATTCCATCACCACGCAGCGTAGTCTCCCCCCATGACGATCCTCGGCTCCGTCCTCCTCGCGATCGCGGCCGTCGTGCACCTCGTGTTCTTCGCGATGGAGAGCATGCTGTGGTCGTCGCCGAACGTCTGGCGTCGGTTCGGGCTCACGACGCAGCGGGACGCGGACGTCGTGCGGCCGATGGCCTACAACCAGGGGTTCTACAACCTGTTCCTCGCGGGCGGCACGGCGGTCGGGCTCGTGCTGTACTGGACGACCCTGCGACACGTCGGCTTCGGGATCATGTTCTTCACGGGGGCGTGCATGGTCCTGGCCGCGATCGTGCTGCTCACGACGGGGCGTCGGTTCTGGGGCGCGGCACTGCTGCAGGGGGTGCCGCCGCTGGTGGGGCTGGTGCTGTTCTCGGTCGCACACGCGGGGTGAGCCGCGCGGCGGCGGTCAGTCGATGATCTCGCCGTCGGCCGGGATCTGCCCCACGTCCACGCGCAGCGCCTCCACCAGCTTCGCGGCGTGCGGCGTCGACACGATCACGCGCGAGAACTCCTCGCCGTCGAGGTCGACGACCACCGCGGCGCGCTGCTTGCCCTTGATGAGCAGGAAGTCCTTGCCGCCGTGGAACTTCCAGGTGCCGACCGAGAGCGTGAGCGGGACGGCGGCTCCCGGAGCGCGGATGCCGCGGATCCAGATCCACGGGTCCTCCGTGATCGCGACCGAGCGGATGCTCTCCCGCGGGATCACGAGATCCTCCCGACGCACGGAGAGCACCTTCTCGGCCCGGGTGAGGCGGATCTCCAGGCGGTCGGGGTGAACGTGCAGGTCGGCCATAGGTCTATCCTGCCCGCCGACCGGGGTCGGCGGGGGTCGCGAATCTCACAAACCCGTAACCGTTGGCTTGGAGGGCAGCCAAGGAGGGCGCCCAGCGGTGGCAGGACTCTCATGATCCGCTTGCCCGAGCGGCATGTATCCTTCTCGTCGTGGCAACGCAGCGGCGAACTCCGGGCTCGCAGACTTCACTTCGTGAAGCCAACCGGGCTCGCATTGTCGACGCCATCAAGAAGCACGGCGGCCTGACGCAGGTGGAGCTGGCCGGTGCGACGGGGCTCTCCCCCGCCACGGTCTCCAACATCGTCAAGGAGCTCGCCACCTCCGGCGTGCTGCACACCGCGCAGAGCATCCGCTCGGGCCGACGCGCCCAGCACGTCACCCTCGCGCACGCGCTCGGGCTCGTGGTCGGCGTCCACTTCTCCACCCGGCACCTGCGCGTCGCGCTGGCCGACGTGGCGAACACGGTCGTCGCCGAGAACCACATGCCGCTGGCCAAGGACCACCGCGCGGACAACGAGCTCGACAAGGTCGCGCTGCTGCTGAACGACATGCTCGACTCGGTGGACGCGTCCCGCGACGAGGTGCTGGCGGTCGGCCTCGCGGTGCCGGCGCCGCTCGACAGGGCCACCGGCACGATCGCGCGCAGCGGAATCATGCGGGGCTGGGACGGCGTCGTGATCGCGGATGCCCTGGAGCGCCGGGTGAAGCGCCCGGTCTTCATCGACAACGCCGCCAACCTCACGGCCCTTGCGGAGTCACGGCTCGGCGCCGGCCGCGGCAAGCGCACCTCGATCACGCTCGACGTCGGCGACGGGATCGGCGCCGGCCTGCTGCTCAACGGCCAGCTCTTCCGCGGGAACAACGGCGTCGCCGGCGAGTTCGGCCACACCACGATCCGGGAGAACGGCCCGCTCTGCCGCTGCGGCAACCGCGGCTGCCTGGAGGCCATCGCCGGGGGCCCTGCCGTCCTGGACGAGCTGCGCGACCACCTCGGCAGCCTGAAGCTCGGCGACGTCGTCCTCCAGGCGATGGCCGGCGACGCCCGGTGCATCCGCGCGATCGCGGACGCCGGCCGGCACATCGGGATCGCGACGGCCAACCTCTGCAACCTGCTCGACCCGGAGCGGGTCGTCGTCGGCGGCGAGCTCGCCCGCGCCGGGGAGCTGCTGCTCGGCCCGATGCGTCACGCGGTCGAACGCTCGATCATCGTCAACGAGGACCTGATGCCCGACATCGTCCAGGGCCAGCTCGGCGTCCGGGCGGCGACCCTCGGCGCCGTCGCCCACGCGGTCGACAGCATCTCGATCACGGGCGGCGGCGTCGCCGTCTGAGACCGCGACGAGCCGGTGTCCCCCGTTGTCCCCCGTCCGTGACGAACCGTTATCGAAAGCTTGAATTCAAGTATTGACGCCAAGCGGCGGCCCCTGACACACTCAACCCAGTCGCCAACGTCGGCGGCTTCGAATCGGAGGTTTTTCAATGAAGATCGCCACCAAGAGAGCGGTCATGGTGTCCGCTGCGATCCTGGCCACAGCACTCACCCTCACAGCCTGTTCGAACGGTTCCGGCAACACCTCGACGAACAACGCGTCGGGCGCCGCGAACGCCAAGATCGGTCTCCTCCTCCCCGACTCCGTCACCGCCCGCTACGAGGCGGCGGACAAGCCCTACTTCGAGGCGAAGGTCAAGTCGCTCTGCTCCGGCTGCACGGTCCTGTACGCGAACGCTGACGGCGACGCCAGCAAGCAGCAGCAGCAGGCCGAGTCCATGCTGACCCAGGGCGTCAAGGTGCTCGTCCTCGACCCGTTCGACGGGCAGGCCGCCGCGTCGATCGTCGGAGAGGCCAAGGCCAAGAACATCCCGGTCATCTCCTACGACCGCCTGATCAACAGCCCGGACCTCAACTACTACATCTCGTTCGACAACGAGAAGGTGGGACAGCTCCAGGCGACCGCGCTGGTCGACAAGCTGAAGAAGGACGGCGTCCCCGCCGGCAGCGGCATCCTGATGGTCAACGGCTCGCCGACCGACAACAACGCCACGCTGTTCAAGAAGGGCGCGCACAGCGTCATCGACAGCAGCGGCTACAAGGTCCTCGCCGAGTACGACACACCAGGATGGGACCCGGCCCAGGCCCAGAACTGGGTGTCCGGCCAGGTTTCGCAGTTCGGTAAGAAGATCACGGCTGTGTACGCCGCCAACGACGGCACCGGCGGCGGCGCGATCGCCGCTATGAAGGCCGCCAACGTGAGCCCGCTCCCGCCGGTCACCGGTCAGGACGCCGAGCTCGCTGGTATCCAGCGGATCCTCGCCGGCGACCAGTACATGACCGTCTACAAGGCGCTGAAGCCGGAGGCCGAGCAGGCGGCGACGCTCGCCATCGCTCTGACCAAGGGCCAGAAGCCGTCCGAGCAGACCGTTCAGGTGGCCACGGCAGGCGGCGCGAAGATCGCGTCCATCCTGCTGACCCCGGTCGCGGTGACCACGGACAACATCGAGTCCACGGTCGTGAAGGACCAGTTCTACGGTCCCAACTCCGCCGCGATGATCTGCACCGCGGACTACAAGGCGGCGTGCGACAAGTACGGCATCAAGTAGTCGTCGAACCACCAGGGGCCACCCGGCCCGGGGCGCGGAATCCCGCATCCCCGGACCGGGTGGTTCCGCCATACAGTTAGCCCAAGCACCGACAGCTACACGCGCACGACGCGTCAGGCCCGAAGGAGAACGCCGTGACGATGGAATCCGCGGTCACCGACCAGGAGCGGTCCAGCCGAGAGCCCATCCTCTCTCTACGAGGGGTGTCGAAGGGATTCGGTGCCGTCCAGGCGCTCACCGACATCCACCTCGACGTGTACCCGGGGGAGGTCGTCGCGCTCGTCGGCGACAACGGGGCAGGCAAGTCCACCCTGGTCAAGATCCTCGCGGGGGTCCACCCGCAGGACGCAGGGACGATCACCTTCGACGGCCAGGACGTCCACATCCCGTCGCCGTCCGCGTCCCGCGGGCTCGGCATCGCCACGGTGTTCCAGGACCTCGCGCTCTGCGACAACCTGGACGTCGTGTCCAATCTCTTCCTCGGACGGGAGGTCACCCGAGGAACGCTCGACGAGGAGGAGATGGAGAAGCGGTCGTGGAGCCTGCTGCGGCAGCTCTCGGCGCGCATCCCGTCGGTGCGCATCGCCGTCGCGTCGCTCTCGGGCGGTCAGCGCCAGACGGTCGCGATCGCCCGCTCGCTGATCGGCGACCCGCGCGTCGTCATCCTCGACGAGCCGACAGCGGCCCTCGGCGTCGCGCAGACCGCCGAGGTGCTCAACCTCATCGAGCGGCTCCGCGAGCGCGGGCTCGGGGTCATCCTGATCAGCCACAACATGGCGGACGTCCAGGCCGTCGCCGACCGGGTCGCCGTACTGCGGCTCGGCCGCAACAACGGGGACTTCCGCGTCCCCGACGTCAGCTACGAAGAGATCATCTCGGCGATCACGGGCGCCACCGACAACGTCGTCGCGCAGCGGGCCGAACGCATCGAGGAGCGCGTGGAGCACGTCGAGCACAGCGAAGGGAAGCAGGACTGATGACCAAGGCACCAGAGACTCCGGCCCAGGTCGCGGCCGACCTGCAGGACGAGCGGCTCATCCGCGAGGAGGGGCTCGGCGGCGCGGTCCGCGCCTTCGGGCGCCGTGTGCGCGGCGGCGACCTCGGCTCCCTGCCGGTCGTCGTCGGGCTCGTCGTGATCTGGGTGGTCTTCCAGATCCTCAACCCGAACTTCCTCAGCGCCAACAACCTGGTCAACCTGACGCTGCAGTGCGCGGCGATCGGGACGATCTCCATCGGCATCGTGCTCGTGCTGCTGCTGGGCCAGATCGACCTGTCGGTGGGCTCGGTGAGCGGTGTGTCCGCGGCCATCCTCGGCGTCGGCTTCACGCAGCTGCACTGGCCGCTGGCGCTCACCGTGATCGTCGCCATCCTGGCGGGCGCGGCGATCGGCTTCCTGTACGGCCAGCTCTTCACCCGGTTCGGCGTGCCGAGCTTCGTGATCACGCTGGCCGGCCTGCTGGGCTTCCTGGGCGTGCAGCTCTGGATCCTCGGGCCGAACAGCTCGATCAACATCCCCTACAACTCGTGGATCGTCAACTTCGCGCAGCAGACGTTCCTCCCGCCGTGGGCGGCGTACGGACTGGCGGTCATCGCCGCGGCCTCGATGTTCTGGTCCGACTGGCGTCGCAACGTCCGCCGTCGCAACGCCGGGCTGTCCGAGGGGTCGATGGCCGTCGTCCTGATCAAGGCGGGGCTGCTCCTGGTCGGCCTGTGCATCGCCGTCTGGTACCTCTCGACGGACCGCGGCACCGGTGCGATGTTCCTGTTCTTCGTCGTGCTCGTCATCATCATGAACTTCTTCCTGACGCGCACGAAGTGGGGCCGTTCGGTCTTCGCCGTCGGAGGCTCGGTGGAGGCCGCACGCCGTGCCGGTATCAAGGTGAACCGGGTGTTCATCAGCGTGTTCATCCTGTGTTCGACGTTCGCGGCGATCGGCGGCCTGCTCGCCGCGGCGCGACTCGCGTCGGTCAGCGCCGGATCGGGCGGCACCGACACGAACCTGAACGCGATCGCCGCGGCGGTCATCGGCGGTACGAGCCTCTTCGGCGGACGTGGATCGGCCTGGTCGGCGCTGCTCGGCATCCTGGTCATCCAGTCCATCTCGAACGGTCTGACGCTGATGAACCTCGACTCGTCGTACCGCTTCATGATCACCGGCGCAGTGCTGCTGCTCGCCGTGATCATCGACTCGCTGTCCCGCCGCTCGCGCGAATCGCACGGGCAGGCATAGCGGGACAGCACTCCGGGCGGGTGTGAGAAGGTGGACCGGTGACCCGAACCACCACCTTCCACGCCCGCCTTCTCCGTTCGGGAGTGGACCCGCAGACGGTGACCGTGCGGGCGTCGTCGGACATCCCGCCGCGCACGCTGCGCCGCGCGGCCGGTGGCGGCGGGGAGCTCAACTTCGACGTCTACGCACTGCTTGACGCCGACGGCTGGCCGCGGTCAGCGACCTACACCTACGTCGAATCCCTCTCCCGCACCCCCTCCCCCGCCGACACCTGAGCCGAGGGGCACGTTGTTGTCGCTTTTCGCGCCCGAAAGTGACAACAACGTGCCCTTCGGGGGGTGGGGGTTGGGAGTGCGTGGGTAGCGGGTTAGGCGGGCGTCGCTTGGGACGCGGCGCGGGCGGCGGCCGGGAGGGCCGCGAGGATGCGGTCGACGGCGGTGTCGTCGTGGGCGGCGGTGACGAACCAGGCCTCGAAGACGCTCGGCGGCAATGAGACGCCCGCGTCGAGCATCGCGTGGAAGAACGGCCGGTAGCGGAACGCCTCCTGCGACAGCACCTCGGCGTAGGTCCGCGGCGCGGCCGCGAAGTCGCCGAATACGAAGCTGAACAGGTTGCCCGCACGCTGCACGCGGTGGGCGACGCCCTCCGCGGCCAGAGCATCGGAGACCGCGCCCGACAGCGTCTCGGCCACGACGTCCAGCCTGTCGTAGACGGCCTCGTCGGCGTGGGCCAGCGTGGCGAGGCCGGCGGCGACCGCGACCGGGTTCCCCGAGAGGGTGCCCGCCTGGTAGACCGGGCCGGTCGGCGCGAGGAAGTCCATGAGCTCCGCGCGTCCGCCGACGGCCGCCAGCGGCATGCCGCCGCCGATGACCTTGCCGAAGGTGACCAGATCGGGCGTGTAGCTGCGGTCCAGGCCCCAGTAACCCGCGTCGCTCACGCGGAAACCGGTGAGCACCTCATCGAGGATGAGCAGCGCGCCGTACTCGTGGGCGAGGTCGGTCAGCGCGGCGTTGAAGCCCTCGTCGGGGGCGACGACGCCCATGTTCGCGGCGGCGGCCTCGGTGATGACGGCCGCGATGTCCGGGCCGTTCGCCTCGAAGGCGGCGCGCACGGCGTCCAGGTCGTTGTACGGGAGGACGAGGGTCTGCGCGGCCGTGGCCTCGGTGACGCCCGCGGAGCCGGGCAGCGACAGCGTCGCGAGCCCCGAGCCGGCCTCGGCGAGGAGGCTGTCGGAGTGGCCGTGGTAGTGACCGGCGAACTTGATCAGCAGCGGACGACCCGTGAAGCCGCGCGCCAGGCGGATCGCGGTCATGGTGGCCTCGGTGCCGGTGGAGACGAGCCGCAGCTTGTCGATGAACGGCACCCGCCCGAGCACGGCCTCCGCCAGCTCGGTCTCGGCCGGCGTGGAGGCGCCGAACGAGAGCCCCCGCGCGGCAGCTGCCTGCACGGCGTCGATCACGGCCGGATGCGCGTGGCCGAGGATCGCCGGACCCCACGACGCGACCAGGTCGACGTACTCGCGCCCCTGCGCGTCCACGATGTAGGGCCCGTGCGCCGACACCATGAACCGCGGGGTGCCGCCGACCGAGCGGAAGGCGCGGACCGGGGAGTTCACGCCGCCGGGGATCACGCGCTGCGCACGCTCGAACTGGGCGAGGTTCACATCGCCGATCGCGGCGCCGTCGGCAAGGCCCTGCAGGTCCTGGGAGTCAGTGTTGTTCATCGCAGCCATCCCGCGACCTCGGTCGCCCAGTAGGTGAGCACGGCGTCGGCGCCCGCGCGGCGCGTGCCGATCAGGGTCTCCTCGATGACGCGCTCGCGGTCGATCCAGCCGTTCGCGGCTGCGGCCTCCACCATCGCGTACTCGCCGGAGACCTGGTAGGCCCAGACCGGCACGTCGCTGATGGCGGCGACGTCGCTGAGGACGTCGAGGTAGCTGAGGGCCGGCTTCACCATGAGGATGTCGGCGCCCTCGTCGAGGTCGAGCTGCGCCTCGCGCAGGCCCTCGCGGCGGTTGGCCGGGTCCTGCTGGTAGGCGCGGCGGTCGCCGGAGAGCTGCGAGTCGACGGCCTCCCGGAACGGGCCGTAGAAGCCGGACGCGTACTTGGCGGCGTAGGCGAGGATGACGACGTCGATGCGGCCGGCGGCGTCGAGCGCATCGCGCAC
Organism: Leifsonia sp. NPDC056665; assembly: GCF_042791795.1. Taxonomy (NCBI): domain Bacteria; kingdom Bacillati; phylum Actinomycetota; class Actinomycetes; order Micrococcales; family Microbacteriaceae; genus Leifsonia; species Leifsonia sp. NPDC056665. The sequence continues at coordinate 160,926 of NZ_JBHTXK010000002.1, forward strand.
GGCGGCGACCTGACCGTCCATCATCCCGCTCAGGCCGAGGAGATGCGAGCCGGCCTCCGCCTGAGCGATGGCCATGTCCCGGTAGCGCAGCAGCGTGGCGTCGTTGTCGACATGGCCCTCGCCGTCGAGCACGCCGCAGTGGCCGTGGTCGGTGAACTCGTCCAGACACAGGTCGGTCTGGACGACGAGCGCGTCGCCCACTTCGGAGGCGAGCGCGCGGGTGGCGACGTTGAGGATGCCGTCCGGGTCGGTCGCGGCGGTGCCGGTCGCGTCGCGGGTCTCCGGGACGCCGAAGAGCATGACGCCGCCGACGCCGGCCTCCGCGGCCTCCACGGCCGCGCGCTTCAGGGAGTCGAGGCTGTGCTGCACGACGCCGGGCATGGAACCGATCGGCTGCGGCTCGGAGGCGCCCTCCCGCACGAACAGCGGCAGGATCAGCTCGGCCGGGTGGAGGCGGGTCTCGGCCGTCAGACGGCGCATGGCAGGTGACTGCCGGAGGCGCCGGGGCCGTACGACGGGATGCAACTCACTCACTCTCCCCAGCCTACGCCGCAGCGCCGGGTGCTCGCGCACGCTCAGGAGGCGGCGGACCGGTGCGCGGTCGCGGCGGCGGCGACCGCCTCGATGAGGGAGGCTGCCGTGCGCTCGTCGGCGATCACGTCGACGCGGAGGCCGTACTCCCTGGCATCCCGTGCGGTCTGCGGGCCGATGGCCGCGACGAGGGTGGTCTCCGGGATCGGGCCGAGCTGCACCTGCACCTGCTCGGCCACCGATCCGCTCGTGACGAGGATGGCCTGGACGAGGCCGTCCCGCACGTCCGAGACGATGTTCTCCGTAACGCGGATGCCGATCGTCCGGTACGCGACCACGGACTCCACGTCGTGACCGATACGGCGCAGCCCCTCGGTGAGGAGGGGTTTGGCTATCTCGGAGCGGAGGGTGAGGATGCGCAGCGGGACGACGCCCTCGGTCGCGGCCTCCCACTCGGCGAGCAGTCCGCGCGCAGAGTTGTCCTCCGCCGGGACGAGGTCGACGGCGTACCCGGCGGCGGCCAGCGCCGCGGCGGTGGTCTCGCCGACGGCCGCGATCCGCGTGGAGGGCGGGACGACAGCGCGGGCGGCGCTCAGCACGTCGACCGTGGTGGCGCTGGTGACCGTCACCCAGTCGAAGCCGCCGGCAGCGAGCCGCGCCAGGGCGGCCTCCAGTGCGGGGGCGTCGGCGGTCGGCGCGAAGTTGATCATCGCGGCCACGACCGGCGACGCCCCCTTGGCGCGGAGGTCGGCGGCGACCGAGTCGCCCCACGGCCCTCCCCGGGGCACGAGCACCCGCCAGCCGGCGAGCGGCTTCGGAGAGGACGGCGTGGAGGGCATCATTCGCTCCCGAGCGGGGCCAGGTCGGCAGCCCCCGCGCCGAGCAGTTCGGCCACCACGCGGGCGCCGACCTCGCGCGCGACCTCGTCGAGGTCGGCGTGGCTGAAGGAGTCCGGTGTGGCGGCGTGGGATGCCGTGAGCCGCTCGGTCCCGTCCGGGCGGTACACGGTGGCGGTGAGGAACAGGAGGCCGTCGTCGACCAGCGCGGACGCGCCGATCGGGGCGGCGCAGCCGGCTTCGAGTCCGGCGAGCACGGCGCGCTCGGCGGAGGCGCAGGCATGCGTGGTCGCGTGGTCGACGGCCTTGAGCGCGCGGGCGACGTCGCCGCGGCCCGTCTGCTCACCCGTGCGGACCTCCAGCGCGAGCGCGCCCTGGCCGGGAGCGGTGGGCACCTGCGACAGCGCGAAGAAGTCGGTCACCGCGTCGAGGCGGCCGAGCCGGCCGAGGCCCGCGGCGGCGAGCACGACGGCGTCGAGGTCGCCCTCCGCCACCCGCCCGAGCCGGGTGTCCACGTTGCCGCGGATGTCCACGACGTCCAGGTCCGGGCGCACCGACTTGACCTGGGCGACGCGGCGCGGCGAGCCGGTGCCCACCTTCGCGCCCTCCGGCAGCGTGTCGAGCGTGAGGCCGTCGCGCGCGCACAGCGCGTCCCGGGCGTCCGCCCGCTTGGGCACCGCGCCGATGACGAGCCCGGGCGCCGGCGCGGTCGGCAGGTCCTTGAGCGAGTGGACGAGCAGGTCGCACTCGTCGGCCAGGAGGGCCTCCCGCAGCGCGGTGGCGAACACCCCGGTGCCGCCGAGCTCCGACAGCGACTCGCGCGAGGTGTCGCCGTGCGTGGTGACGGTGACCAGCTCGATGTCGAGCCCGGTCGCGCGGGCGATCGACTCGGCGACGGCGGTCGTCTGCGCGACAGCGAGCGCGCTGCCCCGTGTGCCGATGCGCAGCACGCCGTCGCGGCGCGCGGACGCGCCCTCGGCCCTGCTCACCGTGCCGTTCACGGTGCGAGTCCCGCGGCCGCCGGCTTGAAGCCGAGGCGGACGTTCTCGCAGCAGCCAGGGCGGCACACGTCGTACCAGGGGCCGAGCGTGGTCAGGGCGGGACGCTGCTCGACCGGGACGCCGTCACGGCGCTCCAGGACGAGGTCGACCAGGCCCTTCACGTAGCGGGCGTGGGTGCCGGGGGTGGGCACGCGGACGGCGACGAGGCCGTTCTCCTCGCTGGTCTCCATCGCCTCGTTGTCGAGGTCCCAGAGCACCTCCATGTGGTCGCTCACGAAGCCGAGCGGGACGATGATCACGGCCTTGACACCGAGCGCCGGGAGCTCGGCGATGCGGTCGTTGATGTCGGGCTCCAGCCACGGCATCGACGGCGGGCCCGAGCGGGACTGGTAGACCAGGTCCCAGCCGATGACGCCGCCGGCGGCCTCCTGCGAGACGACCTCCGCGACGGCGAGGTGCTGGGCCGCGTAGGCTCCGCCCTCACCGAAGCCGCGGTCGGCGGGGCCGGACCTGGCGGCGTCCGTCGACGGGATGGAGTGCGTCGAGTAGAGGATGCGGATCTCGGTCGCCGGGTCGATGCCCGGGATGCGCTCGCGCAGTTCGTCCACGGCGTTGCGGACGCCCTCGATGAACGGCTCGACGAAACCGGGGTGGTCGAAGAACTGGCGCACCTTGTCGATCTGGATGGCGCCCTCCAGCCCCTTCTCCTCCAGCACGCGGGCGAAGTCCTCGCGGTACTGGCGGCAGCTCGAGTAGGAGGAGTAGGCGCTGGTCGCGATGGCGATCAGCTTGGTGAGGCCGCGCTCCTGCGCCTCGGCGAGGGCGTCCTCCAGGTACGGGTCCCAGTTGCGGTTGCCCCACAGCACGGGGAGGTCGATGCCGCGCGAGGCGAGCTCGGCCTCCAGCGCGGCCTTCAGCTCGCGGTTCTGGTCGTTGATCGGGCTCACGCCGCCGAAGTGGCGGTAGTGGTGGGCGACCTCCTCCAGGCGCTCCTCCGGGATGCCGCGGCCGCGGGTCACGTTGCGGAGGAACGGGATGACGTCGTCCTGACCCTCCGGGCCGCCGAAGCCGGCGAGGAGGATCGCGTCGTACGCGACGGGCTCGGTCACGTGCTCCGGGCCGGACGCGGCCGCGTCCGTCGCGCCGAGCACTCGGGGAACGGCCTCCGCCCCGATCAGGTCGGCGCTGGTCACTGCAGCACCTCGACGACCTCGGCGGGCTCGATGCGGCGGCCGGTGAAGAACGGGACCTCTTCGCGCACATGGCGGCGCGCCTCGGTGTAGCGGAGGTCGCGCATCACGTCGACCAGGTCGGTGAGCTCGTCGGCCTCCAGCGGCAGGATCCACTCGTAGTCGCCGAGGGCGAAGGCCGCGACCGTGTTGGCCAGCACACCGCGGAACGCGGCGCCCTTGCGGCCGTGCTCCGCGAGCATCTTCGAGCGGTCAGCGTCGGGCAGCAGGTACCACTCGTAGCTGCGCACGAACGGGTAGACGCACAGCCAGCTCTTCGGCTCCTTGCCGCGCAGGAAGCCCGGGACGTGCTGGCGGTTGAACTCGGCGTCGCGGTGCACGCCCATCGCGTTCCACGTCGGGAGGAGCGCCGTGAACAGGCGGGTGCGGCGGAGCTGGCGGAGACCCCACTGCAGGGCCTCGGCCTCCGGGCCGTGCAGCCAGATCATGATGTCGGCGTCGGCCTTGAGGCCGCTCACGTCGTAAAGTCCGCGGGTGACGACGCCGTGCAGCTCGATGTCGGCGATGACGCCTTCGAGCTCCTGGACGGCCTTGGGGACGTCGGTGCCGTCGAGGTCGTCAGGACGGGCGGGGTCCCGGCGCAGGACGGCCCACAGCGTGAAGCCGCTGGGGCTTTCGGGGGCGGTGTCTTCGGGGGCGGTCGACTCTGCCGGAACGGCAGCCGGGGTACTCATACCGACAGTCTCCCTCGCAAAGCTGAGAAGGCAAAAACCAGGGCTCAGCGGCGGGAGGCGGCGACGATCCCCCAGACCGCGCCTCCCACGACGACGGCCACCCCGACCGCCAGGCCGACGAGCGCCAGCGGGTTGTCGTCGCGGAGCCTTCGGAACCGCTCGGACGCCCGCGCGGGCACGTTGACCTTGTACTGGATGGCGTCGATGGTCGCGGCCAGGTCGGCGCGGGCCTTCTCGACGCCGCTTCGGTCAGTTGTCATACTTGCCCAGCCCCTTCACGGCGTCGATGTCGGACTTGACGCTGGCGATGGTCTCCTTGGGCGCCGCGCCGTCCACCCGTTTGAGCGAGCCGACGCCGAAGAGCACCAGGATCGCCGCGATGACCACGAGGCCGCCGAAGACGATGAGCGCGGCGGCCCAGCCGGGCAGCACGAGCGCGAGGCCGAGGATCGCGGCGGCGACGAGCACCCCGAGCGCGAAGAAGAGGAAGGCCGCGGCGACCCCGAAGAGGCCTATGCCGATCCCGGCATACTTCGCCTTCTCGGCGTACTCGGCCTTCAGGTTCGCCAGCTCGGCCTTGACGAGCTGGATCAGCAGCCGCGGGAGCGACGCGATCAGCTCACCGAGCGACTGCGACCTGGCACGTTCCCGATCGGTCATCGGCTCACCGCCCTTCCGTGACACTCGTACTGACTGCGCTACCGGATCACTTCGTCAGGATCATCTCGCGTGACGGCGACGACGGCCACCCCCGTGGTGCGGGAGTCGGCGCGAGCCTCCTTGCGGCGATCGTTCGCCCGGACCACGGCCTTCTTGATCGTGATGTAAATCGCCTCGGGAGCCTCGCCGACCTTCTCCGCGACGAAGTCCTCGACGGCGTTCACCTGCTTTTGCACCCCAGGCGACTCCCAGACCTTGAGGGCTGCCGACTTCATCTGGTCGTAACGCTTGCGACCGGCGCGCGTGCCGAGCACGTAGCCCACCGCCGCCCCCGTCACGAAGAGAATCTTGCCCCGCATCCGTCCTCACCCCTCCAGGTCGTCGGTCAGTGCCTTCCAGCGTAGACCCCTGGCCCGTTCCGCCACCCGGCGCGCGTCCGGGATGACGGACGCGAGACCGGTTCCGGTCAGCCAGGAGCCGGTCACCTCGAGCCCTTCGACGTTCTCAGCTCCGTCGCGGACGCGCTGGATGCGCTCCCGCTGCCCCACTGTCGCATAGGGGAGGGCGTTCGTCCAGGGGGTCCGGGCGAACGCGGAGACAGCGGATTCCGTGAGCGGAATATTCAGCAGCGCACCGGCGTCGGCGACCGCGCGCTCCCGGAGCTCGGCGTCGGAGAGGGCGAGCGTCTCCGACGCCCGGCCGGCGCGGCCGTAGGACAGCCGGACCACGTGGCGGCCGGAGCCGGCTGCCTCCGCGACCCACGCCCACTTGGCGCTGGAATGCGTCATCGCCTTGGCGGAGACGCCGGAGTCCGGGCCGTCGGCGACGAGCACGCCGGTGCCGCGCGGTGCGGCGCCGACCCGGTCGTCGGTCAGGACGAGCGTGACCAGCTCCACACTGGACGCGGGAGGCCAGTCGAGACCGGCGAGGTCGCCGAGCGCTGCGTCCATGCCGGGGAGGAGCGCGAGGGCGGCATCGGCGGGGGCGGTGACCACCACGGCGTCGGCGTCGAGGACGGTGCCGTCCGCGAGAGTGACCGTCCAGCGGGCGGCGCGCGAGGTGGCGGGCTCCGCGGCTGGCTCGGCCTGCTCCGCGGGGAGCTGCCCGGCGAGCCCGAGCCCGTCGAGCGCGGCCTCGTCGACTGCGTCGGCCATCGCGGCCTCCACCGCTGCGGCGGCGACGTCCTCCGGGTCGGGTGCGACCCGCGGCGTCACCGAGGCGACCGCCGCGTCGGTGCGGATGGTCCCGCCCCGCGCTTCGATCTCCGCGGCGAGCGCCGCCGGAAGGCGAAACATGCCCCCGCGGATGCCTCCGACCGCGCTGCCCGGCTTGGCGGCCGAACGCAGCTCGCCCACGGCCCCGGAGAGCGAGCCGAGCCGCGTGAGCGCGGCATTCAGTCCAGGAGCGACCACATCCACGTCGAGGTCGTCGGGATCGGCCGAGTACACGCCTGTCACGACCGGGGACACCAGCTCGGCGAGGACCTTCGACCCCATTCGCTTGCGCACCAGGGTGCCGAGCTTGCGCTCCTGGCCGATCTTCAGCACGGGGAGGAGCCGGTCCAGGTACGCGCGCACAGCGCCGCCCCAACCGATCGCGGCGACGACGTCCGTCGCCAGCGGGGAGCTCGGGATGCCGAGCAGGCCGGCCTTCGGCAGCGGGACCGTTCGGGTGCCGTTGCGGACCCACGCGCCGGCCGGGTTCGGCTCCACCACGTCGTCCGCGAGGCCCAGGTCGTCAAGCAGGGCGGCGACGTGGCCGCCGCGGGTCGCGAAGCTCTCGGCGCCGGCGTCGACCGTGATGCCGCCGAGCTCCAGCGGCGCAACCGAACCGCCCACGCGGCCGGAGGCCTCCAGCACGGTGACCTCGAAGCCCGGACGGGCGCACTCGCGCGCCACGACCAGCCCCGAGACACCTCCGCCGATCACGACGATGCGCGTCGGCGGGGCCTCCACCGCGTGCCGGATGCTCTCCGTGACGGCGTCGTGGTCGAGCGGCTCGGAGGTCATGCCCGCCATCCGTGGACGAGCTCGACCACGCGGGTCAGCACCGTCGGGTCGGTCTCCGGCGGGACGCCGTGGCCCAGGTTCAGCACGTGCGCCGGCGCCTCTCGGCCGCGCTCCAGGACGTCCACGACGTGCGCCGACAGGACCTCCCACGGTGCGTCGAGCATCGCCGGGTCGACGTTGCCCTGCACAGGGACGACGTGGCCGAGCCGGCGCGCGGCCTCGTCCAGCGGCGTGCGGTAGTCGACCCCGACCGCGTCGGCGCCCACCTCGTGCATGGCCTTGAGCAGCTCGCCGGTTCCGACGCCGAAGTGCACGATCGGCACATTGCGGACCAGCGGCTCGTCGTTCACGGGAGCGTCGGCGTCGGCGGCCTGCGGTCGCGGCACCTCGTAGGTGAGGTCGCGGATGTGCGAGAGCGCCCGCGCGGAGGCGGGGGCGACGTGCTCGACGTAGTCGTGCAGCGACAGGGACCCTGCCCACGAGTCGAAGAGCTGGGCGGCGCTCGCTCCCGCCAGGAGCTGCGCCCGCAGGAAGGCCCCTGTCACGTCGGCGCTCCACGCCATCAGCCGGGCCCAGGTCTCCGGGTCGGCGTGCATGAGCGTCCGTGCGCGGATGTGGTCCTTGGAGGGGCCGCCCTCCACGAGGTAGGCGGCCAGGGTGAAGGGGGCGCCGGCGAAGCCGATCAGCGGGGTGTCGCCGAGCTCGGCCGTCGTCAGGCGCACGGCCTCCGAGATCGGCGCGAACGTGTCGGCGCCGAGGGAGGCCGGGTCGACCTCCTCCAGCCGTGCCACGTCGGCGGCGGTGCGCACCGGGGTCTCGAACACCGGACCCTTGCCGGGCTGGATCTCCACGGCGACGCCGGCGAGCTTCAGCGGCACCACGATGTCGCTGAAGAAGATGCCCGCGTCCACGCCGTGCCTGCGCACCGGCTGCAGCGTGATCTCGCTCGCCATCGCGGGGTCGAGGCAGGCGTCGAGCATGTGGGTGCCGACGCGCAGCTCCCGGTACTCGGGCAGCGACCGCCCGGCCTGGCGCATGAACCAGACGGGGACGGTCTCCTGGCGTTCGCCCTGATAGGAGCGGATCAGGCGACTGCCCGCTGTTCGGCCTTCGGAGAGCGGGTGGGTCGGGTCGAGGGAGGTCACCCGACGATTCTGCCAGGGCTGAATCTGCCAATCCCCCGGGAATCGTGTCGAACAGACTCAGGACGGGGTATCCCGATTCGAGTCTGGTCGGCGCCGAGCGTATTCTTTCCCCCGTGCTTCTCTGCTTCTCGTCGAGCCACCGCACTGCGGAGTTCGACCTCCTCGAACGGCTCGAGCGCCATGCGCCCGCCGTCACCGCGGCACTCGCGGAGCAGCACGGGATCGTCGCAGGCTCGGTCGTCCTCGCCACCTGCAACCGCTTCGAGGCCTATCTCGACGTACACGCGCTCGACGTGGACGCGCAGCCGCTCGTCGCGGGCGCGACCACGGACCAGGTGATCGAGACCGTCGCCGCCGCCAGCGGCATCGACGCCGGCCTCCTCCGCTCCTCCAGCGCCGTCTACAGCGACGACGCCGTCGCCGAGCACCTCTTCTCCGTCTCCAGCGGCCTCGAGTCCGTCGTGGTCGGGGAGGGCGAGATCGCCGGGCAGGTGCGCAGGGCGTTGGAGTCGGCCCGCACCTCCGGCACCGTGACCGCACGCCTGGAGCGCGTCTTCCAGGTCGCGTCGCGGACCTCCCGCGGGGTCAAGAACCAGACCGGCATCATGACGGCCGGACGCTCGATGGTCCGCCTCGCGCTCGAGCTGGCGGAGAGCCGGATCAGCGACTGGGCCGCTGTGCGCGTGCTCCTCGTCGGGACCGGCAAGTACGCCGGCGCCAGCCTGGCCGCGCTCCGCGAACGCGGCGTGGTCGACGTGCAGGTGTTCTCGCCGACCGGGCGCGCGGCGAAGTTCGCCGTGTCGCACGATGTCGTCCCCGTCGAGTCCGACGACCTCCTGGAGGCGCTCGGCGCCGCCGACCTCGTCGTCACCTGCTCGGCCGTCACCGACCACGTGATCACCCGCAACCTGCTCGCGGACGCGATCGCCGCGCCGGACGCCGCAGAGCGCCGCCTCGTCATCGACCTCGGCCTCCCCCGCAACGTCGACCCGGCCGTCGCAGCGCTGCGCGACGTCGAGCTGCTCGACCTGGAGACCATCAGCATCCACGCGCCGGTCGAGGAGCTGAACGCCGCGGCCGACGCCCGGGAGCTCGTCGGCGCCGCCGCCGCGGAGTTCGCGGCGCAGAACGCCGAGCAGGCCGTCACGCCCGCGCTGGTCGCCCTCCGCACCCACGTCTTCGGCATCCTCGATGCGGAGATCGCCCGAGCCCGCTCGCGCGGCGACTCGACCGAGCAGACCGAGGCGGCGCTGCGCCACCTGGCCGGCGTGCTCCTGCATACCCCGTCTGTCCGGGCGCGCGAGCTCGCCAGGAGCGGCGAGGCGCAGGCGTTCGTGGACGCGACGTCGGCGCTGTTCGGCGTGGAGGTCGAAGAGGCGCCCAGCCCGCTGGCGCTCCGAGCCGTCGACGACGAGACCGCCGCCTCCTGACGTCCGTCCAGGAGCACCCACCAGAGGAGGACACGTGAGCGACGAGGCCACGATCACCGCCACCGAGCCGCACGCCGCCACCGGCCTGCCCTACGCCGCGGAGGAGCTGCGCACCGAGCGCCTGCTGCTGCGCCCGCTGAACAGCGGCGACCTGGAGAACGGGCACGAGTTCGAGCGCCTGAAGGACGTCGCCCGTTACCTGTTCTGGGAGGTGCACGACCACGACGAGTCGGCAGAGCACCTGCGCAAGCGCATCGCGATGAACCGCCTCGCCGCCGACGGCGACGGCATCGTCTACGCGGTCGAGCTCCCGGACCCGGAGGGCGGCCACAGCCGGGTGATCGGCCACGTGAGCCTGTTCCTCAAGAAGGCGGAGTGGGCGAAGTTCGAGATGGGCTGGGTCTTCCACCCGGCGGTGCACGGCCGCGGCTACGCGACCGAGGCGACGACCCGCCTCCTCGAGCTCTGTTTCGACACCCTCGGCGGCCACCGCGTCTTCGCCCAGCTCGACGCGCGCAACGAGGCCTCGGCCCGGCTCTGCGGGATCATCGGGATGAAGCAGGAGGCCCTCCTGCGCCAGAGCGAGATCTTCAAGGGCGAGTGGTCGGACACCGCGGTGTTCGCGATCCTGGAGGACGACTTCCGCGCGGGCCGGTGAGGTCGCCGGCATCTGAAATCATAGATGCGTGCACCTCTGCTATGTCGATGACTCAGGCGACCCGTCTCGGGGAAAGCTGCTGACGGCCCTTCTCATTCGAGACACCGATTGGGCCGACGTGCTCGACGCGTGGCTCACGGGTCGCGAGGAACTGCATCGGCTGTTCGGCGTCCACAAGCGCAGGGAGCTCCACGCGAACGAACTGTTCAAGGGACGCGGACAGTTCTGCGAGAGCCCGGAACAGGAATCGGCGTTCAGCAGCCGCGCCCGCGCCAAGGCTGCCCGCATCGCATTGGGTCACTTGAGCGAGGGCAGCTCCTTCGAACTGGTCACCACACGCTGCGATCGCGGCGTACATGCAGACCTCGGCCCACTGGCCGGCCGACAGCGACGAGGGCGTCCACTGGCTGAGCCCAACGCAAGAACCCCCGGCATGAGCCAGGGGTCCGCGGATCGCAATACCCCGCGAGCAGTCCAAAGCCTGCATGGAGTTTTGCAATGTCCAGGCTACTACAAAGTAGCTTCCCTGCTCTGACGAGCCCAAACGCGGTCGCCGCATCCTCAGTAGGATGGACGGGTCCCCCACAACCCCCGGCACCGAACAGGGAGCACCCATGGCCGCACCGTCGAGACTGGAATCCGTCATCACGCTGGCGCAGCACCGTGGATTCGTCTTCCCCTCCGGGGAGATCTACGGCGGCACCCGCTCCGCGTGGGACTACGGTCCACTCGGTGTCGAGCTCAAGGAGAACATCAAGCGCGAGTGGTGGAACGCCTTCGTGCGCGGCCGCGGCGACATGGTCGGCCTCGACTCGGCGATCATCCTGCCCACCGCCGTGTGGGAGGCCTCCGGTCACGTCCAGGTGTTCAGCGACCCGCTGACCGAGTCGCTCATCACGCACAAGCGCTACCGCGCCGACCACCTCTTCGAGGCCTACGAGGCCGAGCACGGCCACGCGCCGGCGAACGGCCTCGACGACATCGCCGACCCGGACCACCCGGACAAGGTGGGCCAGTGGACGCCGATCCGGCAGTTCTCCGGCCTCATGAAGACCTTCCTCGGCGTCGTGGACGACGAGTCCGGCCTCCACTACATGCGCCCGGAGACCGCACAGGGCATCTTCACCGACTTCGCGCACGTGCTGCAGGCCGCGCGCAAGAAGCCGCCGTTCGGCATCGGCCAGATCGGCAAGGCGTTCCGCAACGAGATCACGCCGGGCAACTTCATCTTCCGCACCCGCGAGTTCGAGCAGATGGAGATCGAGTTCTTCGTCGAGCCCGGCACCGACGAGGACTGGTTCCAGACCTGGATCGACCTCTGCTGGGACTGGTTCGTGGACCTCGGCATCGACCCGGCGAACATCCGCCGCCTGGAGCACGAGAAGGACAAGCTCGCGCACTACTCCAAGCGCACGATCGACATCGAGTACAAGTTCGACTTCGTCGGCAGCGAGTGGGGCGAGCTGATGGGCGTGGCGAACCGCACCGACTTCGACCTGAAGACGCACATCGAGCACTCGGGCAAAGACCTCAGCTACTTCGACCAGAACAAGAACGAGCGCTACGTCCCGTTCGTCATCGAGCCGTCCTTCGGCCTCACCCGCGCCCTGATGGCGTTCCTGGTCGACGCGTACGACGAGGAGGAGGTGCCGAACGCCAAGGGCGGCACCGACAAGCGCACGGTGCTGCACCTCGACCCGCGCCTCGCGCCCGTCAAGGTCGCCGTCCTCCCGTTGTCCCGCAACGAGGCGCTGTCGCCGCTCGCCCGCGGCCTCGCCGACACGCTCCGCAAGCGCCGCAACGTCGACTTCGACGACTCGGGCGCGATCGGCCGCCGGTACCGCCGCCAGGACGAGATCGGCACGCCGCTGGCGGTCACGGTCGACTTCGACTCGCTCGAGGACGACGCGGTGACCGTGCGCGACCGCGACACGATGAAGCAGGAGCGCATCCCGCTGGAAGGCCTCGACCGGTACCTCGCAGAGCGCCTCCGCGAGATCTGACGTGGCAGGCCCCGCACAGGCGGGTCAGCGGCTCTGGGCGTGGTGCGTGCGCCACGGCGCTCTGCTCTCGCTGATCGTCTCCGCCCTCCTGGTGCTCTACTTCGCCGTGTCGGTGATCCACTTCGCCCTCGACCGGCATCCGCTGTCGCTGCTCGACGAGCACGTCCACCTGGACACCGCCCTCAAGATGCACAAGGGTCAGCTCTCCTACCGTGGGGCGCTGATCGACCAGGGCGTCGTGAAGGAATGGGCGTGCGGGGTCGGCCACCAGGCCGGACCGACGCTCCGTGGCTGCGCCGACCCGCTGCTGTCCGCGGACTCGCTGCCGAGCGGCAAGTACACGAGCGGCTACATCCACTACCCGACGTACTTCGCGGGAGCCGAGCTGTTCCGGAGGCTCCTGGAGCTGTTCCCCGGCGACCACTACCCGCTGGACGAGTACCGGCTGTTCAGCGCCGTCGTGATGATCCTCGGCGTGATCGCCAGCGGTGTCGCCGCCTACGCGCTCGGCATCCGCCGGGTGGGGCTGATCGCGGCGGTGACCGCCCCGGTCGCCGCCTCGACCATCATGGTCATGGGCGGCATCGTCAACCCGAACGCGCTGGGCGTGCTCTGCGGCGCGCTCATCGCGGGCACCGGCATCGGCTGGATGCGCCGCAATCGCGGCTTCGTGTGGTTCGCCCTAGCGAGCGCGTTCGGCGCGTGCGTGGCGGTGGTGTGCTCGCTGCCGGTCGGAGGCTTCCTGTTCGCGATGCTCGCCGTCCTCGTCGGCCGGCGCTTCGGCTGGACCGTCGGGCCCGAACGCTGGGAGCCCCGGTGGTGGCAGCTCGTGACCACGGCCGCAATCGTGGTCGCGCCTGTCGTGATCTGGGGCCGCTACATCGCGGCCTCCGCCACGGTCTCGAACGCCACGGTGTACGGCGGGCTCGCGTTCGAGGGCTGGCGGAAGGTGATCGTCGGGGTCTTCCAGGAGATCGCGTCCGTCCACACGCCGTGGACCGACTGGGACAAGGCGATGCCGGCGTCCAAGGCCTTCCTCGGGCAGATCATGCGGGGGATCGCCGCCGGCTGGCCGGTCTGGCTGACCGTGCTGATCTTCGGAGCCCTCGTCTTCACGGTGCTGCGGAGCAACTTCGACGAGCGCTTCCAGTTCACCATCGTGAAGTTCGCGCCGCGTGTCCTGAACCCGCTCCACCTGCTCGCGCTCGGGACGCTGCTCACGCTGCTGCTCTACCCCGTCGCCCTGCGGCTCTCCAACGTCCTCACCTTCGGGATCGACGTGGGGATCGTCGCCCGCTACTCGATCGCCTTCGGCCCGCTCCTCGTCATCCTGCTCCTGCTCCGCGTGCCGCAACGGGCCATGCACTGGGTGCTCGCGTTCGCCGGGGCATTCGGCATGATCGGCGTTGCGGGCGTCTGGCTGTAGCGCCCTATCGACCCTCAGCCGCTAGGGTGGGGGCCACCGCGACGGAGACACCATGAGCACGGCTCCCACTGACACCGCACCGGCGCCGGCGGCCGATCCCTCCCCGGGACGCCCACCGGCGTGGGCGATGCTGCGCGCCTACGTGCAGGTCGCGCCCGCGAGCGTGACGCTCGCCGTGATCCTGCTCGCGACCTCCATCGCGACCGGCACGCTGTGGAGCGCCGCGAGCGTGGGCGGCGGCTCGCTGGTCTGGGCGGCGGGCGTCCCGACGACCATCCGGGCAGGGTACTGGTGGACGCCGTTCACGGCGCTCTTCGTGCCGGAGGACCCGATCCAGCTCGTGATCTCGTTCCTGCTGGCGCTGACGGTGCTCGCGGCGGCCGAACGGCTGCTCGGCACCGTGCGCCTCATCATCGCCTTCCTCGTCACCGGTGTGCTGGGAATCACGCTCGGCGTGCTCGGCCAGTGGGCGGCGGCGAACGTGGGAGAGATCCTCGCGCACGCCACCGAGTTCGACTTCACGCTGGACCCGACCATCGGGATCGTGGGGGCGCTGGTCACGGCGAGCGCGTTCGCGACGACACTGTGGCGCAGGCGCATCCGGCTGCTGACCTTCGCCACCGTGGTCATGTTCGTGCTCTACAACGGCGACCAGAACAACGTCTACCGCCTGTTCGCGGCGCTGCTCGGCCTCGCGCTCGGCGTCATCCTGCGCCGCGGGCCGCTGCACCGGATTCGCCGCAGCTCGCACGGGGAGACCCGCACTCTGGTCGCCGCGATCGTCGCGATCACCGCGATCGGCCCGCTGGCCGCGCTCCTGCCGCCCGGCGGCCTCGGCCCGCTCTCGTTCATCTCGGCCCTGTTCCAGCATCGGGAGGTCGCCGCAGCGACGGTGCTGGCAGCGTGCAAAGCCTCAGACACGACCAACTGCCATGACGAGCTCGCGGCCGTCTCCGTGCAGGGGGTCGGCCCCCTGCTGCTCAGCCTGCTGCCGCTGGTGCTGCTCATCGTGACGGCCATCGGCCTCCGCCGCGGCCGGCACTTCGCGTGGCTGCTCGGGATCGTCGTCAACGCGGCGATGATCCTCCTCCCGTTCACGGCGCTGCCCGGCGGCGACATCAGCATCAACGTGGACAGCATCGATGCACTCGCGCCCGCGATCGAGGTGCTGCTCTGGCTGCTGGCGACGCTGCTGGTTCCGCTGGCGTCGATCGCGCTGCTGGTGGCCACGCGGCGCCAGTTCCAGATCCGCGCGCCCAGGGACGCGGTCGTGCGCTTCACCATCCTGGCGGTCGTCGCGTTCGCGCTGCTGGCGGTCCTGTACCTGATCGCGGGCCTGGCGACGCTGTCGTCGTTCGTGCCCGAGGCCTCCATCGGCGATGTGTTCGCGTCCGCGCTGCGGCGGTTCGTGCCCTCGGGCTTCGAGTCGGTGCTGGGCCCCGTCATCGTGCCGACGTCGCCGTTCACGCTGCTGCTCTACCAGTGGGTCGGCCCGGTGTTCTGGCTGATCTTCGTGATCGGCACGATGCGCCTGTACCGGGCGACCTCCACCGGCCGCACGGTCGGCGACGAGCTGCGCTACCGGGAGCTCCTGCGCGCGGGCGGCGGCGGGACGCTCGGCTTCATGGGCACCTGGCCGGACAACGTCTACTGGTTCTCGGAGGACGGGGACGCCGCCGTCGCCTACCGGGTGATCAACGGGGTCGCGATCACCCTGTCCGATCCGGTGTGCCGCCCTGAACGGGCCGAGCAGACGATCATCGACTTCATCGGCTTCTGCGACGCGAACAGCTGGACGCCCGCGTTCTACAGCATCCACGGCGCGTTCCTTCCGGTGTTCGAGTCGCTCGGCTGGCAGAGCGTGTCGGTCGGCGAGGAGACGCTGATGCACCCGCAGACCTTCGACATGCAGGGCAAGCCCTGGCAGAAGGTCCGCCAGGCGCACAACCGCGGGGTGAAGGAGCGCATCTCGACCCTGTGGACGACGTGGGCCGAGCTGGCCCCGATCCAGCAGAACCAGATCGTCGCGCTGAGCGAGCAGTGGGTGTCGGAGAAGGAGCTGCCAGAGATGGGCTTCACTCTCGGCGGGATGGCCGAGCTGAAGGACCCCGAGGTGCGGCTCTACCTCGCCTACAACCCGGCGGGCGACCTCCAGGCGGTCACGAGCTGGCTGCCGAGCTGGCACGACGGCCGGGTGGTCGGCTACACGATCGACTTCATGCGCCGGGCGGACAAGAGCATCCCGGGCATCATGGAGTTCGTCATCGCGTCGGCTGCGCAGCGGATGCGCGGCGAGGGCGTGGAGGTGCTGAGCCTGTCGGGGGCGCCGCTGGCGACGAAGCCCGCCGGGCCCGCTGCTGCGGACACCGAAGCGGATGCCTCCGAGGAGGGACCGGCGGTGATGGACCGGCTGCTCGCGTTCCTGGCCAGGACGCTGGAGCCCGCCTACGGTTTCGCGTCGCTGTTCGCGTTCAAGAGCAAGTTCAACCCGACGTACGAGACGCTGTGGCTGGCGTACCCGGACGCGGTGTCCCTGCCCGCGATCGGCAACGCGATCGGGCGGGCGTACCTGCCGGACGCGAACGCGCGGGAGTACCTGGCGCTGGCGCGGACGCTGCTGGGGTGAGGGGCGTGCGCACCGCGATGATCATCGGCGGCACCGGGCAGATCGGCTCTGCCGCCGCACGCCGGCTCGCCGCCGACGGCTGGTCGGTGCTGGTCGCCCACCGCGGCCGCCATCCCGGCGACACCGCACTGAACGACCTGGACGTCGCGACCGTCCGCCTCGACCGCGACGACACGGACGCCTTGCTCGCGCTGGCCCGCGGTCACGACCTGGTCCTCGACACGGTCGCGTACGAGCCGAAGCACGCCGACCAGCTCGCCGCGCTCGCGGGCGACGTCGGCTCGCTCGTGGTGATCTCCACCGGCTCCGTCTACGTCGGCCGGGAGGGCGGCTACCTCGACATCGTCACCGGGCCGGACGACTTCCCCGACTATCCCCTCCCGCTGCGCGAGACGGACCCGACGGTCGACAACGACGAGCGTACGTACTCGCCGCTCAAGGCGGCGATGGAGCGCCGGCTGCTGGCAGTGGAGGGGCTGCCCGTGAGCATCCTCCGCCCTGGCGCCATCCACGGCCCGTTCAGCCCGGCGCTGCGGGAGTGGTACTTCATCAAGCGCGCGCTGGACGGCCGCCGGACGGTGCTGCTCTCCGACGACGGCGCCAACCGGTTCAGCACGTCGTCCACCGTGAACATCGCCGAGCTGGTCGCGCTGTGCGCCGCGCACCCCGGCCACCGCGTGCTCAACGCGGTGGACGAGGACGCCGTCAGTGTCGCGGAGATCGCCCACGCCGTGTACGCGGCGCTCGACCAGGAGGTGGAGGTCGTCGGCTTCCCGGGTCCGCCCGTGGACGGGGTCGGCGGCACGCCCTGGAGCGTCGCGCACCCGCTGCTGCTCAGCATGACGGCGGCCACCGTACAGCTCGGGTACCGCCAGCCGGTCCCGTACCGGGAGGCCGTCGTGGACGCGGTGGACTGGGCCGTGCGGGAGGTGCGCGCAGCCGAGCGCCGCGGGGAGGGCTGGGAGCAGGCCTTCCCGACGCTCGCGCAGCGCGCCAGGGACGACCGCTGGTTCGACTATGCCGGGGAGGACGCGTTCATCGCGGGGCGGTGACAGACAAGGCGCTGACGGCATTGCTGGTGGATATGGACGAATTGAGCGTTTTGAGCGATAATTGACCGCATGAATGCCGCTGCCCGCACGAAGGATGCCGTCGTCGTCGACCCCCCGCTCGACCTCAGCGAGTTGCTGAATCTGGCGAACTTCCTGGAGCACCACTCGGCTCCCGCCGTGCTGGTGGGTCCCGATGGCGAGCAGATCGCTCTGCCCCTCGAAGCGTACGAAGTGCTCTGTCAAGTGGTGACTGCGATGCAGCGCGGCGAGTCCGTGAGCGTCGAACCTATCGATCGACAGCTCACAACACAGCAGGCGGCGAGCCTCCTCGGCATCAGTCGCAGTACCTTGGTCCGGCTGCTGGACGAGAACGAGCTGCCGTTCGACCGGCTCGGCGAGTCTCGGCACCGTCGGTTGCGTCTCCACGACGTGCTCGCATATCGGGATCGCACACGCGTCGACCGGCGCGTTCGTCTCGACGAACTGACACGCCAGGCCGACGAGGACGGCCTCTATGACGTCGATGGCGAAGCCTATCGGCACGCGCTCGGCGAGGCCCGGAAGTCCTAGCGTTGGCGCTGTTCACGGCCTTCTGGATGCGTGCGTCCTCGTGCCTGTGGCCCCCTGCGACACGATGCTCCGACTGGCTGACAACGGCGCATTCAGGCCCTTGTGGTCCTCACGCGTGATCGAGGAGACGCAGCGTGCACTGGAAACGCGTGCATCCGACCGTCGATCCGAATCGGTTCCGCAGCAGGCTCAGATCGATGAACGATGCGTTCGACGACGCGCTCGTGACAGGGTGGGAACCGTTGACAGCGGGGATACACCTCCCTGACCCGAAGGACGCGCATGTCGTGGCGGCGGCACTGGTCGGACGAGCCGACGTCATCGTGACCCAGAACACGAAGGATTTCCCAGACCGCGTACTCAAGCCGCTAGGTCTTGACGTTGTCCGTGTCGATGAGTTCCTGCTCGATCAGTTCGATCTCTCCCCCGCGAGCGCCTGTCGTATCGTGAACGAGCAGGCGGCGGCGATGAAGCGACCGCCCGTGAGCACCGGGCAACTGCTGGACCGGCTCGCACGCAGCGGTGCACCCATTTTCGCGAGACGGGTCGAGATGGAATTCGAACGGGAGGCCTGAGCCGCCCTCAGAACACATACTCCAGCAGGTCCAGCCCCACCGTCCGCATCCCGTCGATCACCGACAGCCGCGCCGGCAGCGCCGTGTCGTCGAAGTACGTCGACACCGCATAGGTGACCCCCGCGCGCGGCCCGCGCAGAACGCCGACCTCGCTGCGGACTCCCGCGTCGGTTCCGGTCTTGTTGACCAGCAGGATGCCATGCTCTGGATGCCGGTGTGAGTGCGGGTCGAGGCCGAACGCGCTCGACACCAGGGAGAAGTCGCTGTTCAGCGACAGCCAGGAGATGACCTGGCGACTCGTCGCGGCGTCCACGACCTCCCCGCGGGCCAGCGCAGAGAACAGCCAGGTGAGCTCGTTGGCGCTGCCGACCGAGAGCTGCGGGGCGTCGTCCGGGCCGCGGTGGTCGCGGACCAGGTCGAGGAGGGCGGTGCGGGTGAGCCCCAGGGACTCCGTGCGGGCGCTCACGGCCTCCAGGCCGACGCGGCGCAGGAGGACGTTGGTGGCGAGGTTGTCGCTGGTGGCGCCGACGAGGGCGGCCAGGTCGGCGACCGGGAGGGCGGGGACCTGCAGGTGCTGCCAGATGCCGGACTCCCCCGCCGTGTCCTGCGGGGCGCGGTCGAGCTGGGCCAGCGGGCTGAGCTGCCGGGACTGGAGGCGCGCGGCGACCTCCACCAGCAGCAGCACTTTGCCGATGCTCGCCGTCGGCATCACGACGTGGTCGTCCACCGAGAAGAGCACCTCGCCGGTGGACAGGTCCGTCGCCCGTGCCGAGACCTGGACGCCCTGCACGGCCAGCCGGCCGAGCGCGTCGAAGCCGCGGCTGAACACCTCCGGAGCGGGTGCAGCAGACCGGCGGTGCCGCCCACGGCGTGCGCTCGTGTGCCTGCGGCGGTGGTCGGTCTCCGGGGTCTGGATCGTCACAGTCGCGCTGGGTCTTTCTTCCGAGTCGGGGCTTCGGTCCGTGCTGCGGTCCCCCCGGCCCGCGACGCGTCGAGGCAGGGTTTCCTCGACGCGATAGGGACGATGTTACCTCGCCGGAGGGGCGGCTGGGCGATCCCTTTCGCGCAGTCCTGCGCGCGTCACCAGATGGTCACGCGCTCCTCGGGCGACAGCCACAGCGCGTCGCCGTCCGCGACCCCGAACGTCTCGTAGAACGCGTCGATGTTGCGGACGATCTGGTTGCAGCGGAACTCGTTCGGCGAGTGCGGGTCGATCGCCAGCAGGCGGATGACCTCCTCGTCACGGCCCTTCTGCTGCCAGGCCTGCGCCCAGCTCAGGAAGAACCGTTCCGCGCCGCTCAGGCCGTCGACCACGGGAGGCTGCTCGCCGCCCAGCGAGAGGAGGTAGGCCTTCCAGGCGATGCCGAGACCGCCGAGGTCGCCGATGTTCTCGCCGATGGTGAGGGCGCCGTTCACATGATGGTCGGGCACCTGCGCCGGGGCGAGCGCGTCGTACTGGGCGATCAGGCTGCCGGTGCGCTTCTCGAACGCGCCGCGGTCGGCGGCGGTCCACCAGTCGTCCAGCTTGCCGTCGCCGTCGAACTTGGAGCCCTGGTCGTCGAAGCCGTGGCCGATCTCGTGGCCGATCACCGCGCCGATCGCGCCGTAGTTCGCTGCGGCATCCCTGGTCTCGTCGAAGAACGGGTACTGCAGGATGGCCGCGGGGAACACGATCTCGTTGAAGCCCGGGTTGTAGTAGGCGTTGATCGTCTGCGGGGTCATGAACCACTCGTCGCGGTCGATCGGCTTGCCGATCTTGTTCAGCTCGCGGTTGAACTCGAACAGCGCGGCAGCGCGCACGTTGGCGACCAGGTCGGTCGGGTCGATGACGAGCGCGGAGTAGTCGCGCCACTTGACCGGGAAGCCGATCTTCGGCGTGAACTTGTCGAGCTTGTCGAGGGCGCGGTCGCGGGTGTCCTCGCCCATCCACTCGAGCTTCTGGATGCTCTGCCGGTACGCCTCGATCAGGTTGGCGACCAGCTCGTCCATCTCCTGCTTGGCCGCGGGCGGGAAGTGCTTCTCGACGTAGATGCGGCCGACGGCCTCCCCCATCACGCCCTCCACGAGCGAGACGCCGCGCTTCCAGCGGGCCCGCATCTCGGGCGTGCCGGTGAGGGTGCGGCCGTAGAAGTCGAAGTTGGCGTCCACGAAGTCGCCGGTCAGGTACGGGGCGGAGTCGTGGATGATCTGCCAGGCCAGCCAGTCCTTCCAGGACTGCAGCTTCTCCTCGGTGAGGAGGCCCGCGACGCCGAAGGTGAAGGACGGCTGGCGCAGGACGACCTCAGCGAGCGCGCCCTGCGGTGCGCCCAGGCCGACGGCCCAGTCGTCCAGGCCGGCCGAGCCGAACAGGGCCGTGGCGTCGGCCCAGGAGAACAGGTTGTAGGTCTTCTCGGAGTCGCGGGAGGTCACGTTGTCCCAGTGCTGCGCGGCGATCTCCACTTCCAGGTCGTAGACCCGCTGGGCGCGCTCGGGCGCGTCCTGGAAGCCGGCCAGCTCGAACATCCGCTGCACGTGCGCGGCGAAGGCCTCCCGGATGGGCGCGAACCGCTCCTCGCGGAAGTAGGACTCGTCGGGCAGCGAGATGCCCGCCTGCTCGGCGAACACGAGATAGCGGCTGGGGTCGCCCGGGTCGTTGTCGACGAAGAGCTGGTAGATGCCGCCGACACCGTGGCGCTCCAGCTCGCCGAGGGTCTTCAGGAACTCCGGGATGGTGGCGACGTCATCGGCGATCGCGAGCTGCGCCCGGATCGGCTCGACGCCGAGCGCGTCGACGCGGTCCTCGTCGAGGAAGCTCGTGTAGAGGTCGCCGAACTTGCGCTCCTCTGTACCCTCGGGGGCGGACTGCGCGGCCTCCACGATCTCGCGGACGGCGGCCTCCGACTTCTCGGCGAGCTCCATGAAGGAGCCCCAGCGCGCCTTGTCTCCCGGGATCTCGGTACGGTCGATCCAGGTGCCGTTCACGTGCCGGAACAGGTCGTCCTGCGGGCGGATCGTGGGATCGAGTTCGTCGGTGGCGATGCCGGAGGAGAGCGTCATGCGCTCCAGCCTACGGCGCGGGCGCCCCGCCTGTCAGGTGCGCGCGCCGCCGGAGACGCGCGGGCGGGACTGCTGCCGCGCCGGGACCTCGGGAGGCGCGGTCCGCCGCGGACGGAGACAGGCGTACGAGTTCAGGAAGAGCGCCGCCAGGACCAGCTCGGCGAGGATCGAGACCGTGCCGGAGAGGCTGCCGAACCCGGCGAGCGAGAAGCCGATGTTGACCACGGCGAGCAGGGCGTAGCCGACGCCGAAGACGCCGGACAGGAGCGGCCGGTTCGTCATCCGCCACCACGGCCGCGCCGCCCGCACGGGCTCCCCCGGCCCGCGGAACATCCGGGAGACGATGTACCAGCCGGCGACCTGCAGCACGGTCAGCACGATGGAGGCCGGCTCCGAGTGGAGCGCGTCGAACAGCAGCGCGAGCGCCACGTTGACCGCGAGCAGAACCGCGACCACCAGCGCCTTCCGCGCCGGAGTGGTGAAACGCATGTCGATCCCCCTGGTGAGTCCGATCATTAGCATTTCAGATGTTCACGGGCGGCAGGCGAGGCACGCCGCTCGCGCGTCACATATCGCGCGACGCCCGGATCTGCTCCCACTCGTTCAGCATCTCCGGCAGTCGGTCCTGCATGAACCGGTAGAAGCCGGCCATGTCGCGCAGCCGCTCGGTCGCCGGGTCGTCCGGGTCGTCGAGGGCGGCGAGGCCGGCGTCCGCCTGGTCGGCGAGCACGCCGTAGATCGGGCTGTTGCGGACCATCAGCGCGTACCAGTCGGCCGGCATCTGGTACAGGTCGCGGCGGCTGCCGTTCTGCGACAGGCGCCGCACGATCCCGAGGGTCTGGAGGTAGCGGACCGCTCCGGAGATCGCCGCCGGGCTCGCGTCCAGCCGCTCGGCGAGCTGCGCCGCGGTGAGACCGGCCGAGTCGGTGACCGTGAGCGCCATCAGCACGCGGGCGGGCATCTTCGGGAACCCCGCGGCGGTGAGCACCGCCGCGGAGTGCTCCATCATCTCCGTCAGAGCCCGTTCGTCCCTGGCCATGCCCGTCCCTAACCGATCGCGAAGTCCCGGCGTCGGATGAGCGCCGCCGCGGCGGCGAGCGCGACCACCGCGATGCCGAACATCCAGTATCCACCGGTCCAATCGACCTTCCCGACGACGACAGGGGCGTCGGCGAACGGGGAGAAGTGGCGCAGCCAGTCCGGCACCTTGATCAGGGCGCCGAAGATGCCGAGGAAGGCGCCGGCGCCGAGGGCGGCCCAGCCGACCGGGACGGTCCAGCTCGGCAGCACCACGAACACCAGCGTCAGCACGCAGAGGTAGACGAGCGCCACCGGGAACTGGGCCGCCGCGGCGGCGAACGCGTCGTTGAAGACGGACGCCTTCTCCCCGGCCGCCGTCGCGGACAGGCCCGCCGCGAGTGCCGCCGCCAGCAGCACGAGCACGATCGCGATCAGTCCGACCAGCACGAAGTCGAGCAGCCAGCGGACCCGGGAGACCGGGGTCGACATCATCACCTCGGCCGAGCCTCCGACCTCCTCCTGGCGCAGCCGGATGACCGCCTGCACCGCGCACGCCGCGGCGAGCACGCCGACGATCGACATGATCGCGGAGAGGAAGAGCGCCGTCATCGGGCCGGAACCACCTGCGCCCAGGTGGGCGACGGCGTCCCGGATGTTCCCCAGGCTGGGGTCGTTCGAGATGGATGTGCTGACCACGCTGCCGAGCGCGCCGGCGAGCACGCCGGTGGCGAGGCCGCCGATCGTCCAGCCGAGGACGGTCGGCCACTGGAGGCGCCAGGCGAGCCCGAGCGGGCCGTTCAGCATCGGGAGGGCGTCCCGCCGGCCCGCACGCTCCGGGACGATCCCCGCACCCGAGTCGCGCACGGCCTGGAGGCCGAACACCGCCGCGAGGAGCACGACCGCGAAGCCGAGCTGGAGGAGCAGCGGCGTCCAGTCGTTGCGGACGTACGGAGAGAACTGCTCGCCCCAGCCGATCGGGGTGAGCCAGGTCGGCCAACCCGAGACCATCGTCGTGCCGGAGCTCGTCACCGTGCCGATCGCGTCACCGATCCCGCGCAGCACCCAGGCGAACACCACGACGGCGGAGGCGTAGCCGTTCGCGCCGCGCGAGGTGCTCATCACCTGGGCGAGCAGGAGGCCGACCGCGAGGAAGGCGATGCCCGCCCCGCCGACCGCGGCCCCCGCGACGAGCGAGCCGTACGCCGGGAGGCCGGACGCCATGAAGCCGAGCGCCGTGGCCAGCGCGAGCACGATGTCCGCGAGGACGCCGTGGATGACCGTCGCGACCGTCGGAGTGAGCCGCGCCGCGGGGGTCGAGCCGACGAGCTCGGCGCGACCGGACTCCTCCTCCGCCCGGGAGTGCCGGACGGCGAGGAACGTGTTCATCAGCCCGGCGAGCAGCGCGAGGAAGGTGTAGATCTCGAAGAAGGTGACCGCGGCGAGGCCCGTGCCCTGCGGGAGGCCGCGGAGGACGAGCACGGTCGGGTTCGCGATCGCGAGCCGGATCAGCTCCGCGCGGCCGGTCGCAGACCCGTAGGTCTGGTCGATGCTCGCCGCGGAGAACAGCGCGAGGAACGCGATGCAGAGGATCCAGATGAGGAGCTGCCAGCGGTCGCGGCGCAGACGCTGGCGGAGCAGGACGCCCAGGGTCGCGACGCGCCCGCGTTCGGGGACGGCGGTGTGCCCGGCGCGCGTGGCCGGGCGGTCGGTGGTCGTGGTGCTCATCGCCCTTTCGCCTCCGCCTCCAGCTCGGTCACACCGGCGAGCTCGTCGCCGTAGTGGCGGAGGAACAGCTCCTCCAGCGACGGCGGGGCGACGGTCAGGCTCTTCGCGTTCAGGTCGGCGAGCGCCGCGAGGACTGGCGGGAGGCCGTCGCTGTCGGCGGTGAACTTCACGCGGCCGTTGTCGGTGCGAAGGTCGTGGGCGTCGGGGATGCGGGCGAGCTGCTCGTCCGTCACCCCGTCGGCCGCGAACGAGATCTCGGTGCGGGTCAGATGGCGGAGCTCGTCCAGGGTGCCGGTCTCGACCGTCTTGCCCTCGCGGATGATGCTGACCCGGTCGCAGAGCTGCTCCACCTCGGAGAGGATGTGGCTGGACAGCAGGACGGTCGCGCCGTCCCGGGAGATGCGGGCGATCTCGGCGTTGAAGGTGGCCTCCATCAGCGGGTCGAGCCCACTGGTCGGCTCGTCGAGGATGTAGAGGTCCGCCGGGGTCGCGAAGGCGGCGACGAGCGCGACCTTCTGCCGGTTGCCTTTGGAGTAGGCGCGGCCCTTCTTGGTCGGGTCCAGCTGGAACACCTCGATCAACCGCTTCTTGCGCTCGGCGTAGGCGGCCTTGTCGGCCGTGCCGCCGCGGAGCCGGGCGAGGAGGTCGATGGCCTCGCCGCCGGAGAGGTTCGGCCAGAGGCTGACGTCGCCGGGGACGTAGGCGATGCGGCGGTGCAGGGCGACGGCGTCCCGCCAGGGGTCGCTGCCGAAGACGCGGGCGGTGCCGCCGTTGGAGCGCGCGAGGCCGAGGAGGACGCGGATGGTGGTCGACTTGCCTGCGCCGTTCGGCCCGAGGAATCCGTGGACTTCACCCTCGGTGACGGTGAGGTCGAGCCCGTCGAGTGCCCGGACCCGGCCGAATCGCTTCTCGAGGCCCGAGGCCTCAATCACTGTGGTCATGCGCGTGACTTTACGCTTAATTCAGTAATTTGTGAAAACTTTTAACGGAGCCCTTACACGTGTCCGGGTCAGGTCGGGACGCACTGCAGGTCGTCGATGCCCGCGTACTGGTGGGTGGAGGCGGTGTCGGGGACCGTGTAGGTGTACGGGACACCCGCCTTCAGAGACACGGTGTCGGTGTGCTGATCGATGGAGTCGCCGTCGACGGTGTCCGCGAACCCGACGATCACCTCGGCGGCGGGGCAGTCGCGCTGGGAGGTCAGCAGGAAGGTCCACCCCTGCTCCGGCTGGATCGTCACGCCGTCGATGACGTAACTCTGGTCGGCCGCCGACGGGTCTCCGCTCGACGGGGCGGCGGACGGCGCGGCGGCGGAGCCGTGCGGGGAGGCGGCGCTCGCGAGGCCGCGCTGGGCGCTGCCGGCGAGGGCGATGACCGCGACGAGCAGGACGACGAGGAGGAGGGCGGTGCTGCCGAGGGCGATGCCGATGATGGCGCCGTTGGAGAGCGGCGTGCGGGGGCGGGTGGGGTAGGCGGGGGGTTGCGGAGGATATGCCGACTGCTGAGGAGCGGTGTACTGCGGCGCGGGGGCAGGCTGGGATGGGAACCCGGGCTGCGGCGGCGGGTATGCGGCGTGCCGGGGTGCCACTCCCTGCGGCACTTGAGCCGGCTGCGGCGGGTATCCCGGCTGATTCGTGTTCGGCGCCGGCGGCACCCCCCCGCCCGGCTGCGGCCCCAGTCCGATCGGCGTCGTCCCGCCCTGCGGCCGTCCCCAGCCCTGCGCCGCACCAGTGCTCTGCGGCGGCTGCCAGCGGACCCCGGCGTGCAGGGCGTCCCGGGCCCGCGCGAGCGCGTCGACGGCGGCGATCTCGCTCTCCGGAACGGTCGCGATGTGCGCGGCGTACGCTTCGGTGATCTGCGCTTCGGTCGCGTTCTCGGGGAGCCCGAGCAGGGCGGCCGCCTCGGCGGGCGTCATGGTCGCACCGCGGTGACGCCGGACCGGCCGGGGATCATGCGCTCTTGCTGCATGCGTTGATCGTAGCGGCCGGTCGCGGCCCGACACGGGGTCGGCGCGGCGCTCAGCACCCGGCCAGGATCCCCTTCAACGCCGCACCCTCCGCGGCCGTCACCCACAGTCCGTACTTCGCCTTGACTGCGACCTGGCGGGCCGCATACTCGCAACGGAATCCGCGATTCGGCGGCAGCCAGGTCGCTGCGTCGCCCGCGCCCTTCGCCTGGTTCGTCGCCCCGTCCACCGCCAGCAGCTCGAGCGGGTCGTTCGCGAGCTGGACGCGCGCCTCCTGGCTCAACGCCTGGGCGCCGGTCTGCCAGGCGTCGAGCAGTGCGACGACGTGGTCGATCTGGACGAGCGCGGAGGTCTGCACCCCACGGGTGAACGCGATGCTGCGGCCGGTGTACGGGTCGCTCAGGGTGCCGGTGAGGACCGCGCAGTCCGTGCGACGGGTGACCGCGGCCAGGTCGCGGGCGAGGACGTCGTCCCGCGTGTCGCAGCCGTTCTTGTCGACGTCGAGCCACGCCTCGCCGAAGCGGCCGACGCGGTCGTACCCGGTCGCCGGCGCGCGGCCCTTCACCGGGAGCTGCGCGAGCGCGGCGCGCGCGCCGGGCGCGTCGAGCAGGCCCGCCGCCGTGCGGGCGCCGGGCGGGGAGGCGGGTGCCGGCGTCGAGGCGCCCGCCGTCGTCGGCTCGGCCGGTGCAGCTCCGCCGTTCAGCGCCGCGTAGCCTCCCGCTCCGGCGAGGGCGAGCAGAAGCGCGACGGCAGCGACCGGCCACGGCGCCGCACGGACGTCCTGCTCACAGGAACGAGTCGTCGGCGAGGCCGCGATGAAGCCCGCGCCGGGAGAGGTGGACTCCCGGCCGTTGTGAGGTCGCGATCTCGCCGAGCTCCCGCATCACCCTCCCGAAGTACGGCGCGGCGGTCGCGTTGCGGTAGGCGCCCGGGTTGAGGTCGGCCTCGTTGCGCAGCCGGATCTCGGCGCGGGCGGCCTCGACCGGGGCGATGATCTTGGCGCCGCTGCGGTAGCGGATGAGCCGATGCACCCACTGGTCCAGAGCCTCCGGAAGCCCAGCCGGGACGCGATCGTGCTCGGCGGCGAGGGAGGCGCGGTGGGCTCCCGCGCTGTCGGGCGCGGTGGCGTACCGTTCGCGCGCCGGGCCGTCCGCCGCCCGCCGCTCGGAACGGAGCACCGCCAGGAGGTCGTCGCTGCGGTTGGCCTGCTGCGCGAGCAGGCCCAGCGCGTCGACGGCCGAGCTGTACTCGTCCTCGTAGCCCGAGTAGTCGCCCGGATGCGCAGACCGGTCGTGGAGGAGGTCGGTGCGCGCGGACGCCGCCTGCCCCTTGGTGAGCACCGTGCGCCCGTTGCGCACCCGCTCGAGACGCCAGGACCAGGTGGACAGCAGTTCCGGCATCAGGTGGCTCATCCCTCCACTGTAGGAACAGCCACCGACACCGGGGCGACCGACACGAGGTCGCCGGGACGCGGCCGTGTTCCGGGGACCACCAAACGATGTCACCCCCTCGCGATAGCGTTGTCCCCGCCGTGAACGTCCTCCCCCGCCGACCGCTCGACCGCGAGATCCTGCGCCTCGCCGTCCCTGCGCTCGGCGCCCTCGTGGCCGAGCCGCTCTTCCTGCTGGCCGATTCGGCGATGGTCGGGCACCTGGGCGTCGCGCCGCTCGCCGGGCTCGGGATCGCGAGCGCCATCCTGCAGACCGTCGTGGGGCTCATGGTGTTCCTCGCCTACTCGACCACGCCCGCCGTCGCACGTCGGCTGGGCGCGGGTGACGAGCGCGGGGCGGTCGCCGCCGGCGTGGACGGGAGCTGGCTGGCGCTCGCGCTCGGAATCGTGCTCGCGGCGGCCGGATGGGCGGCCTCCCCACTGCTGGTGGGGCTGTTCGGCGCGTCCGGGGAGGTCGCCGCCCAGGCGGAGACCTACCTCACCATCTCGATGCTCGGGCTCCCGGCCATGCTGCTCGTGTTCGCGATGACCGGGCTGCTGCGCGGCCTCCAGGACACGCGCACCCCGCTCGCGGTCGCCGTCGCGGGGTTCGGGGCGAACATCGTGCTCAACTTCTGCTTCATCTATCTGGCCGGGCTCGGGATCGCCGGCTCCGCGATCGGGACCGTCGTGGCGCAGTGGGCGATGGTCGTCGTGTACGCGGTCGTCGTCGTCCGGCACGCGCGACGCGTCGGCTCCCCGCTGCTCCCGCACCATGCCGGGATCGGCCGGACCGCCCGGGCGGGGGGATGGCTGTTCCTGCGCACGGCGAGCCTGCGCGCGGCGATGCTGCTGGCCGTGTTCTGCGCGACCCGGCTGGGACCGGAGGAGCTCGCGGCCTTCCAGGTGACGATGACCGTGTTCGCGACGCTCGCGTTCGCGCTGGATGCGCTCGCGATCGCGGCGCAGGCGCTGGTCGGCAAGGGGCTCGGCGCCGGGGAGCTCGGCGACGTCCGGGAGGTGCTGCGCCGCTGCGTGCAGTGGGGGCTCGGCGCCGGCCTGGTCCTGGGGGCGGCGACGGTCGCGCTCAGCCCGGTCGCGGCTGGGCTGTTCACGAGCAGCCCGTCGGTGGCGGCGCTGCTTCCGGCGGCGCTCGCCATCATCGGGGTGAGCGCGCCGCTTGGCGGCTACGTGTTCGTGCTCGACGGCGTGCTGATCGGTGCGGGGGACGCGCGGTATCTGGCGTTGACGGGGGTGCTGAACGTGGCGGTGTTCGTTCCGCTGGCGCTCGCGGTGGTGGCGTGGGGGTCGCCTGACGCGGGCGGGCTGGCGGCGCTGACGGCGGCGTTCGCGTTCGGGTACCTCGGTGCGCGGGCGGTGACGCTCGGGCTGCGGGCGCGTGGGCGGGCGTGGATGCGGGCGGGAGCGGAACGGTAGCGGGGCGCGATCGCGCACCCCGCTACCTTCAGCTCACCCCAGCCACTCCCGCGCCGCCACCACCAGCGCCCGCACGCCCACGTCGATCGTCGGCTGCGCCACCGGCGCGAAGAACGGCGAGTGGTTGGACGGGATGTCCGTCTCCACGGTTCCCGCCGCGATCGCCGCGCGCACGGTCTCGGGGTCGCCGCCGCCGAGCAGCCAGTAGACGAGCGGGACTCCCGCCGCCGTCGCCAGGTTGCCGACGTCCTCGCTGCCGGACAGCGCACCCGGCTCGAGCACGGCCTCCTCGCCGAACTCGGACGCGAACGCCGCGTTCACGCGGGCCGTGGCCTCCACATCGTTGACCGTGACCGGGTAGCGCTCGCCCCACTCCGTCGTCGGCTCGTGCGGGGAGCCGCTGGCCTGCAGCTCCGCGCGGAGGATGCGGTCGACGCCCTCCAGCACGCGCGCGCGGACCGTCTCGTCGAAGCTGCGCACGCTGATCCCGAGGGTCGCCGACGGCGCGATGATGTTGTTCTTGGTGCCGGCGTGGAGGGTGCCTACGGTGACGACCGCGGTGTCCTGCGGGGCGGTCTCGCGCGACACGACGGTCTGGAGGCGCATGACCGCGGAGGCCGCCATCACCACCGGGTCGATGGTGGTCTCCGGGCGCGAGCCGTGGCCTCCGCGGCCGCGCAGGGTCACCTCGAAGGCGTCGACCGCGGCCATCGCGGCGCCGGGATGCGCGCCCACCATGCCGGCGGGGAACGGGGTCACGTGCTGGCCGAGCACGACGTCCGGCGCAGGGACCTTCGCGTAGAGGCCGTCCTGGACCATCACGTCCGCGCCGCCGCCGTGCTCCTCCGCCGGCTGGAACACGGCCACGATCGTCCCCGACCAGTCGTCGGTGGACGTGGCGAAGCGCTCGACGGCCCCGAGCAGGCAGGTGATGTGGATATCGTGGCCGCACGCGTGCATGACCGGGACGGGGTTGCCGTCGTCGCCTGGCGCGGTCTGGGTCGACGCCCACGGGAGGCCGGTCTCCTCGCGAACGGGCAGCGCGTCCATATCGGCACGCAGCAGCACGGTCGGGCCGTCGCCGTTGCGGAGCACGCCGGCGACGCCGGTGCGTCCGATGCCGGTGTGCACCTCCAGGCCGAGGGCGGACAGCTGCTCGGCGACGATGCCGGCGGTGCGGTGCTCCTGGAATGAGAGCTCGGGGTGGGCGTGGAGGTCGCGGTAGAGGGCTTCGAGGTCCATGCGGTCCACCCTATGCGGCGAGGGCGGTGAGGCCTCTACCTCCGCGGTTCCGCCGTCGTGTTGCCGCGGTGGAACTCGCTGGTGAAGGAGGTGGGGGTCGGGGCGCGGCCCTCCAGCATGTCGACGATGGCGCGGCCGGCGGCGCGGCCCTTCTCGACGGCGGGCTGGACAAGGGTGGTCAGGTCGTAGGGCCAGAGGCCGTCGACGCGGACGCCGTCGAAGCCGACCACGCTGACGTCGCCCGGCACCTCCAGGCCGAGCTCCTCGGCGGCGCGGATCACGCCGGCGGCGAGCAGGTCGCTCTGGGCGACGATCGCGGTGGGGCGTCGCGACGGGTCGGAGAGGAGGGCGGCGCCGGCGATGCGGCCCTCCTCCACGAACGAGCCGCGGGTCGTCCAGCCGCCCGCGTCGGGGAACACGTCCCGGGCGCCGGCGAGGCGCTCGGTGGCGGTCGTGGAGCTGCTGGCGCGCACGATCGCGGACGTCAGCGGTCCGCGCGCGCGGTCGCGCGGGAGCGGCAGTGTGACGACCGCGATGTCGCGGTGGCCGAGGTCGTGGAGGTGCTGGGCGGCGAGGCGCGTGGCCTCCCGGTTGTCCTGGCCGATCGAGGGGACGTCGTCGGCCGGGTCCCCCTCGATCGCCACGAGCGGGATGCCGCGCCGGCGCAGCATCGCGACCGACTCGTCGAGGCGCGGGCTGCAGCCGACCAGCACCACGGCGTCCATCGGGGCGTCCTCGATGCGCTGGGCGGTCTCTCCCGCGTCGGTGAGGATGAGGAGGCCGGCGTCGACGGCGGCGATCTCGTCGGAGATGCCGTCGAGCAGGGCGATCTTGATCGGGTCTCGGAACGCGTCGCCGACCCGCTCCTCCATCACGACGCCGACGATCCCCGACCGGCCGCGGCGCAGCGAGCGGGCGCGCGGGTCGGGCCCGGCGTAGTCGAGCTGCTTGGCGGCGTCCAGGACGCGCTCGCGCGTGGAGTCCGAGACCGGGCCCGTGCCGGAGAAGGCAAGGGAGGCGGTGGAGTTGGAGACACCGGCGAGGCGGGCGACGGCGGCCAGCGTCGGCCGGGC
Source organism: Leifsonia sp. NPDC056665 (assembly GCF_042791795.1). Classification (NCBI taxonomy): domain Bacteria; kingdom Bacillati; phylum Actinomycetota; class Actinomycetes; order Micrococcales; family Microbacteriaceae; genus Leifsonia; species Leifsonia sp. NPDC056665. The sequence continues at coordinate 192,300 of NZ_JBHTXK010000002.1, forward strand.
GCCCGCGAGGGGTGTGCTGCTGTCGTTCACGTGTGGTAGCTTAGTCGAATCGTTTCGATCGAAACGATTCGAGTGACGAAATCCACTCCCCCACCAGAACCCGCCGGCCGCTCGCGGCCCCCGCTCCCCCCAGGACAGCCGATGTCACAGCCGACCCCGACGACGACCCGCGACCGCGGCGAACTGCGCGCCTGGCGCAACGCGGTCTTCGTGATCTTCATCCTCAGCGGACTCGCGATGGCGACATGGGTGGCCCGCATCCCCGGCGTGCGCGACGACCTCGACCTCGGCCGCGACCCGTCGTCGGTCGGACTGCTCATCCTCGGGATGTCGGCCGGCGCCATCGTCGGACTGTCGGTGTCCTCCCTCGTGCTGGTGCGCTTCGGCCCGCACAAGGGGATGGTGGGGAGCCTGGTGATCGTGGCGATCGGCACGCTGGCGATCGGCTTCGGCTCCACGGTGTTCCACGCGGTGCCGATGGTGGCGGTCGGCCTCATCCTGCTCGGCTTCGGCAACGGGATGGTCGACGTGATGATGAACGTCGAGGGCACCGCGGTCGAGCGCCGGGTCGGCAAGACCCTGATGCCGCTCATGCATGCCTTCTTCAGCCTGGGCACGGTGCTCGGAGCCGGGATGGGCGCGGCCGCCGCGGCCCTCCACATCGGTGTCGTGTGGCACCTCTCCTTCATCGCCGTGGTGCTCGTCGTGGTGGCGCTGGTCGCGATCCGCTTCATCCCGCGGGAGGCGGACCTCGGCGATGAGACGGCCGAGAAGCCGCGCATCCCGTTCGCTCAGAGGCTGCGCGCGTCGCTGGCGGTGTGGGCGGACTGGCGGCTCATCCTCATCGGCGTCGTCATGCTCGGCATGGCGTTCGGCGAGGGCTCGGCGAACGACTGGATCGCGCTGGCCACGGTCGACGGCCACGGCCAGTCCAACTCCACCGGCGCGCTCGTGTTCGGATTCTTCGTCGCTGCGATGACGCTCGGCCGCGTGCTCGGCGGGCCGATCGTCGACCGCGTCGGACGCGTCGCCGCGATCCGCGTGACGGCGGCGATGGGCGTGGCCGGCCTCCTGCTCTTCATCCTCGGCGGCCCGCTGTGGGTGGCCGTGATCGGCACGGTGCTGTGGGGCTTCGGCGTCTCGCTGGGCTTCCCGCTCGGGATGTCGGCGGCGTCGGAGGGCAACGAGAACCCGGCCGCGCGCGTGTCCGCGGTCGCGATCATCGGGTACTGCGCGTTCCTGGTCGGGCCGCCGCTGATCGGGTTCCTGGGCAAGGAGTTCGGCCTCCTGAACGCGCTGTACCTCATCCTCGTGCTGCTGGTGGCGTCGTTCCTGGCCGCGCCGGCCGTGCGCCCCGCGGCCGAGCGCCGGACGCGCCTGCAGCCCGCCGCCGAGTAGCCCCGCCGCCGCACTCCGCACATTCGGCACGAATGTGGGGTATCGCGCCGCCGAACGCGACATTCGTCACGAATCGTGCGTCGCAGTGATGCCTGGATTCGGCACGAATGTGGGGTATCGCGGCGCGAAAGGCGACATTCGGCACGAATGTGCGAGCTACGCGAACGCGATGCAGACGGGGGTCGGCACCGGCGTCGCGCCGAGGCGGCGCAGCGCGCGTGACGCGGCGTCGAACGCGAAGACGACCACCTCGTCGCTGTCCTGGCACGCGGCGAGCACCCGGTCGCCCTCCGGCGACAGCACCAGGTCGCGTGGGGCGCGGCCTCCTGCCGCTACGACCTCTACGAGCTCCACCGCCGACCCCGCCGCATCGAAGGCGAACACCGCGATGGTGTCGTCCCCGCGGTTGGTTACGAGCACCGTTCGCCCGTCGTCCGTCACCCGCACGGCGGCGGGCAGGTTCGCGCCCGCGGCGTCCGGGCCGCGCGTGCCCGCCGAGGCGACCCGCTCGAACCGGTCGCCCTCCCGGCGCAGCACGTCGAGGGTGCTGTCCAGCTCGTTCAGGAGGAGGGCGTGCCGGCCGTCCGGGTGGAACGCGAGATGCCGCGATCCCGCAGCGCCGACCGCGACGGTCGCCCCCGGGCGCAGCGTCAGCGCACCCGCCGACGACAGCGCGTACCAGCGCACCTCGCCCAGCCCGAGGTCGACCACCACGACGTCCCCGGTCACCGGGTCGACCGAGAGCTGGTGGACGTGCGGAGCCTCCTGCCGGGCAGCGTCGGGGCCGCGGCCCTCGTGCTGCACGAACGCGGTCCGCTCGCCGATCGCGCCGCCGTCGAGCGCGAAGACCGAGACCGTGCCGCCGACGTAGGTCCCGGTCAGCAGGAATCGGCCAGAGGGATGCAACGCCAGGTGCGCGGGCGAGTCCCCGCCGCTCGACACGCGGCCGAGCGGCCGCAGGGAGCCGTCCGCCGAACGCGCGAACGCCGAGACGCCGCCGTCGGGTCCGGTCTCCTCGACCGCGTAGACGTGGGAGCCGTCCGCCGACACCGCCACCCACGACGGGTTCGGCACCTCGGCCGCCACGGCGACGTCCACGACCGCCGTGCCGTCGAAGCGCGCCGAGAGCACACCATCGGCGTGACCGTCGACGTGCGGGAGGCGCTGCGTGTACGTGCCGATGAGGAGGTCGTGGGCCATCCCCTCATCCTGCCAGCACCGCGAATGCGCCGGCGCCGCGGCTGTGCCAGCATCGCCGATGTGCCAGCACCGTACACTTGACCGGTGCGCCTCGTGATAGCCAACTGTTCCGTCGACTACGCCGGCCGCCTGAGCGCCCACCTCCCGCTCGCCAAGCGCCTGCTCATGCTCAAGGCCGACGGCAGCCTCCTCGTCCACTCCGACGGCGGCTCCTACAAGCCGCTCAACTGGATGAGCCCCCCCTGCACGCTCACCGTCGACGAGCCGGACGAGCTGCAGCAGGAGGCCGGGATCACCGAGGTCTGGCGCGTCAGCCAGGCGAAGACGGCCGACATGCTCGTCGTGTCCATCCACGAGGTGCTGCACGACTCCGCCCACGAGCTCGGCATCGACCCCGGGCTGCAGAAGGACGGCGTGGAGGCGCACCTCCAGAAGCTGCTGGCCGAGCAGATCCAGCTCCTCGGGGACGGCCACGTGCTGGTCCGCCGCGAGTACATGACCGCCATCGGCCCTGTCGACATCCTGGCCCGCGACGAGCGCGGTGCGTCGGTCGCCGTCGAGCTCAAGCGCCGCGGCGACATCGACGGCGTCGAGCAGCTCACCCGCTACCTCGAGCTGATGAACCGCGACCCGCTGCTGGCGCCGGTGTCCGGGGTGTTCGCGGCTCAGGAGATCAAACCCCAGGCCCGCACGCTGGCCGAAGACCGGGGCATCCGCTGCCTGGTGCTCGACTACGACGCCATGCGGGGGCTGGACGACAGCGACAGCAGGCTCTTCTGATGGCCGCACCCGTTGGACGCTTCCCGCAGACCTACGAGAACGGCGCCGTCCGAAAGGCCCTCGCCGCCATCGCCGCCGAGCCGACGATGGAGCACCTGGACGCGCTGCTCGCCGCCGCGACGAAGGGCGGCCTCGTGGTCGACGTCACCGGGTCCGAGCCCGGTGAGGTGCGGCTGCGGACCATCCAGTCGACCGCGGGCGAGCCGGTGCTGCCGCTGTTCACCTCGATGAAGGCGCTGCGCAACGCCGTCGGAGCCGCGGGAGGCACGGGCACGCGCGTGCAGGCCGTGATCGTCCCGGCCGCCGAAGCGCTCGGCTACATCGCCAACGCCGACTTCGTGGCCGTGCAGTTCGACCCGGGAGCCGCCAACACGATGGTCGTCGCCCGCTCGCACATCGAGTCGGCTCTCAGCGAGCACTGACGATACATTCGTACATCTCACATAGCATTAGACGGCTATGACAAACCCGACCACCACCACTGAGGCGCCCGCGCCCGTCGCGCGCACCTGGACCTGTGTCCTCTTCGACCTCGACGGCACCCTCACCGACTCCGCACCCGGCATCACGTCCTCCCTGGTGCGCATGTTCGAGACGCTCGGCCTCCCCGTCCCCACCCCCGCCGAACTCGTGGAGTACGTCGGGCCTCCGCTGCTCGACTCGCTGCAGGGGATGGCCGGCTTCGACGAGGCGGGCGCCCGTGACGCGCTCACCGTCTACCGGGCGGACTATGCGGCCAACGGCGCGTTCGACAGCGCCGTGTTCCCCGGCGTCCGCGGCCTCCTCCAGCGACTGCAGGCCGCCGGCATCCCGCTCGCCGTCGCCACCAGCAAGCCGGAGGCCCAGGCCACTCGCATCCTGGAGCACTTCGAGCTCGCGCAGTACTTCGACGTCATCGCCGGCGCGACCGAGGACGAGAGCCGCAGCGCCAAGGCGGACGTCGTGGCCGACGCGCTGCGCCGCCTCGGCGAACTGGGCGTCGCGCTCGACCACACCGTGATGGTCGGCGACCGCGCGTACGACGTGGAGGGTGCGGGCGAGCACGGCATCCCGACGATCCTCGTGGAGTGGGGCTACGGCTCCCCGGCCGAGGCGGCGGGCGCGATCGCGGTCGTGCACTCGGCCGACCAGCTCAGCACGCTGCTGCTGGGCTGAGCGGGCCGCCAGAACCCACGGCGGTCAGCGTCGGAGGGTGCGCAGTAGGCTGGAGTGTTGTACTACCGAACCGCATACAGCACTAGGAAGAATGATGCGCACCAACAGCAAACTGCTCGTCCCCGCCGCCGTCGTCGCGGCACTGTCCATCGCCGCACTGACCGGCTGCTCCGGCAGCGGTAACGGCTCCAGCTCGACGCCCTCGGCGTCGGCTTCCCAGGAGGCGGCCTCCAAGTCGCTCCCCTCCGACTTCCCGAAGTCGGACGTCCCGATCGTCGCCGGCACCATCCTCGTGGCCAACGGCGACAAGAACGACGGCTGGTCCGTCACCGTCCAGCCGAAGGACAAGAACGGCTTCGCCGACGCGAAGGCCGCTCTCGAGAAGGCCGGTTACACGGTCCAGCCCGGCGCGACCGACAGCAAGGCCGTCTACAAGAACGCCACGTACACCGTGGCCGTGGGCACCCCCGGCGTCGCCGTGACGTATCTCGTCACCGCCAACTGACCCGGTAGCCGAACAGTGAGTAGTGGCGGGAATCGCACGGTCGATTCCCGCCACTTCTCACGTTTCGGGGGCGCTACGCGTCGATGATGCGGACGAGTTCGTCGATGAAGGCGGTGAAGGTGTCGGCGCGGCGGATGAGGCCGAGGACGGCCTCCCGGTCGGAGAAGACCTCCACGAACTGATCGAAGACGGTCTGGAACGCGGCTCGGCCGCCCTCCGAGAAGGCGATGAACGCGATCACGTTCACCCGCGCGTCACCCCAGTCCATCGCGGTGTCGTTGACGACGATCGCGATCGCCGTCCGCTTGGCGTTCATCGTCATGGCGTGCGGCACCGCGAGGGTGTCGGTGAACGCCGTGGACGACATCTGCTCGCGCTCGACCGCCTGCTCCACGTAGTCGCGCCCGATCGCGTCCGCGGCGATCATCCTGTCCCCGAGCGCGCGGATCATCGTGATCGCGTCGCGCGCGTAGAAGTTGCGCAGGAACAGGCTCTCGTCGAAGTACTCGAGCAGCTCGTTCTTGATCCCGGCCCTGCGGCGCTGCCGGCGGATGCGCGCGACCGACTGCCGGATGTGCTCCACGTCCGTTGCAGTGAGGAACGGCTGCACGATGACCGTGTTCTCCCGCCGCCCGCGCGGGTCGATCGTGGTCAGCACGAGGTCGGCGTCGATCGCGGACCAGTCGGCGTCGGTGGAGGTGATGACGCTGACGATGTCCAACTCGTCGCCGAGCGCGCTCTCCAGCTTCTCGCGCAGCAGGATGTGCATGTCGTAGTAGTTCGGGCAGACGACCGCGGTGCGCACGGCGTCCCGGCGGCGCGATTGCTGCTCCAGGTACGCGCCGACGTGCATCGCGATGTAGGCGATCTCGTCGTCGTTGACCGCGATCCCCTCCGCCGCCTGCAGCCGGCTGGCGATGTAGACGGCCAGCTCGTAGGTCATCGGGTACGAGCTCTTGATGGAGCGCGTGAGCGGGTTGCGGGAGTAGGTGTTCTCGTGCGCCCTCGCCACCAGGTTCTGGACGTGCAGGGTGAGCCGCACGATGAAGTCCTCGTCGCGGAGGTCGACCAGGTACTCGGCGGAGGCGCGCGCGACGATCCCGCGCACGATGTCGAGGTCCGCCTCGCTGACGAACTCGGCGACGCTGTCCGCGCGCGCTCCCGGCGCGATGACCCGCGTGCGCAGCAGGATGGCGAGGTAACGCAGCTCGGTCGGGTCGAGCTCCACGTCGAAGTGCGTGCGCACGAGGCCGCCGAGGTCGTCCGCCAGCCCGCGCAGGGCCTCCCCCGCCTCTGCCGTGCCTGTCGCGGGGAGCACCCGATCCTTGGCGACGCGGTCGAGGGCGACGGCCATGTGCAGCAGCACGTCGTTGATGCCGTACTCGTTGACGAAGAACCCGCGCGCGTCCAGCATCTCGACCAGGTCGGACTTGAACGCGGCCAGGCCCTCCGACGCGAACGCCTCCTGGATGCGCGAGATGTCCACGACGCCCTGCCGCATCTCGTCCCGGAACAGCCGGCTGATCAGCTTGCGCCGCGCGATCTCCGGCCCGTTCAGCCGCGCGACCGGACCGTGGCGGTCGAGCTCGAGCTCGGTGTCGGCGAGGAGGCTGCGGACCCGGGTGAGATCCGACTCGATGGTCGAATCGCTCACGAAGAGGCTTTCCGCCGTCTCGTAGACGTCGATCCCCTCCGGCTCGTCGAGCAGCCGCCTAGCGAGGAACGCGAGGCGCTCCTGCGGCGAGCCCGCCGCCGGGGAGGCACCCGTCGCGTCGGCCAGGTAGGCGGCGTACGCGTCGCCCTTCACGCGGTAGCCGCTCGGCCCCGACTCGACCAGCTCGCCGAGCGCGGCGGAGTAACTGCGGATGCTGCGGGAGGTCACGCCCAGGTCGTGCGCGAGCTCGGCGGCCGTCACCCAGGCAGCACGACGCGCCAGGATGTCGAGCATCCTCGTCTGCTTCGCCGAGAGCGCCATGCGACGCGACCACCTTTCCGCAACCGAGTCAATCACTCGGCCGGGGTTCCCGCAGGCGGGCCGCGCCAGATTTCCGCCCCTCAGGAAGAACGGCTGGGCGCGCGTTCAGCCCTCCGACTGCGCTCCTTCCCTGCCGGCTCCCGCCGTCGCTCCAGCCGGGCGACGGGCGAGAAGACGAACGCGAACAGCGCACGCCAGACCTTCGCTCCCGCCCGCTCGACGACGAGGTGGATGCCCGCTGCCACGATCAGGACGACGACGAGAGCAGCCACGACCCCGGGCCAGATCGCCTCCGGGTCCACCCAGGCATTGAGCAGCGCATACCCGAACACCGCGTGCGCGAGGTACAGCGGATAGGTCAGCGCGCCCAGAAACCGGCTCCCCGGGATCGGGAGGGCGGCCACTTTCGGCCGGGTCAGGACGAACACCAGCGCGAAGAGCAGGACCACGACGACGCCCAGCACGACCGGGTTCGTCGCCGCGCCTTCGCCGGACTCCTCCGCCCGCCGGACGGTCGCGACGACGCCGCCGATCGCGCTCGCGACCAGACCGGCCGCCCGCAGCGCCGTCCATCCCGAGCGGGACACCATCGCGATGATCGCGCCGCCCGCGAACAGGGTGAACAGGTCGCCGCACAGCGGGAGCGCCGCCACGCGCGGCACGAAGAGGGTCGTGCCCAGCATCCCGACCGCCCAGAGCGGGAAGAACGTCTCCAGCCAGTGCCGCCGCCGGAGCAGCAGGAAGAGGAACACCAGAGCGTAGAACTGCAGCTCGAGCGTCAGCGTCCAGTAGACGCCGTCGAGCTGCGGCTGCCGGAAGGCGGCCGGAGCCATCGTGAGGTTGGCGAGGAACTTCGGGAGGAGCTCGGCGGGCGGCGACTGCGCAGTGAGCAGCAGCGTGGCCGAGGTGAGCGCGACGCCCGCCCAGTAGGCGGGATAGAGCCGCGTCGCCCGTCCGGCAGCGAACGCCGACGCCTCCCGGCCGGAGGCGGAGAGGAAGATGACGAACCCGCTGATGAGGAAGAAGAGCTGCACGCCGAGGAAGCCGTAGGCGGCGAGCCAGGTGACCGGCGTGGAGGTGAAGGCGTGCACGGCGCCGTTCTCGGGGCCCCAGAACAACCAGTGGTAGGCGACGACCGAGAGGGCGGCGGCGAGGCGGAGGATGTCGAGGAGGGCGAGGCGGGAACGCGTCGCGTGGTCGGTGGGGATCGGCATACGCGCTCCTTCGGTCGACTCCCGATTTTAGAGCATCAATGTCAATGTAGCATTCCTGCCTGAGCAAGCCGTTTCCGCACCCCCAGGAAGAAACCTTCCTGGCCCCCACCTGGGCGTCAGGACGAGCATGGTCACGATCCACCGGACCACCCGATCCACTCCGTTTCACCCGTTCGTGCACCACCGAAAGGCATGAGGTCGATGAAGATCATCGTTGTCTGCGGCGCCGGCGCCTCCAGCACCTTCGTCGCCGTGAAGCTCCGCAACGCCGCTGCGGCGCGCGGGCTGCAGGTGCAGGTCGCCGCGGGCAGCGCGAGCCAGCTCGACTCGCTCGCCGCGGTGGACGTCGTCCTGGTCGGCGCGCATCTGGAGTCCGTCGTCCCCGCGCTTCGTGCGCGGGCCGCCGCCACCGGCACCGCCGTCGCCGTCCTCCCCGCCGTGTCGCCCGCCGCGCTCGACGGCGCACTCGCGCTGGATCTGGCCCTGAACGCGAAGGCCGAGGCACGATGAGAGCCTCTGGCACCGCGGAACCGCGGCGTACCGTGCCAATCGACAACGAAGGAGACCGGAACAATGGCTGAGCGGATCATCACCGTCGGATCGACCCACGGGCTGCACGCCCGTCCCGCCAAGCTCTTCGTGGAGGCCGTCGGCGCCTCCGGTGCGAAGGTGTCGCTGTCGAAGGAGGGCGGCCGCACGGTGGATGCCGGAAGCATCCTCGGCGTCATCTCGCTGGGCATCGACCACGGCGACAAGATCGTGCTGACGACCGACGCCGCGAACGGCGAATCCGTCCTCGACGACCTGGCCGTGATCCTCACCACGGACCACGACGCCTGATCATGTCCGAGATCGTGGAGACGACACAGCTCACCGGCGCCGGCATCGGCCAGGGCATCGCCCTGGGCCCGGTGCTCCGGATGTCCGACCCGCTCCCCGAGCCGGAGAACACGTTCAGCACGCGCACCCCGGACGAGGAGAAGGCCCGCGTCGCACAGGCCGTCGCGACCGTCGCCGCCGACCTGCGCGAGCGCGCGGGCCGGGTGTCCGGGACGGCGGCGGACGTGCTGGAGGCGCAGTCGATGATGGCGGAGGACTCCTCCCTCGCCGACGACGTGGCCTCCCGCATCGACGGCCGCGCCACGGCCGAGCGTGCGGTGTTCGAGGCCTTCGGAGTCTTCCGCGACATGCTCATCGGCCTCGGCGGCTACATGGGCGAGCGCGCCAGCGACCTGGACGACGTGGCCCAGCGGGTGATCGCGGCGCTGGAGGGCCGCGCCGCGCCGGGCGTGCCGGAGTCCGACGAGCCGTACATCCTGGTGGCCCGCGACCTCGCTCCGGCCGACACGGCGCTGCTGGACCTGACGAAGGTGCTCGGCCTGGTCACCCGGGAGGGCGGCCCGACCTCCCACACCGCCATCCTGGCCCGCGAGAAGGCGATCGTCGCGATCGTGGGCGTCGCCGGGGCGGACGACCTGGCCGCGGGCACCGAGGTGATCCTCGACGCCGGGGCCGGCACGGTCACCGTGGCGCCCAGCGCGGCGCAGAGCGACGACGCGCGCCGCCGCATCGCCGAGCGGGAGGCTGCCCTCTCCGGCGGTCTGGAGCCCGGCGCACTGGCCGACGGCACCGCGATCCCGCTGCTGGCCAACCTCGGTTCGGCCGAGGGCGCGCAGAAGGCGATCGACGCGGGAGCGGAGGGCGTCGGCCTGTTCCGCACGGAGTTCCTCTTCCTCGACGCGCGGATGGCGCCGACCGTCGAGCAGCAGCGCGAGCAGTACGTGAAGCTGCTGCAGGCGTTCCCCGGCAAGAAGGTCGTCGTGCGGGTGCTCGACGCGGGCGCGGACAAGCCGTTGGAGTTCCTCAACGACGCGCACGAGGACAACCCGGCGCTGGGCCTGCGCGGCATCCGGTCGCTGCGCGCCAACGAGGACATCCTGCGCGAGCAGCTCACCGCCCTGGCGGAGGCCGACGCCCAGACGAAGGCCGACCTGTGGGTCATGGCCCCGATGGTCGCGACCGTCGAGGAGACCCGCTACTTCGTTAAGCTGGCCGGCGAGTTCGGGCTGAAGACGGTCGGCGTGATGGTCGAGGTCCCCTCCGCCGCACTGCTGGCCGACCGGGTGCTGGCCGAGGCCGCGTTCGCCTCCATCGGCACCAACGACCTCACCCAGTACACGATGGCCGCCGACCGCCTGCTCGGCTCGGTCGCCGGCTTCCAGGACCCGTGGCACCCGGCCGTCCTCCGCCTCGTCGGCGAGGTCGGCGCGGCCGGCACGGCGCACGGCAAGCCGGTCGGCATCTGCGGGGAGGCCGCCGCCGACCCCCTGCTCGCGGTGGTGCTCGTCGGCCTCGGCGCGACCACCCTCTCGATGTCGCCCGCGGCTCTCGCCGACGTGCGGCTGTCCCTCACGCGTTACACCCTCGACCAGGCGAGAGCCCTGGCCGGGGCAGCACTGGCCGCCGATGGCGCGGCCGAAGCCCGGGAGGCCGTCCGAACCACGGCCGCCGGGTTCGCCCAACCACCTGCCTAGGCAGGACCGACACAGAAACGAGGCACCATCATGACATCGGCGACAGCGACGACGCCGAAGCAGCCCAGAAGCGCTCGCGTCCACGTGCAGCGCTTCGGGACCTTCCTCTCGAACATGGTCATGCCGAACATCCCGGCGTTCATCGCCTGGGGGTTCATCACGGCCCTCTTCATCGCCACCGGCTGGCTCCAGAACACCGGCTGGGCGATCAGCGGGATCCTGGGCGGCTTCGGCGACCAGGCCAAGATCGGCTGGAGCGGCGCGGCGACCGTGCTCGCCCAGGACCCGAGCGGCCACACCTTCCAGCAGTACGTGGGCCTCGTCGGCCCGATGATCACCTACCTGCTGCCGCTGCTGATCGCGAACACCGGAGGCCGCATGGTCTACGGCGTGCGCGGCGGCGTGGTCGGCGCCATCGCGACGATGGGTGTCATCGTCGGCTCCAACATCCCGATGTTCATCGGCGCCATGATCATGGGCCCGCTCGGCGCCTGGGTGATGAAGCAGGTGGACCGCCTCTGGGAGGGGAAGATCAAGGCCGGCTTCGAGATGCTGGTCAACAACTTCTCCGCCGGCATCGTCGGAATGCTGTTGTCGATCGGCGCCTTCTTCGGGATCGCACCGCTCGTCGAGTGGCTGAGCAGTGTCCTGAGCAACGCGGTCAACTGGCTGATCTCGGTGCACCTGCTGCCGTTCGCCAGCCTCCTGATCGAGCCGGGCAAGGTGCTGTTCCTCAACAACGCGATCAACCACGGCGTGCTCACCCCGCTCGGCATCGAGCAGGCGCAGCAGCAGGGCAAGTCCATCCTGTTCCTGCTGGAGGCCAACCCCGGTCCCGGCTTCGGCATCCTGATCGCCTACTCGATCTTCGGGATGGGCATCGCCAAGGCCAGTGCGCCGGGTGCGGCCCTGATCCAGTTCGTCGGCGGCATCCACGAGATCTACTTCCCGTACGTGCTGATGAAGCCGATGATCGTCATCGCGGCGATCCTCGGCGGCATGACCGGCATCGCGATCAACGTGACCTTCAACTCCGGCCTGCGCGCCCCGGCGTCCCCCGGATCGATCATCGCCGTGCTGATCCAGTCTCCGCTCACGAGCATCCCCGGCGTGGCACTCTCCGTCGTCGGCGCAGCGACGGTGTCGTTCGTGGTCTCGTCGATCATCCTGCGGGCGAGCCGCCGCCGCGACATCGCCGCGGGCAACCTGGGCGACCTGACCGCCGCCGTCGCGCAGACCGAGGCCAACAAGGGCAAGGAGTCCTCGATCCTCGAGGGCCTGGTCCAGGAGGGCGAGCACGACACCGGCGACGCGCAGGGCGACGGCACCGACCGGCTGGTGCGCAACATCGTCTTCGCGTGCGACGCTGGGATGGGCTCGTCCGCGATGGGCGCGTCCGTGCTGCGGAACAAGATCAAGAAGGCCGGCGTGGAGGGGGTCACGGTGACGAACCAGGCCATCAGCAACCTCGACGGCACGGCCGACCTGGTGATCACGCAGCGCGAGCTCACCGACCGGGCCAAAGGCCAGTCGCCTGACTCGCTACACGTTTCCGTCGACAACTTCATGAACAGCCCCAAGTACGACGAGGTCGTCGACCTCGTCGCCAAGCAGCAGACCGTCACGGAGGACGCCACCAAATGACCGACACGATTCTCGACCGGGCGAACGTCGTGGCCGCGGGCAACGCGACCACGCGGGAGGACGCGATCCGGGAGGCGGGTGAGCTGCTCGTCAGAGCCGACGCCGTGCAGCCGGGTTACGTCGACTCGATGGCGCAGCGCGAGGCGACCGTCTCCACCTTCATGGGGAACGGCCTGGCCATCCCGCACGGCACCAACGAGTCCAAGGACGAGATCGTGCGTTCGGCGCTCTCCTTCATCCGCTACTCCTCGCCGCTCGACTGGGGCGGCGAGGAGGTGCGGTTCGTCGTGGGCATCGCCGGGAAGAACAACGAGCACCTCGACATCCTGAGCAAGATCGCCATCCTCTTCTCGGAGGAGGACGACGTGCAGCAGCTCATCGACGCGCCGGACGCGGACGCCCTGTTCGCGCTGCTCGGCGACGTCAACGACTGAGACGGGGGCTCGCATGAAAGCCGTCCACTTCGGCGCGGGCAACATCGGCCGCGGCTTCGTGGGGCTCCTGCTCCACGAGGCCGGGTACGAGGTGGTGTTCGCGGACGTCAACGCCGAACTGATCGACGCGCTCGACGCGGCGGACTCGTACGAGGTCCACCTCGTCGGTGACGACGCGGAGACCAAGACCGTCACCGGCTTCCGGGCGATCAACAGCGCGACAGCGGAGGACACGCTGGTCGCCGAGATCGCGACCGCCGACGTGGTCACCACCGCTGTCGGCCCGCGCATCCTGCGCTTCGTCGCACCGGTGATCGCGCGCGGGCTCGCGGCCCGGGCATCCGATGCTCCGCGGCTCGCGGTGATGGCGTGCGAGAACGCCATCGGGGCGACGGACCTGCTCGCGGCGGAGCTGATGGACGGCCTCCCCGACGACGACACCCGCGACGAGCTGGCCGCCCGCGCGGTGTTCGCGAACACGGCCGTCGACCGCATCGTCCCGGCCCAAGCGCCGGACGCGGGCATCGACGTGACGGTGGAGACCTTCTACGAGTGGGTGGTCGACAGCAGCCCGTTCAACGGGAACGTGCCGCCGATCCCGGGCGCCCACTTCGTGGACTCCCTCGGGCCGTACATCGAGCGCAAGCTGTTCACGGTCAACACCGGGCATGCCACGGTGGCCTACACCGGCTTCCTGGCGGGCGCGACGATCATCAGCGAGGCGATCGGCATCCCGTCGGTGCTGGCGGCGACCGAGGCGGCGCTGGCGGAGACGTCGGCCGCACTGAGCGCCAAGCACGGGCTGGACCCGGAGGACCTGGCGGCGTACCGGGCGAAGATCCTGAACCGCTTCCGCAACCCCTACCTGATGGACGAGGTGACCCGCGTCGGCCGCGAGCCGCTGCGGAAGCTCGGCCGCAACGACCGGTTCGTCGGCCCGGCCGCGGACTACGTGCAGTACGTCGGCGGCGTCCCGGAGGCGCTGCTCGCCGCGATCGGCGCTGCGCTGCGCTTCGACGTGCCCGAGGACACGCAGAGCATGGAATTGCAGCAGTTGCTGCGCGAAGCCGTTGCGGAGGACATCGTGCGCGAGATCGCCGGTGTGACCGACGGCGAGCCGCTGTTCGCGCCGCTGGTGGCGACGGTGCGGGCGGTGCAGGAGCCCCCGCGGGTCAGCGGCGCTTGAAGTAGACGAAGAGGTGCTTCTCGCGAGCGAGCAGCACGGCGGCGACCGACCCGATCACGGTGGCGCAGGCACCGGCAACGACGACCCTGCCCGCCAGCACCGAGAGCGCCGGCAGCGCGTCCGCGCCACCGACGACCACGATGAGTGCACTGATCGCGCCGGTCGCCCAGAGCGCCGCGAACGCGACCCAGACCGTCGTCTCGACGACGAGTTGCGCGGCGAGATCGCCTGCGCGAACGCCGCTGTGCCGGGCGGCGGCGAACTCCAGCCGCCTCCGCCACGCCGCGATGAACCCGAGGCTCGCTGCCACGACCGCAGCCGCCGCTGGCGCGAACCGGGTGACCCGCACGTCGAACCGGTCGGCTCCGTCGAACCGCACCCCGACTGTCGAGTTGAGCTGCTGCACTTGCGGCGGCTGGGAGTCGATCACGCCGGTCTCCGACCTGACCGTCGTCGGAAGCAGCCGCTCCACAGCCGCCGACTGCGGCCACACCTCGACCCAGCACTGATCGAACGCGCGTGTGTCGTTCGTCGGCATGAGGATCGCGTATCCGAGTCCCGGCGTCCGCCCATCGTCGGCGTAGTCGTACACGCCGCCGACGACCGTCTCGCCCTCGCGCATCCCGATGATGTCACCCACATCGGCCCCGAGCGTCGACGCGACCTCGGCGGACACCAGCACCCCAGCACCGGGTTCGACCCCGCCGAGCGACTCGAAGCCGCCGAACAGCGGGCTGACCACGAACGCCGGGATACGCGAACCGGGGAGCCGGTCGACCGTCACCTTGTCCGCCGCCCTGATCGCGCCCGCCGCCCGCACACCCTTCACAGCAGTGAGGCTCTCGCAGGCCGCACCGTCGATCCGGCCGTCGGCGACGTACACGGTCGTCGCCGCTCCGGATGCGCGGTAGCGGCGGCCCTCCGCCTGCAGGGCGGCGACGCTGGTCACCTCCACGGCCGCGAGCGCCGCCAAAACGACGCAGAGCACGACGCCGAACACCCCGCCCCGTGTCGTGCCGGAACGCAGGTTGAGCAGGGCCTCAATGACGATCGCGAGCGGACGCATCAGTGGGCCGCCAGGTCGATGGCCGACGTGCACGCATCCCTGGTGCGAGCGTCATGTGTCGCGACGACGATGATCGTGCCATCGTCCGCCAGCGTGGAGAGCGCCTGGTTTACGGCATCGGACGATGTCGTGTCGAGCTGGGCGGTGGGTTCATCGACCAGGAGAAGGTCGGGAGCCGCCGCCATGCCCCGTGCGAGCATGAGCCGCTGAGCCTCCCCGCCGGACAGCTGATGGAACGGCGCCGACGCGACGGCGGCCAGCCCGACGCGGGCGAGCCGCTGCCGCGCCTCGCGCCGGGCGTCGGCGTGCAGCATCCCGCGCGCGAGCAACGGCAGGGCGACGTGGTCCTCCGCGGTCCTCCCCGCGACGCCGTGCGGGTTCTGGAACACCCAGGCGATGGATCGCACGCTGTCGCGACGCACGGTGCCTCCGGTGGGCTCGGTCCAGCCGGCGAGGATGCTGAGCAGGGTGCTCTTGCCGGAGCCGGATGGCCCGGTGAGGGCGTAGACGTTGTTGGGTGTGAGTGTGAAGGTCACGTCGGAGAAAAGCGGCGCGGCCTCTCCGAAACGGTGAGAGAGTCCGGTGACCGCTACCTGCACGATGGGGCTCCACGCACGCCGAGCTCGACGCGGGTGACGGTGGGACTGGCGGTGGGCTTTTCGGCGCCCTTTTCATAAAGCTGTACGAACGTCTTGCCGAGCTGGGACCCGACCATCCGCACCGCGCGCGGCTTCTCCCCGCTCAGGACGCATGCCTCATCCCCCTCGATCGCATACAGGGCAGCGGGGGGAACGACGAGCGTCGCGACGGGCTCGGCCAGCCGGAAGTCGACGGAGACGGTGACGGCGCCGTCTCCATTCCCGGCGTCCTGCTGTCCGGGCCCCGATGCGTTGCCGAGCGCAGACCGATACGACGCGGTGTCGGCGAGTGTACGCAGCGACGCCTCGTCGGCGACGATGCCGTGCGCATCCACAGGGATCACCGCACTGTCGACGGCGACCTCTCGTGCCCCGGCAACGACATCACCGGGAATGCCCTGCACCGTCGCGGAGGCGACTGCACGCGTCAGCGTCGCGAGCGGGTCCCCTGCTGCCACCTGGTCCCCCACCTGCACGTCGCAGGACACGGCCGTGACGACGGGAGCGGGAAGCCAGACGAACAGGTCGGCGGGAGCCGCCTGCCAGTCCGCCGACGCATGACCGTTGCTCTGAGCGAGCGCACGCACGGCAGCGAGAGTGCCCCGCCCGAACTTCCCGTCCACGGCGGTGTCGTACCCGAGACGAGCGAGCTCAGCCTGCAGCGCCGACACGTCCGGCCCGGTGTCGCCCGCGGCGATGTCCCGCCACAGCGGCTGGCCGGTGGCCAGGAAGACGAGAGGATCGTCGTTGACGGAGACGGTCGACGTCCCAGAGGTCAACTCACCGCCCGGGACACACGACAGCGCGGTCACGCGCCCTTCGCGCGGCATCGCGAGCGAACGCTGGGCGCCCGGCACGACGGCGAGGCCCAACTGACGCCCGTCGGCGAACTGCTGCGACGACACGGGAACCGACCCGGTGCTCACGGAACGCGCGATGTCGGCGGGCGTGCTCGCTGGCGCGATGGCGACGCCGATCGAGACACCGACGCTCAGCGTCGCGACGCCGACGGCCACGAGGAGCGAGGCACGGCCGGGGAGGCGGCGTGGGGGCATGCGGGGTCAGCCTCCCCTGGTTTCGAGCCCAAGCGGGTCGTTGAAGCAGCGCCCCGCTTTGTCCGACTCATGGTTGAACGAGAACGTCCACTCGTCGAGTTCGCGCGCGTAATCCTTCGCGGAGTAGTCCTTGTCGACCAGCCCTGCCTTGACGAGGCACGCGGCGACGATGGTGTTCTCGTCCAGGTGCTGGGGGTTGCGCAACATACGCGCACGAAGGCCGCTCACGACATCGAAGGGGCGCGAGCACTCGCGGAGTGCCTTCTGGACGACGGGATCATTGCCGTCGACGCTGTTGGTGACGCTGAAGCGCCCATAGGCGTCGTCTATCGTGACGGTGAAGTCCTTTGCCGCCATGCAGGCGATGAACTGATCCCCGATCTCCGAATAGTCAGCGTCGGTGATCGACTCCTTCGCGAGAATCCGATGTGCGGTCCCGTCCGTCGTCATTCGGTACATCTCGGCGAAGTCCGCTGCCCAGACGCCGGAGAACGACGGCACCGCCCCGGTGAACTCGTTCTGGGTGGTGCTGTCGTCCTCCGGGGTTGCATCATCTGATGTGACGCAACCGGCGAGTGCCGTGGCGGTCAGGCACGCGAGAGCGATGCCCATCGCCGACCGCATTCTCCTCATCTGTGTACGCTCCGGATCAGTACTGGAAGCCGTACCCGGTGGTCCCGGCCCAGCACGCATTCTGATTCGACCACGCACCCCTGCCCGCCCAGTTCGCGTACTTGGTTCCACTCATCGTGTTGTTGAAGTGGCGAATACTTCCCGACGAATCCGTGTGGTTGTACGCGCGCCACTTCTCCAGGCCGACGTGGTACGTCGCCGCCTGCGCAGGCGCGGCAAACGCCAGCCCTGCACCGCTCATGATCCCGGCCGCAACCGCGATCCCTGCGATCTTCTTGATGATTCCGTGCTTCATTGCGTTCCTTTCGTCGTGTCTCCTGTGACACGCGTAGGACCGTAGCATTAATATGTGAAGCCGTAAATGTTTGTAATAGCGCCTCGTGCGAGCGGACCGACTCGGCCAGGGAGGCGGCGTTCGGGCGTGCGGGGTCAGCCTCCTGTCGCTTGAACCGCCGAGCGCTGAGCGTCCTGCCGTCGCCGCGTTAGCGCGGGACGATCGTGGCCGCCGGATCGAGACACCAGTCGAGAACCGATGGCCACGTTCCGTATCCGGACGCGGGCGTGAGGTGCCCGCCGCCCGGGATAGTCGTGAGCGGGATGCCGAGCGGCCCGGCGAAGACGGCGTGCGCGCCCTCCGGGTTGCACGGGTCGGCGTCGGACGCGACGATGCGGGTCTTGGCCGCGGGCCTGCTGGGGTCGAGCGCGGCGAACGCGGCGACCTCCGGGTTCTCTCGCAGGTAGGCGGGCGACGGCGGTGCGGCCAGGAGCACGCGCTCGACGGGCGACCCGGCCCCGGCGTCGTCCGGTCGCGCGCCCAGCCAGAGCATCGCACTCAGACTGTGGGCGACCACGGTCACCCGCGCTTCCCCCTCCGACGCCTCCCCGAGGGCCGCCGCCGCAGCCTCCCGCCACGCGCTCAGGTCCGGCTGCTGCGCGTCCGGGAGCTGCGGGTAGACGACGCGCTCACCGCGCTCGCGCAACGCGGCGGCGAGCTCGTACTGCCAGTGCCCCGGCGGGCGGAAGTTGCCCCAGCCTTGCAGGATCAGGAACGCGCGCATGAGGCCGAGCGTAGCGCCCGGCCGGGCACGGCCTCCGTCCGGTTTCCGTCCGCGACGACGGGGATGCCCGCGACGAGCACCCACGGGATGCCGGCCGCCTGCAGACGCGGCGATTCGAAGGTGGCGCGGTCAGCGACCGTCGCCGGGTCGAACAGCACGAGGTCGGCGGTCATCCCCGGTGCGATGCGGCCGCGGTCGGTGAGGCCGAGGCGGCCCGCCGGTCGCGCCGAGAGGTGCACGATCGCGTCCTCCAGGGTCAGGACGCCCTCCTCGCGGACGTAGTGGCCGAGGTAGCGCGGGAAGGTCCCCCACGCCCGCGGGTGCGGCTTGTTCCCGACGAGGAGGCCGTCGCTGCCGCCGGTGTGACGCGGATGACGCATGACCGTGCGGACGTTGTCCTCGTCGCCGACGTGCTGGAGGATGCCGGTGCCGAGCCGGTCGGCGACCAGGAGGTCGAGGGCGACCTCGGCGGGAGGGCGGCCGTCCGCCGTGGCGAGGTCGGCGATCGTGTGGCCCACCCGCTTCGCGAGCGCGGGATCGCGCACCCCGGAGACCTCCACGGCGCTCCAGTCGACGGGGACGCCGTGTGCGCCGTCGGAGCCCGTGACGTCGAGCTCGTGGACGATGCGCGCCCGGGCCGCGCGGTCCTGGAGCCGTCGCAGCGTGGCATCGGGGCCGCCTGCCGCCGCCCAGCCGGGCAGCAGGGCGGAGAGCGTGGTGGACCCCGCGAGGTACGGATAGCTGTCGAGCGTGATGTCCACGCCGTCGGCGAGCGCGCGGTCGATGAGTGCGAGCAGCTCGCCCGCGCGCCCGCGGTTGACGGCGAAGTTCATGGTCGCGTGCGTGAGATGGAGGGCGCAGCCGGATCGGCGGGCGATCCCGATCATCTCCGCGTAGCCCTCGAGCGCGCCCGCGCCGTAGGAGCGCTGGTGCGGGGCGAAGTACCCGCCGCGCGCAGCCACGACCTCGCAGAGCGCGACCACTTCGTCGGTGCTCGCGAACATCCCTGGTGCGTAGCTGAGGCCCGCCGACAGGCCGAACGCCCCCTGCCGCATCCCGCGGTCGACCTGGGCGCGCATCGCCGCGAGCTCGGCCGGGGTCGCCGGACGGTCGTCCGCACCGACGACGTCGAGGCGGACGGTGCCGTGCGGGACCAGGTAGGCGACGTTCGCCGCGACGCCGCGCCGGTCGACCTCGGCCAGGTAGCCGGCGACGTCCGCCCAGCCGGCCTCCGGACCCCGCGGACCGTTCCAGCCGGCGAGCTGCTCGCGCAGGAGGCCGAGCGTCCCCTCGCTCGCCGGTGCGTACGACAGGCCGTCCTGGCCGACGACCTGCGTCGTCACGCCCTGGGTCACGGCGGGCAGGTTCAGCGGATCGTCGAGCACGGCCAGGTCGGAGTGCGCGTGCATGTCGATGAAGCCGGGGGCCACGGCGAGACCGGCCGCGTCGATCGTGCGGGCGCCCGTGGCGTCCAGCCGGCGTCCGGCCTCCACGATCCTGCCGCCCTCCACGCGCACGTCGCCGATGCGCCCGGGCCGGCCGCTCCCGTCGAGGAGGAGGCCGCCGCGGATGAGCAGCGGCGTGCCATCCACGGCAGCGCTCACCCTGCCGCCGCCGCGGTGAACGCGCGCGCCTTCTCGGTCACCGCGTCCCACGCCGCCGCCTCGATGTCCGCCACCCCGACAACGCTCGACCCGGCCGTGACCGCGAGTGCGCCCGCCGCCATCCACTCGCGCGCGTCGCGCGTGTGGAGGCCGCCGGACGGCACGAACGGGACGCCGGGGAACGGGCCGCGCAGATCCTTCAGGTAGCCGGGTCCGACAGCGGACGCCGGGAACACCTTCACCGCGGCCGACCCCAGCTCCACGGCGCGCATGACTTCCGACGGGCTGAGCGCCCCGAGCATGATCGGCACCCCGGCTTCGCGGGCGACGGCGGCCGCGCCCTCGCTGAGGCCGGGCGTCACCAGGAACCGCGCGCCCGCCGCGATGGCCGCCTCCGCGGTGCGCGCGTCCGTGACGGTGCCCGCTCCGACCAGAGCGCCGTGCGGCTCCGCAGCGGCCGCCGCGATCACGGCCTCCACGTCCGGGGTGGTGAAGGTGAACTCGACCGTGCGGATGCCGCCGGCGACGAGCGCCTGGCAGAGCGCGGCAGGGTCGTCGATGCGCGGGGCGCGGACGACCGCGAGCGCGCGGTCGGCGGTGAGGGTCTCGATCAGCATGGTGCTCCTGTCAGCCAAAGGTCGTCTCCAGCATCCCGATCACCCTCGGCTCACCCGCGAGCGCGTCGTCCACCACCGCGAGCGCGCGCCACTTGTCGAACGTCGTGCAGGGGTGCGAGAGCCCGAAGCGGATGACGTCGCCGACCTCCACCGCCGCGTCCGCCGGCACCCGCACGAACGCGTGCTGATCGTTGAGCGCGCTGACGACGGCGCCCTCCAGCGGGACGGCCACGGGCTCCCCGAACCGCCGGATCGCCTGCGGGATCGGCAGCCCCTCGTCGTACGGGAGGTCGCGCTTGCCCGCGTCCACGAGCACCAGCCCCGGCTCGGGGCGGGAGACCACGGTCGCCCAGCCGTGGATCGCGGAGTGGAACTCGCGCCCGTCACCGCCGCGCCGCAGCGGCGTGATGGAGCGGTAGAAACCGTCGTCGTGCGTGATGTAGGCACCCGACCGCAGCAGCACCTCCACGTCCCGGCCGCCGCCTCCCGCCGAGCGGCGCGGCGCGAGCACGTCCGCAACCTGGTCGAAGTAGGCGCTGCCTCCGGCCGTGAGGATGACCGGCCCGTCCTGTGGATAGAGCCCGGCGGCCTCGATCGCGTCGTGCAGGGCCAGCAGCTCCTCCAGGTAGCGCTGGACGCGGTCGAGCGACTCCGGCGTCGCGTCGTGCGCGAGGGCGCCTTCGTACCCGGCGACCCCGGCGAGTCGCAGGACCGGGGAGGCCGCGACCGCCGCAGCGACGGCGAGCGCCGCCGCCGGTCCGCGGGCTCCCGTCCGCCCGCCGGCCCCACCGAGCTCGACCAGCACGGCGAGCGGGGCAGCCGGACCGGCGTCCGTCAGCGCCTCCGTCATGATCTCGACCGAGCGCAGCGAGTCGGCCCAGACGGTCAGCCGGTCGGCATCGGGCGCGAGCGCTCGCAGCGCCGCCGGCTGCACGAGCGCGTTCGCGAGCAGCACCCGCGGGACGCCCCAGCCGAGCGCGACCGACGCCTGCCAGGGCGTCGCCACCGTGATGCCCCAGGCGCCCGCGTCGAGCTGGCGCTGCCAGAGCTCGCGGCTCATCGTCGTCTTGCCGTGCGGCGCGAGGGCGACGCCCGCCTCCGCGCACCACTCGGCCATCGTCGCGAGGTTGTGGGCGACCGCGGACTCGCTCAGGGTCACGATCGGTGTCGGGAAGTCGCGCAGCAGCGGGCGCGTGCGCGGGAGGTCGGCGACGTCGGCGGAGGTGAAGCCGAGCGGCGCGGCCTTGAACTCGTCCATCCATCTCCTCGCCGTTGCACGATACGCAACGCTCGTTGCACATCCAGTGCACTCCTGTCTAGCATGAGCCGAGGCCATCGCGAAAGGCCGACGGCACGAGAAGGGGAGGACGGATGGCGGCGCCCGCAGCTCTGGTCACCATCGGCGAAGCAATGGTCGTGCTCTATCCCGACCACCACCTCCCGCTCGCGGAGGCGCACAGCTTCGGCTCCGACGTCGGCGGCGCCGAGTTCAATGTCGCCACCACGCTCGCCCGCCTCGGCCTCCCGACCGCGTGGGTGTCCCGGCTCGGGGTGGACGGCTTCGGCGACCGCGTCCTCACGGCCGCGCGCGATGCCGGCGTCGACACCTCGGCCGTCGAACGGGACCCGGGCCGCCCGACCGGCCTCTACGTCAAGGAGCCCGTGGCCGGCCCCGGCGGCGTGCGGACCCGGATGCACTACTACCGGAGCCGGTCGGCGGCGTCCGCGCTCGGTGTCGAACAGCTCCGCGCCGAACCCGCTGCCGCGCTGCTCGGAGGGGCAGCCATCGTCCACACCTCCGGCATCACACCGGCGCTCTCGGACTCCACCGCGGAGGTGGCGGCGAACCTTCGCACGCTCGTCGGCTCCGGCACCCTCGTCAGCGTCGACCTCAATCTCCGCCCGGCCCTCTGGACCGGTCGCGACCGCGCAGCGCTCGACAGCCTGCTCGGCCAGGCCGACCTGCTCTTCGCCGGGCACGAGGAGGCGCACGCCCACTTCGGGCACGCGGACCCCGCCCGGCTTTTCGCCGACCTCCCGCACCTGCGGACGCTCGTGCTGAAGGACGAGGAGCGCCGCGCCTCCGCGTACCGGCGCGACGGCGGCGAGACCCACGTGCCGTGCCTGACGGTGGAGGTCGTGGAGCCGGTCGGCGCGGGCGACGCGTTCGCGGCGGGGTTCCTCGCCGGATTCGCGGAGGGCCGGGACGACACGGCCGCGCTGCGGCTCGGGCACTCGCTCGCCGCACTGACGCTGATCGGCCACGGCGACCGGCCGCTGACCGTGCCGACCCGCGGCGAGCGCGACGCGATTGCGGCGGCGGCGGACGACGTGTGGGAGCGCTGGCGGGTGCACCCGGGCGAGATCCCGTGGCACGCGGCGCCACCGTCCGCGGCGCCCCTGGCCTCCGCACCCGTGGACCGCATCCCATGAGCCAGTCCGTCGCCCGCGCGCTCGACGTCCTCGACCTCCTGTCCCGGGGCGTGCGCACCCTGGATGCGCTGTCGGCCGAGCTGGGCGTCCACAAGTCGACCGTCCTCCGGCTGCTGCAGACGCTGGAGTCCCGCGGGTTCGCCGCTCACGACACCGCACACCGCTACCGCGTCGGCCCGGCGGTGTTCGCGCTGGCGTCCGACGCGCTCGACGCCGTCGACGTGCGCACCGCGGCGGCGCCGATCCTGCGCGCGCTGGCCGCCGAGACCGGCCAGACCGTCCACCTGGCGACCTACCAGGACGGCGTCGTCACCTACATCGACAAGGTCGAGTCCCGCCAGGGCCTGCGGATGTACAGCCGGATCGGCCTCCCCGCGGCCATCCACGCGACCGCGGTCGGCAAGGTGCTGCTCGGCGGCCTCGACCCGGCCGAGCGCGAGCGCGTCGCCGCCGGCCTCGACCTCCACGCCTTCACCCCGCGGACGCACGTCACCGTCGCCGGGCTGCTCGCCGACGTCGCGGTGAGCGCCGAGCGCGGCTGGGCCGAGGACCACGAGGAGCACGAGACCTTCATGAACTGCGTCGGCGCTCCCGTCCACGGACCGGACGGACGGGTCGCCGCGGCCGTGTCGATCTCCGTGCCGAACGTGGTGCTGGCGCACGACGGCGTGCTCGCGCTGCTGCCGGCGCTGCTGGAGGCGACCGAGCGCATCTCGGCTGAGCTGGGGGCGCGGACGCCGACGACCGCCTCCGCGCCCACTCTGTCCCCCGCCCCACCGAAGGAGACCCCATGACCGACCGCATCGCCCTCACCACCCCCGACGCCCCCGCGCCCGCCCACACCTTCTCGCAAGGGGTGAGGCGCGGCCCGTTCCTGCAGGTCTCGGGCCAGGGCCCGGTGGACCCGGCCACGAACGAGTACCTCCACCCCGGCGACGTGAAGGCGCAGACCGAGCGCACCCTCCGCAACGTGGAGGCGGTGCTCGCGGCGGGCGGCGCCGGCTTCGACGACGTGATGATGCTCCGGGTCTACCTGACGACGCGCGACGACTTCGCGGCCATGAACGAGGCGTACGGGGAGTTCCTGGCGGGCCGCGTCACCTCCCGCGTGCTGCCGGCGCGCACCACGGTGTTCACCGGGCTGCCGCGGGCGGAGATGCTGGTGGAGATCGACGCGTTCGCGGTGATCGGCTGAGCGGGCGAGCCCGGTCTGACAGTTCACCTCAACCTCACACCCCCGAACCACCCCGGTGGTACGTTTCGCATGTGAGCCGTATCGTCGCCGTGGCGCCCGTGCTGCCCGCCCGCAGCTACAGCCAGGGCGAGATCACCGCCGCGCTCCTCGCGATGATCACCAGCGACCCGCAGCGACAGGCCGTCATGCGGCGCATCCACGCCGCCAGCGGGGTCGAGACGCGCAGCCTCGTGATGCCGCTCGAGCGGTACAGCTCGATCGCGTCGTTCCGCGAGTCGAACGACTTCTTCATCGCCGAGGGCACCACGCTCGCCGAGCGCGCCGTGACCCAGGCGCTCGCGACCGCGGGCCTGCGCGCCACGGACGTCGACTACCTCCTCTTCACCTCCGTCACCGGGATCGCCGCCCCCTCCATCGACGCCCAGCTCGTGCAGCGGCTCGGGATGCGGCCCGACGTCAAGCGGCTGCCGAGCTTCGGGCTCGGCTGCGTCGCCGGAGCGGCCGGGATCGCCCGTGTGCACGACTACCTGGCCGGGCACCCCGGCGAGATCGCGGTCCTCCTCTCGGTGGAGCTGTGCTCGCTGACCGTGCAGGCGCGCGACGACTCGATGGCGAACATCGTCGCGAGCGGGCTCTTCGGCGACGGCGCCGCGGCGGTCGTGATGGCGGGCGACGACCGCGCCCGCGAGCTCGGCCTCCCCGGTCCGGAGGTCGTCGACACACGCAGCCGCATCTACCCCGACACGGAGGACGTGATCGGCTGGGACATCGGCGGGACCGGCTTCCGCATCGTCCTGAGCGCCGGCGTGCCCGACGTGATCGACAACAACTTCGCCGACGACGCCCGCGGCCTCCTCGCCGAGCACGATCTGGAGGTGTCGGACGTCAGCGCCTGGGCCGCGCATCCCGGCGGTCCCAAGGTGCTGGAGGCCTTCGCCCGGGCCCTCGACCTGCCTGCGGACGCCCTGGAGGCGAGCTGGAGGTCGCTGGCCCGCGTCGGCAACCTGTCGTCGGCGGCGGTGCTGCACGTGCTGGCCGAGCAGTTGGACGTGCACCCGGCCGGGACGGTCGGGCTGCTGTTCGCGCTCGGGCCCGGCGTGACCAGCGAGCTGGTGCTGCTGCGGTGGGCCGCGGGGACGGAGGCCGCGGACACCGCCGCGCGCACGATCGGCTCGGCCGCGTGATCTGGTACACCGTCCTCATCCTCGCCACCGGCGCCGAGCGGATCGCCGAGCTCGTCGTCTCCGCGCGCAACGCCCGCTGGTCGTTCGCCCGCGGCGGCGTCGAGTACGGTCGCGGGCACTTCCCGCCGATGGTCGCCCTCCACAGCGGCCTGCTGCTCGCCTGCCTGGCGGAGGTCTGGCTGCTCGACCCGCCGTTCCTGCCGTGGCTCGGCTGGCCCATGCTCGTGCTCGTGCTGGCGAGCCAGTCGCTGCGCTGGTGGTGCATCGCGACGCTCGGCCCGCGCTGGAACACGCGCGTCATCGTCGTCCCCGGCCTCCCACTGGTCGAGCGCGGCCCGTACCGGTGGCTGCGTCACCCGAACTACGTCGCCGTCGTCGTGGAGGGATTCGCCCTCCCGCTCGTGCACACGGCGTGGATCACTGCGCTCGCCTTCACCGTGCTGAACGCGGTACTGCTGCTGGGCTTCCGTCTCCCGTGCGAGAACCGGGCGCTCGCCACCCCCGCCGCCGCGTCCGCCTCCTCCGCCTCCGCATGACGACCGAGCTCGTCGTGGTCGGCGGCGGTCCGATCGGCTTGGCGTGCGCCATCGAGGCGCGGCTGGCGGGCATGGAGGTCGTCGTCGTGGAGCCCCGCGACGACCCGATCGACAAGGCCTGCGGCGAGGGCCTCATGCCGGGCGCCCTCGCCGCCCTCCACCGCATCGGAGTCGACCCGCCCGGCCACCGGCTCGACGGGATCGCCTACCTGGACGGCGCGCGACGCGTCGAGCACCGTTTCGCCGAGCGGCCGGGACGCGGCGTCCGCCGCACCGTACTGCACCGCGAGCTGGCCCGGCGCGCCGCCGAGCTGGGGACGCCGGTCGTCCGCGATCGCGTGGCCGGACTGACCCAGCGCAGGGACGGCGTGGAGCTGAGCCTCGCGGGCGGGGAGACGATCGACGCCCCGTGGGTGATCGCCGCGGACGGCCTCCACTCCCCCGTCCGGCGGCTGCTCGGGCTGGAGGGGCGCGCGCAGCACCCCGTCCGCCGGCGGTACGGGCTGCGCCGGCACTACGCGGTCGCGCCCTGGACCGACCTGGTCGAGGTGCACTGGTCCCCGCTCGTGGAGGCCTACGTGACGCCCGTGGACGACCGCACCGTCGGCGTCGCCGTGCTCGGCCCGCGTCCGCTCGACCAGGAAGCGGCGATCGCCACGATCCCGGAGCTCGCCGACCGCCTGGCCGGTGCGGAGCCGGTGACGGATTCGCGCGGCGCCGGACCGCTCCTGCAGCGCTCGCGCTCCCGGGCATCGGGCCGCGTGCTGCTGGCCGGGGACGCCTCCGGGTACGTCGACGCGCTCACCGGCGAGGGGATGCGGGTGGGGTTCGCGCAGGCGCGCGCCGCCGTCGCCGCCGTGCGCGCGGGGAACACCGAGCAGTACGAGCGCGCGTGGCGGGCGACGACGCGGGACTTCCGTATGCTGACGACCGGGCTGGTGGTCGCCGCCCGGTCGCCGTTCCGTCCGCGGATCGTGCCGACCGCGACCGCGCGACCGCAGCTCTTCGGCGCGATCGTCGAGCGACTGTCGCGCTGAGACGGGCGTCGGCTCCCTCTCTGGTCTCCTGTCGTCTCATCGCGTAGTATGTTGCCGGTAGATGACACATGCGGTATTTTGCGAGGTGCGTTCGTGACTCTTCAAGACCTCTCCCCGGCCACCCCGGACGTCGAGGCCATCCCGGACGTCCGAGCGGAGTGCCCGCTCGCGGACGAGCCTCCGGAGACGCCCGAGCGGCCGACCGCCATCGCCGGCACTCTGACCACGGCCCGGAGGACGACGGTCACGTTCTACCTGTCAGAGACGCTGCGCAACCGCGCCCGCGCTGCCTACCGCTCGACTTCGTTCGAGGAGAAGGACAGCAGCTGGTCCGAGATGCTGAACAAGGCCCTGATCGCGGAGGTCGAACGGCGGGAGGCCGAGTACAACCGCGGGGAGATGTTCCCCGAGAGCGAGGCGCCGCTGACGCCGGGGCGGCCGATCGGGTTCTGAGGGATAGTGGGAGGACGCTCGGCGATGGGCCGGGCCGGTCCTCCGACCGACCCAGCCCTGTCGCGTGGTGCGAGAGCGTCCGTCACCGCGTGTGGTGGCGGCGCTCCCTGTTCGCGGCTCCGAAGAGCAGCACGGTTCCGATCATCGCCAGCAGTGCGGCGATCGACCCGAAGGTCAGCGCGTCCGAACCGGTCGACGCCAGCATGGATGCGTTCGGCCCGGTCGATCCGAGCGCGGATGAGCCCAGGGCGGTCGAACCCAGCGCAGACGATCCCAGCGCGGACGAGCCCAGCGCGGTCGAACCCACGGCGGTTTCGCCCAGCGCGATCGAGCCCAGCGCGGTGGAAGCCACCGTTGCCGGGTCGGTCCCGGTGCCGGTCGAGGCTCCGGACCCTGCGGTCCCGCCGGCCTGACCCGTCCCCGTGACCGTCGTACCGGACGCGACCGGAGTGGTCGCGGCACCGGTCGTCGCGTCCCCGCCGACAGCGACCGCGTCGGCGCCCACTGTGACTGGAAGCGCGACACCGATCGGCAGCTGCGCGCCACCGAGGATGCTGCCGTCACCCGTCGTGACCGGCGTGGTGACCGCGCCCGACGTGGCTGGAGCGGTCACGGCACCGGTGGAGCTCGCGTCACCGAGCACGGCGACCGAGTTGCCGGAAGCGGTGACAGGAGCCGCCGCGGACACTGGAGCCTGAGCACCCGAGCCCACACCATCCGTACCCGAGGTGGTCAGACCCGAAGCCGAGGGAGCCGACGACGCCGGAGCGGACGAAGCCGTCCCGCCGCTGCTCGCGTCGCCAAGCACCGCCACCGAGTTGCCGGAAGCGGTGACAGGAGCCGCCGCGGAGACGGGCACCTGGGCACCCGAGAGCACACCATCGGAACCCGAGGTCGTCAGACCTGAGGCGGGAGCGGTGGACGTGGTGGACACCGGAGCGGCCGAACCTCCGCTGCTCGCATCCCCCAGCACCGCCACCGAGTTGCCGGTCGCGTTCACCGGAACCGCGGCGGAGACCGGCGCTTGAGCACCGGACAGCACACCATCCGAACCCGAGGTCGTCGCAGGGGCGGGCGCGGGCGCAGGTGCAGCGGCCGCCGGCGCAGCGCCGCTGGTCGCGTCGCCCGCCGCACTCGCCGCGTTCCCGGACACCGTGACCGGCACGGACACGCTGAGCAGGGCCTGGTCGCCTCCGGCCACGGACCCGAGTCCGCTGGTGGTGACGACGGGAGCCGGCGCCGGGGCTGCCGGAGCGGCGGACGTGCCGGAGGCCGTGGAGTCGCCGAGCACGGCGATCCCGTTTCCGGTCACGGTCACCGGCGCCGTGACGCCGATCGGGGCCTGGTCGCCCGAAGCGACGCCGCCGGATCCTGTTGTCGTCGATGGTTCCGCGGCGTTCGCGGCCGCGGTGCCGGCGAGCCAGAGCCCGCCGACGCAGAGGGTGAACCACAACCCTCTGGAGACATACTTGTTCATCGTTCAGCCTTTCGAGTGAGTGTCGGACTCCCGGTCGGGAGTTCGGGTTCCGTGTCCGCGCCGCGCGGTGCGCAGGGCGGTCGGAACCTACTCAGTCGGGGCTGATGTCGTGATCGAATCCGGGTGAAGTCGGGAGGTCGTCGTCCGCCGGGAGGCCGGCGCGGACGCTCACGACGGCTGCGGGCCAGGCCGCGCTGCCGCCGAGCGTGGCGAAGCCTGAGCTGTAACCGCCGGCCTGGGCGGCGGCGGGGCTCGTCCCGAGCGCACCCGAGGGGGTTCCGGGCGACGGCATGCCCTGGTCCGGGTTCGGGGCGTCGGCGAGCCGTGCGGATGTCGCACCGGTGGTCGGCGTGGAGGCCGGCGAGTACGGAGCGACAGCACGCACAGTGCTCGCCGCAGCGGCAGACGCGAGAGCGACGGCCGGCTGGACGTCATTCGAAGGGATGACGGACTGCTCGCGCGCAGGCCCAGTGACTCCGGGAACTGCGAGCGGTCGGACGGTGCCCACCACGACTCCCGCGACGCCCGCGAGGACGCCGTCGGCGGCGGCCGCGATCGGCGCGGTCAGCGTACTGACGGGATGGTTCGCAAGCACCGACGTCACCAGGGTGAGCGGCGCGGTAAGAGTGCGCGCCAACGCGGTCTGCGGGGCCGGAGCCTGCGAGGCGGGAGTGCCGGCGGCGGGAGCGACCAGCTCCACCGGAGCCGCCACCACCCGATCCGCCACCTGTGCGACCGGGCTCACCACGGCCTCCACCGGCGCCGCGGCCGCCACCTGCTGCACCACGCTCGCCACCGGCTGGACGACCTGCGCCGCCACCTCCCGGACGGGAGCCGGAGCGGCAGGCGTCACCGACACGACGGTCGCGACCACTCCACCCAGCGGGCCGGGGGCCGGCGCTTCGGCCGCGTTCGCGGTGCCGCCGCCGAACAGCAGTCCCAGCGCCACGATGCCGCCGCCGAGGACGAGGGATCCGATCAGAAGCCGCGCGGGAGCGAGAGAGGAGCGCCGCACTTCGGGCACATCCACCACACGATCACCCCCTGATCGTCGGTCTTCCGTTCGAGACAGGTGCGAGTGTACGCCCCTGTCTACTGGACCGGAAGGGGCCACTTCGAGCGGCCGACGCGACCGCGACGACGGCAAGGGCCGCGACCGTCATCGCTGTCCCGACCCAGAGCGGGGACGCGTAGCCGAGCCCGGCCGCGATGGTGAGGCCGCCCAGCCAGGCGCCGATCGCGTTGCCGACGTTGAACGCGGCGATGTTGGCCCCGGAGGCCAGCGTCGGCGCGGCATCGGCCGAGCGGAGGACGCGGAGCTGGAGGCCGGGGACCGTCGCGAAGCCGAACGCCCCCATCAGCACGAGCGCGACGACCGCGGCGACCGGGAGGGCGGCGAGCAGCGCGAACGCGGCGAGGACAACCGCGAGCACGGCCAGCACGACGACCAGCGTCCCGTCGATCGAGCGATCGGCGAACCGGCCGCCGACCGCGTTCCCGGCGAACAGCCCGAGCCCGAACAGGATCAGCAGCCACGGGACCGCGGCCGCGGGGAAGCCCGAGAGCCCGGTCAGCGTGTAGGCGATGTAGGTGAAGGCGCCGAACATCCCGCCGAAGCCGAGGACGGTCGCCGCCAGCGAGAGCCAGAGCTGGCCGGAGCGGAAGGCGCGGAGCTCGGTGCGAAGGCCTGAGGCTGCGCCGGAGACCGGGCCGGATGTCGCGGGGCCTCCCGGCACCAGCACTGCAACCCCGGCCAACGCCACCACTCCCACCACCGTGATCGCCCAGAACGTCGACCTCCACCCGAACTGCTGGCCGAGCAGCGTCCCGAACGGCACGCCCAGAACATTGGCGGCCGTCAGGCCGGTGAACATGATGGCGATGGCCCGCGCCTTCCGGCTGGGGTCGACCAGGCTCGCGGCGACGACAGAGCCGATACCGAAGAAGGCGCCGTGGCAGAGGGCGGCGACGAGGCGTCCGGTGAGCATCGTCGGGTAATCGGTCGCCAGGGCGGAGATCGCGTTGCCGAGGATGAACAGCACCATCAGTCCCAGCAGCACCGTCTTGTGCGGGAGGCGGGTGACGGCGGCGGTGAGGCCGATCGCGCCGACGGCGACGGCGAGCGCGTAGCCGGAGATGAGCCACCCGGCCGCGGCGGCGTCGACGTGGAAGTCGGCGGCGACCTCGGGCAGCAGCCCGGCGATGACGAACTCGGTGAGGCCGATGCCGAAGCCGCCCAGCGCGAGGGCGATCAGGCCAGCAGGCATGAGAACTCCTGGGAAAGTCGGGGATGGAGGGGCGACCGCGTAGACTAAGTAATTGCAGACGCGTCATAAATAGTTGCACATGCAATTACTTTACGCAAGCACGAGCCACGAACCGAACAGCGAGGAGATCGCACATGGGCATCGCCGACGACGCCGTCGAGGTGCGCGCACAGGGCTGGCGCACCCTCGCCGCGCTGCACAACTTCATCGAGAACGAGCTGGAGAAGGCGCTCTCCCGGGCAGCCGGCCTCTCCGTCGTCGAGTACACCGTCCTCGACGCCCTCAGCCGGCAGGACGGCTGGCACATGCGCATGCAGCAGCTCGCCCGCGCCAGCGCGCTGAGCCCGTCCGCGACCACCCGGCTGGTCAACCGGCTGGAGGAGCGCGGCCTCCTGACCCGCATCGACTGCCTGGACGACCGGCGCGGCATCTACACCGAGCTCACCTCCGGCGGCCACGAACTGCTCGACAGCGCCCGTCCGGTGCACGACGACGCGCTGGAAGCTGCCCTCCAGGAGGCGCACAGCATCCCCGAGCTCGCCCCGCTGCTCGTCGCCCTGCCGCAGCTCGCCCTCGCTCGCAGCTGACTACCTCGCCGAGGGGCACGTTAACGCCCCTAAAACGGCCCGGTAGGGGCGTCTACGTGCCCTTCGGCAGGGGCGCGCGGATGTGGCGCGCTGTCAAGTCTGGCGGGCGCGGGCGGCGTTGGCGTATAACGGGGAACATGGCCGACGCGATCACGTCCTGGATCGACCGCTATCGCCGCGCGTGGGAGACGAACGACCCCGACGACATCCGGGCGCTCTTCACCGAGGACGCGAGCTACCGCACCGAGCCGTTCGCCGAGCCGTGGGACGGTCACCTCGAGATCGTGGAGGGCTGGCTCGACGCGCAGGACGACCCGGGCTCGGTCGACTTCGAGTGGCGGCTGCTCGGCCAGGACGGGTCGCAGTACTTCGTAGAGGGCGTCACCGACTACCACGACGGGCCGACCTACTCGAACCTGTGGGTCGTGGTGCTGGCCGGCGACGGCCGCGCCGAGGAGTTCACCGAGTGGTGGATGGAGCAGCAGGCCTGAGCCTCCACGGCGACGGACTCAGATCAGCCCGCCCAGCCACAGTCCCAGCCCGGCCGCGGCGAGCGCGAGGATCAGCATCCCCACGCCGTTGAACAGCGCCGCCCGGTACCTCCGCTGCTGCGCCAGCCGCACGGTCTCGTAGCTCGCGGTGCTGAACGTCGTGTAGCCGCCGAGGAACCCCGTGCCGAGGATGGTCCGCCACTCGGGCGGGAGGCCGTGCGCGAGCGCCAGCCCGGTGACGAGACCGAGCAGGAACGACCCCGTCACGTTGATGACCGTCGTGCCGAACGGGAAGTTGATCCGGAACCGGCTGCGCAGCACCCCGTCGAACACCAGCCGCGCCACCGCTCCGAGGCCGCCCGCGACCGCGACGGCGAGCACCAGCAGCGGCGTCACCGGCCGGCCCCCGCCCGGCGCGCGCGACGCCTCCCGAGCGCAGCGGCCGCAGCGATCCCCGCCACCGACGCCAGCGCGCCGATCAGGATGGTCGCCACCGCGTACCCGATACCGGCGCCGGGATTGTGCGCCGCGAACAGCCCGTCCGTGTCCACCGCGAACGAGCTGTAGGTCGTGTACCCGCCCAGGATGCCGGTGCCGGCGAACAGCCGCAGGTCGCGGCGCCGCCCGGCGTCCGGTCCGCGCAGGGCCAGCGCCTCCAGCAGCCAGCCCAGCACGAACGCGCCCGTCACGTTGATGACGAGCGTGATGAGCGGGATGCCGCCCACGGTCGGCACCGCGGCCGACAGCAGGTAGCGCACCGTGGTGCCGATCGCGCCGCCGGCGAAGACCAGCAGGACGGAGCGCCAGTGCAGGTGCACCGGCAGCGGGGTTCTCGCGGGCAAGCGTCATCCACCCTTCACAATGAAGCGCAGGAACTATCAGCGACCGTCGCGGTTCGGGCCGTGGGCCCCGGCGAGATCCATCGCCGCTGGACCACTATACCGGCGGGTCCTCCCACGGCAGCGCGCCCGAACCGCTGACCGGCGCCAGCGGCACCACGATCACGGGCCGGTGCTGCCGGTGCGCCAGGTGCACCGCGACGGAGCCGTTGAAGAACTCGCGGAGGCTGCCGCGCAGGCCCGCCTCGCGCGTGCCCACCACGATGTACCGCGCGTCCATCTCGTCGGCCAGCCGGGCGAGCGCCCAGGCCGGGTCGCCCGCGAGCTGCTTGAGGGAGTACGGGACGCCGCGGCCGTTCAGCGCCTCGCGGATGTCGGACTCCAGCTCGGCGTCGAAGGTCTCGTCCTCCACCTCGGGGAGGTCGGGGTCGTACGGCAGCGCGACGACGGTGCCGTCCACGTAGCTGGAGACCAGGTACCGGTTGGGGTCGACGTTGGCGCACACCAGCGGGACGTCCAGGTCGTCGGCGAGCCGCGCCGCCGCGTCGAGCACGGCGGTCGGCTGACCGGGGACGACCGCGACGAGCACTCCCCCGGGTCTGACGCCGGCCGATCCGCCGCCGCCCGCCCCATTGCCGCCGATGCCGCTCATGCGACTAGTGTGCACCATCGCGTGGGCCACGATCTTGCGGGCCACGCGGTGAGGCGCTCCCTTGGCTCCTCCCCGACCGTGGAGTACGTTCGGACGCGAACCCAGGGAGGCCACGCAATGACCGACGACAAGGCCGCGCTCCCCCGCGAGCGCCGCCGGACCACCCGCGGACTCCGGCCGCTGCCGGAGCTGACGCGCGATGCGACGGCCCAGGTCAAGCGGCTGCTCACCGCCGAGCTGGCTCTGTTCAAGGCCGAGATGGCGGCGAAGGCGAAGGCCGCGGGGGTGGGCGCCGGCCTCCTCGTCGGCGCCCTGGTGTTCGTGTTCTTCGCGCTCGGCGTCCTCGTCGCGGCCGCCGTGTTCGCGTTCGCGCTGATCGTCCCGGGCTGGCTGGCGGCACTGATCGTGGCGGGCATCCTGATCGTGCTGGCGATCATCGTCGCCCTCATCGGCCGGGGCATGCTGAAGCGCGGGATGCCGCCGGTCCCAGAGGATCTCGGGCCGGAGCTGAAGGCCGACGTGCAGGCGCTGAAGGGGGAACGGCCGTGAGCGGCAAGGGGATGAACACGCTGAAGCTGGAGCTGGAGGAGACCCGCGACCAGCTCGCCGGGACCCTCGACGACATCTTCGCCACCTTCAACGTGCGCGTGCAGATCCGGTCGCACCCCGTCGCCGCCGCTGCGGTGTTCCTGGCGGTGCTGGGCGGCGCCGCCGCTCTCGTGGCACGAGGGATCGCGCGTGGCCGCTGAGGCCTCCCGGCGCCGCCTGCCGTGGGGCTACATCCTCAAGCGCACGCTGCGCAGCTTCGGCCAGGCGTCGTGCACCGACCTCGCGGCGGGACTCACCTACTTCGGCGTGCTGTCGCTGTTCCCGGCCATGATCGCGCTCGTCAGCGTCCTCGGCCTGGTCGGCCAGAGCAAATCGGGAATCGACGCGCTGTTCGGGATGATCGACCAGCTCGCTCCCGGGATGCTCACCGTCATCCAGGCCCCGATCGAGGCGCTCGCCTCGTCCCCCGCCACCGGCGTCGCGCTGGTGATCGGCATCGTCGGCGCGATCTGGTCGGCGTCCGGGTACGTCGGCGGCTTCGGGCGCGCGCTCAACCGGGTGTACGGCGTGCGGGAGGGCCGCTCGGCGTTCAAACTGCGCCCGGTCCAGCTCGGTGTGACGCTCGCGTCGCTGGTGCTCATCGCCATCGTGGCGGTGCTGCTCGTGATCTCCGGGCCGGTCCTCCAGGCGCTCGGCAACGTCCTCGGCGTCGGGGACGCGGCCAAGACGGCGTGGTCGGTCCTGCGCTGGCCGGTGGTCGTGTTCGCGCTGGTGCTGCTGGTCGCGCTGCTGTACTCGGCGACGCCGAACATCCGGCAGCCGCGGTTCCGCTGGCTGACCCCCGGGGCCGTCGTGGCGATCGTCCTGCTCGGCGTCGCGTCGGCCCTGTTCGCCTTCTATGTCGCGAACTTCGGGCACTACGACAAGACGTACGGCACGCTCGCCGGGATCATCGTGTTCCTGCTGTGGATCTGGATCGCCAACGTCGTGCTGCTGCTCGGCGCGGTCTTCGACGCGGAGATCTCCCGCGCCCGGCTGATCCTGGCCGGAGTGGAGGTCGAGAACGGCTACGACCTGCCGCTCAAGTCGGACAAGGCCATCGTGAAGGCGCGGGACGCCGAGGCGGCCGACATCCTGGCCGTGCGCGCCATGCGGCGGAAGCTGCGCTGACGCTGTCGATTCCGCGCCGGCCGGTTCGACGTCCTGATGACGACAGAGAGGATCGCTCATGGCCCAGTTCGCCATCTTCATCTACGGCAACGGCGTCGCCGGCGCTCCCGAGGAGCTCGCCGAGCACGACCGGCACTCGGAGGACCTGATCGGCGACGGCTCGCTGACCGCGGCGTTCGCGCTCGCCCCGTTCACGGAGGCGACCTCCGTCCGCGGCGACGGCGTCACGGACGGGCCGTACACCGAGAGCAAGGAGATCATCGCGGGCCTCGGCATCGTGGAGGCCGCCGACCGGGAGGCCGCGCTCGCGATCGCCCGCCGCAACCCCGCCACGTGGCAGGGCGGCGGCGTGGAGGTCCGCGAAGTGGTCGGCATGTACATTCGCCCGGCAGAGAGGTCCGATACCCTCCTGCCATGAGCGGTGAGGGATCCACGGAGCGCGACGCACGACCCGGGCACGACGTCCCGGACAGCAGAGGACGCACCGGGCTGCACCGTACCGGCCGTTCGGCAACAGGCAACCCCGCTGTCCGCGTGACGGACGTGGAGGTCGTGTCCGACGGCTGGCACGTCCTGCGCCGGACCACCTTCGACTACCGCGGGCGCGACGGCGCGTGGGTGACGCAGGCGCGCGAGACCTACGACCGCGGCAACGGCGCGACCGTGCTCCTGTACGACCCCGTCGCGCGCACAATGTTGCTCACCCGGCAGTTCCGCTTCCCGGCGTACGTCAACGGCCACCCGGACGGGATGCTGGTGGAGGCCGCCGCCGGCCTCCTGGACGGCGACGACCCGGACGAGGCGATCCGCCGCGAGGCTGCGGAGGAGCTGGGCGTGCGGGTGGGCGACCTCCGCCACCTGTTCGACCTGTTCATGAGCCCGGGCTCGGTGACCGAGCGCGTGCACTTCTACGCGGCCGAGTACCGGCCCGGCGAGATCGTCGGCGGGGGCGGCGTGGCCGAGGAGGGCGAGGAGATCGAGCCGGTCGTCGTGGGGTACGACGACGCTCTCGCGATGGTGGCGCACGGGCGGATCGTGGACGGGAAGACGGTCATCCTGCTGCAGTGGGCGGCGCTGAACCTGTTCTGAGCCCGACCGCCGCCGGCGCGTGTCAGTGCTGCAGGAACCGCTCAACGAGCAGGCTCACGCCGATGAGCACCATCATCGCGCCGGACAGCTTCCCCACGATCACGAGGGCGCGCGGCCGGGACCGCAGCAGCCGGCGCGCGAGCAGGGCGACCAGCGTGTAGATGACGGCGACGTCGGCCAGCTGGATCGCACCCAGCACCAGCATCTGGGCTGCCGGCGGCATCCCCGTCGGCGAGGTGAACTGCGGCAGCAGCGCGAGGAACAGCAGGAGGCCCTTCGGGTTGAACCCGGACACCCCGGCGCCGCGGAGGAACTGGGAGGTCGCGCTCCCGACGATCGGCTCGCCGTGCGGTCCGACCGGCTCGGCGCGCTTGACGAGGGCGGTGATCCCGAGCCAGACCAGGTACGCGCCGCCGCCGAGCGTGAGCGCCGTGAGGACCACCGGGAACCGCGTGACGAGCGCGCCGACGCCGAGCGCGACGGCCGCGATGACCAGTGCGTAGGCAGTCAGCATCCCGAGGATCGAGGGCGCTGCGGACTTCGCGCGCACGCCGGCGCCCATGATGTAGGCCCAGTCGGCGCCGGGCGTCAGCGTGAGCAGGACGGCGATCGTCCAGAACTGCGCGACCAGAGCGGGATTCATGAGGCAGAAGCTACGGCAATATCCGCGAAAGGTGCTTCGCTATCTGCGACAGAATCGCCGAAACAGCGGGAGAATAGTTTTCATGGACAGCCTCGACCGGGAGATTCTTTCAACCCTCCAACAGGACGGCCGCATCAGTGTCACCGAGTTGGCCTCCCGGGTCGGGCTGAGCCTGTCGGCCTGCCACCGACGGGTGCGCGAACTGGAGCAGTCGGGCGTCATCGAGCAGTACCGCGCAGTGGTGTCGCCGACCGCGGTCGGGCTGACGTTCGAGGCGATCGTGTTCGTGACGGTCAGCCGCACCGACCCGGACACGGTCGGCGCGTTCGAGGAGGCGGTGGTCGCCATCCCGAACGTGATCGAGGCCGAACGCCTCTTCGGCGACCCGGACTACATGCTGCGCATCCTGACGCCGAGCCTGGCGGCCTACCAGGAGCTGTACGACGGGGAGCTCGGCGGGCTGCCGGGCATCCAGCGGATGACGTCGACGCTGGTCATGAAGCGGCTGGGGTCGGGGGTTGCGGTGCCGTTGGGGTGAAGCGCCGGCGATTCGGCACGAATGTCGTGATTGCCTCGCTCAAAGCCGCGATTCGGCGCGAATCGTGGGTGGCTCACCCGTACTTGAGCGTCGCCCCCTGTGACTTCAGGAAGTCGATGTGCACGTGGTTGCAGGTGTCGTCGAACGGGGCGAAGTTCTGGACGCTGATCGAGCCGCGGCACTCCGCCTGGCCCAGGCCGGAGCCCTTGGGGACCAGCGGGTCGAGGAGACGGATGAGCTGGAGGGACTTGGAGTCGCCGCCGGTGAGGGCCGAGCCGTTGAGGAGGTAGAAGTCGACCGCGTGGCCGCCGCCGTCCGCGTAGTGCGCGGAGTCGGTGCCCGCGCCCTCGATCTGGCCGGTGCACTTGCGGTTGATGTCGCTGATGCCGACCTGGCTGAAGTTGTCCAGGGCGACCGAGATCGCCTGCAGCACGCGGTAGTCGACACCGCAGTTCGGAACGACCTTGCCCTCGGCCAGGTTCGCGATCTCGGGGATGTGGTTCGGCGTGGAGCCGACCAGGCGGCCCGCGGCGACCGCGCCCATGAGCTGCACGGCCAGGGCCTGCACGGTGGGCGACACGCTGCCGTTGGTGGTCGAGTCGAGGGCCTGCGGGCTCTCGGCGATGCCGAGGCCGTCGCGGGAGACGACCTGCGCGGTGGCGTTGCCGCCGGTCAGGGTCTGCACGGCGAGGGCGGTGCGCGCGGCTCCGGCGACGGAGGCCTCGCCCGTCGTCGCGTAGGCCGGGAGGGAGGCGGTGCCGAAGAACGCGGTCAGCGCGACGAGCACGAAGAGGTGGAAGCCGCGGCGGTGGCGGCCCTCGGTGTGGAGCTTGCGGTAGATGCCGAGACGCGGGTGGCGGGGGTTCGTGCGGTCGGCGACCGACGGGCCGGCGGCGACCTGCGCGGCGGGGACGGCCGACTGCTGCGCGACGGCGGCTCGCCGCTCGGCGCGGGACGGGCGGGTCGGCTTGACGACGACGCGCTCGCGGACGACGCGCTTCTTCTTCCGCGGCGCGGTGTGCTGCTCGGCGTTTAGCTGCTCGGCGTTCAGCTCCTCCGCGCGACGGCGGGCGACGGCGCGATCGGCGGCGACACCCTCGGCCGCGGGGGTCTCAGACAGGCTCTCGGCGAACAACGACGCGATGCCGTCCTCCCGAGCAGCCCGAGGCGCGACTGCGGCGACCTGCGGCGCCTGCGCCTTCGCGGCGGCCTGCGTCCGGCGCGCCTGGGCGCGTTCGGCCTCCAGGGCGGCGCGGCGGCTCATCGGCGCCGGAGCGGCGGGAGCCGCCGGGACGACCGGCGCGGGCGGGGCCAGCGACTCGGCCCGCGTGAAGTCCGTGATCGGGTCGGCCACTGCCTGCGTCTGCTCGTCCACGTCGAGTACGACGGGTCCCCGAGTACTGCGGCGAGGCCGCAAAGGGGCAGAGGACTCGGGCAAACTGGCCTTCCTGGGAAGAACTGAACTCGCCTGGGACGGTCGGGTCCGAGCGTCGCGGGGGGACGACGCGTTCAGGCGTACCGATCATTCTTATCAAATTTCCGCTGAACGTTCTATCAATGCAGACGAATAGATCGAACCAATTCTGGGCGTGACGCCGGCGGACGGACGAACTCGCGCAGGAAAGCGGACAGCCGGAGAATGCCGCGGGAAGCCGGGGGCGGGGCGCATCCCGCGCGTTCGGGTCGCGCGGAAACACCCCGGCCCTGACCAAGACGGATGCGGGCTCCGATCACCTCGAAGGTAACCCTGCGAGTCCACTCAGACCCCGCCGGGTACGGCTGGTACGACTGACGTTCGCCCGCCCGACGGGATGTCAGGGAATCGCCACGGCGAGCTCGACGCGGCCGGCGGCCTCCTGCAGTGCGACGACCCCGCGCTCGGCCAGCTGACGGAGCCCGATCCCCGGCACGGCGGCGGACAGCGCCCCTCCGGAGACGATCATGACCGAGACGCCGTCACCGGGCGCAGCGAGCACGTCGAGCGTGACCTCCGACCCGTCGCCGTGGCGCACCGCGTTGGCCAGGCCCTCCGAGATCGTGTCGATCACCGCGGCGGCGCGCCCGGGCTCGCGGAGGCGCTCCCAGACGTCGTCGCCGAACGACGACCGCAGCGGGATGGCGCACGCCCAGCTCTCGACCAGCGCAGCGATCCGCTCGGCGGCGTCCGGCTCCACGCGCGGCGCGCTCAGCTCGGCACGGATGCTCGACACCACTCTGCGCAGCTCGGCCGACGCATCCGCCGACGGCCCCGCTGCCAGGGCGAGCGCGGAGGCGATCAGCTCGGACTGGACTCCCGAATGCAGCAGTCTCGCGAGCGCGGCCCGCTCCGTCTCGAAGGCGCCTCGAATGGCGGCCGCCGCGCGGATGTTGTCCTGGACCGCCTCCTCGAGCTCGCTCTGATCCCGGCGCACCTGGGCCGTGAGCGAGGCGACGAAGGCGACCCCGAGGCCGACCAGCCAATACGAGGCAGCCTCGAACCAGACCCGCTCGGGATCGCCGCCCATGAGGCGGACCGTGACCTCGCTGCTCGCCGAGAGCAGCAGACCGATCAGGACGTAACCGATCGCGAGGGCCACCGCACGCAGCGCGGGCGGAGTCCGCGTCGCCGCGAGCCCCAGCAGCACGTTCCCTCCCCACATCACGAGGAGGCCGCACAACAGCGGGGGGAGGCAGAAGAACAGGCCGTACTGCCAGACGCCGAACGGGAGCACCATCACCGCGAACAGCACCGCGAGCAGGAGCGGAGGGGCGGCCTGCATCCCGCCGAGAACCGATGCGATCCAGTCGTGCTTGCGCACGCGGCCGGCTTCGGACTCCTCCCCTGCTGGGGCGTCGGCGTCGAAGACCCGGTGGCTGGCCGGTCGCACGATCTGCTCGGCCACCTCGCGGAGCAGGTTCGCCGCGTCGACCGGACGGATCCCGCGGCTCTCGGCCGCGACGGTGGCACGCTCCAGCCCTTCGGAGACGGCGTCCAGGGCGGAGTCCCGCAGAGCGCGCGCACGGTCCGCCGCCAGCAGTGCATCGCGAGCCGACGCCTCCTGCGCCGCGCGCAGCCGTCGATAGACGCCGAGATGGTCTTCGACGAGCTGGACCGCGATGGCGATGAGGGAGAACACGGCGACAGTCGTCACCAGGTTGATCGCCATCCGTCCGCCGAAATCACCGGCGGCGGCAGGGATGCCCAGCACCCATCCGGCGGCGAGGAAGAGGACGGGACGGAGGACGCCGATCACAGCGAACACGGCGATCACCGTCGCCGCGCGCACCGGGGCCGGCATGACACGCAGCAGCGCCCAGCCCACGAGCAGGAGGAGGCCGACCCCCAGGTGTTCGACGGAGGCCACCGCGACGACCGCCGAAGGGCCGCCGGTGACGTACTGCAGCCCCGACATCACGGTCAGCGCGACCGGGGCCGTGATCAGCCACGTCCACCAGGTGATGGCGTGACGGCCTGTCGCCTGGGCGACGATGCGCCGGATCCTCGACGCGACGGACGGCTTCACAACCCCGACCCCGGGTCGCCGAACGTCGCCGTGTAGAGGGTCGCGGCTGCCACCCGCGGGGCGATGCCGTCGTCTCGGGTGAGGCCGAGCGCCTGGAAGACGCGCTCGACGCTCTTCTCGACCGCCCGCACCGAGACGCCGCGCCGGCGTGCGATCTCCGCGTTCGTGAGGCCGGCGGCGAGCAGCCGGGTGGTCTCGCGCTGGGCGGGGCTCAGCCGCAGGAGGGCGCCCTGCGAGCCGGTCGTGCCGGTCAGGTGCTCGACGGGCCGGTCCGCCAGGACGGCCTCCGCGGCGTCGACCAGCTCGGCGACCGACCCGATCGCGCCCTTGTTGACGAAGGAGGCGCCCTCGACGGTGTCGCGGGCCTGGGCTGCCGCGGCCTCCCGCGACAGGTTGCTGAGGAACATCACCGCGACGTGCGGGGCGCGCTCCCGGACGATCGTCGCCAGCTCCACGCCGTTGGGCCGGGAGCCGAGGTCGATGTCGGTCACGAGCAGGTCGGGGTCGGCGTCGTCCACGAGCCGTAGCGCGTCCACCGCGGAGGGCGCCGCGGTGATCTCGAACCCGCGCTGCGCGAAGGCGTCGGCCACGAGCGAACGCATCAGGGCGTGGTCCTCTACCACGAGCACCCGCCTGCGCCACATACCGACCGCCACGTTGGAAAGACTAACCGGGCGAAGAGTATGTAATGCCCGCATTACGCGCCCCCCGTTCGGGATCAGAACGGTGGAGATGGGTGATGTTGCCCGCCCCGGGGTTCGCGCGGCCCGGGGCGGGCGGTCTGGGTCAGCTGCGGACGAACCGCAGCGTGACGAGTTCGAAGGGCCGGAGCGCGAGCGTCCTCCCGGCGTCTCCGGTCACACGCTCGAGCAGGTCGGTGCGCTCGATCCGCTCGTACGGGAAGCCGACCGCGAGCGTGGTCGAGGCCCGCGAGCCGTGCGCCTCGTACAGCCGCACGACGACGTCGCCCGAGCCGTCCTCGGCGAGCTTGACGGTCTCGACCACGACGCCCGCCGACGAGGAGGCGACGAGCGGCTCGATCGAGGCGGCGGCCGGCCGCAGCGGGAGGTTGAGCCGGTAGCCCGTCTCGATCGCCGCGTCCACGCCGCCGACCACGAGGGAGCTGCGCAGGGTGTGCTCGCCCTGGTCGGCCTCCGGGTCAGGGAAGAGCGGCGCGCGCAGGAGGGTCTGCCGCACCAGCGAGTAGGTGCCGCCTCCCTCGCGCTCGTGCCGGGTGATGTCGTGGCCGTAGGTCGCGTCGTTGGCGACGCCGACGCCGAAGCCGGGCTCCGCCACGTGCACCCAGCGGTGCGCGCTGGTCTCGAACCGGGCGACGTCCCAGCTGGTGTTGGTGTGCGTCGGCCGCTCGATGTGCCCGAACTGGATCTCCGAGCGCGCCGAGGTCGTGTGGACGTCGACCGGGAAGCCGAGCTTCAGCATCCGCTGGCGCTCGTGCCAGTCGACGTGGGTCTCGATGTCGAGCGCGGGCGACCCGGCGGCGAGGGTCAGCGTCTGCGTCACCGTTGAGGCGCCGAAGCGGCGGACCAGACGCAGCGACACCGACTCGGGCGTCTCGGCGGCGACCTCGAGGGACTCCACCCGCGTGAGGTCCTCCCCTGCGAGCCGGTACTCGATGTCGACGTCCCAGGCGTCCCACTGCGTGGGGGTGTCCCGGAAGAGCTGGAGGAGGTTGGCGCGGGTGCCCGCGGGGACCACCTCCCGGCCGGTCGCGAGCTCCACGATCGAGGGGATGAGGCCCTCGGCGTCGACCGTGACCGCGATGCGGTCGTTGACCAGCCGGAGGCCGTCGCCGTCGCGCTCGACGCGGGCGTCGGAGCCTCGGGCCGGGACGCCGATGGCACCGGGCGC
Source organism: Leifsonia sp. NPDC056665 (assembly GCF_042791795.1). Taxonomy (NCBI): domain Bacteria; kingdom Bacillati; phylum Actinomycetota; class Actinomycetes; order Micrococcales; family Microbacteriaceae; genus Leifsonia; species Leifsonia sp. NPDC056665. The sequence continues at coordinate 235,508 of NZ_JBHTXK010000002.1, forward strand.
GATCCCGTCCACGGTGTAGGGCGAGGCGTTGGCGACGGCCCCGCGATCGGCCGCGCCCGCGGCGAGCGCCGCCAGCGACCTCCCGATCACGTCCTCCAGGCTGCGCGCCACTTCGGCGTAGTTCTCGACGGCCTGGTCGTGCACCCAGCCGATGGACGACCCGGGCAGGATGTCGTGGAACTGCTGCAGCAGCACCGTCCGCCAGACCTCCCGCAGCTCCTCCGCCGGATACGCCGCGCCGGCCCGGACCGCTGCGGTCGCGGCCCACAACTCGGCCTCGTGGAGCAGCGCCTCGCTGCGGCGGTTGCCCTGCTTGGTGCGCGCCTGCGAGGTGTAGGTGCCGCGGTGGAACTCCAGGTAGAGCTCCCCCGCCCACACCGGCGCCGGGTCGAACTCGGCGCGCGCGGCGGCGAAGAACGCGGACGGCGCCGCGACCCGGACGGTCGGCGAGCCCTCCAGGTCGGCCGTGCGCGCGGCTGCGGCGACCATCTCGCGGGTCGGGCCGCCGCCGCCGTCGCCGAACCCGAACGGGACGAGGGAGGTGTTCGCCCGGCCCTTGTCGGCGAAGTTCTGCTCGGCGTGCGCGAGCTCTCCCCCGGAGAGGATGGAGTTGTAGGTGTCGACCGGCGGGAAGTGCGTGAAGATGCGCGTGCCGTCGATGCCCTCCCACTCGAAGGTGTGGTGCGGAAACGTATTGGTCTCGTTCCACGAGATCTTCTGGGTGAGGAAGTAGTCCATCCCGGCCTCGCGCGCGATCTGCGGCAGGGCGCCCGAGTAGCCGAACGAGTCGGGCAGCCAGACCTCGCGCGGCTCGTAGCCGAGCTCCTCCAGGAAGAACCGCTTGCCCTCCACGAACTGGCGGGCCATCGCCTCCGAGCCGGGCATATTGGTGTCCGACTCGACCCACATCCCGCCGACCGGCACGAAGCGGCCTTCAGCGACCCGCACGCGGATGCGCTCGAAAAGCTCGGGGTAGAACTGCTGCATCCACGCGAACTGCTGCGCCGAGGAGCACGCGAACACGAAGTCCGGGTCCTGGTCCATCAGGTCGAGGACGTTGGAGAACGTCCGCGCGCACTTGCGGATCGTCTCGCGCACCGGCCACAGCCAGGCGGAGTCGATGTGCGCGTGGCCCACCGCGAACACCCGGTGCGCCGTCGCAGCCGCCGGCGATGCCAGCACGTCCGCAAGCGCCGCGCGACCGGCCGAGGCGGTCGCGCCGACGTCGAACGGGTCGACCGCGGTCACTGCGTCCTCCAGCGCGGCGAACAGCGCGGCCCGGCGCGGCGAGGTCGCCGGGAGCTCGGCGGCCAGGCCCCGCACCGTGAAGATGTCCTGGATCAGCTCCCACACCTCCCGGTCGCGGTGGACGACGTCCACCCGCCGCAGTGTGTAGATGGAGTCCGTCGGCGCCGTCGACTTCCGGCCGACCGGCGTCGGCCGGAACGACCAGTCCGACCCCACGTCGGGGTTGGAGGCCGCCTCCACGAACAGCTCGAACGACTCCCCTGGAGCCGCCTGGAGCCGCACGTAGTTGTTGAGCGGCTCCAGTGCCTTGACGATCGCGCCGTCCGTCGCCCAGACCAGCCCCTCCGCCTGGAAGCCGACCTGGCCGGCGGTGAACCCGAGGTCGACGACCAGCTCCACCTCATCGGCGGTGGCCTCCCACTCGGCCGGGACCGTCCCGGTCACGCGGAACCAGACCGTGCCCCACGGCCGCCCCCACGGCCTCCCGACGGCGAACGGCTCGAAGGCGCCCTCCATCGCCTGGGCGAAGGGCACCGGCTCGTCCGGCACCTCCCACGCCTCCACGGTCACCGGGACGGACGCCCGCTCGAGGGCGGGCGCCAGGCGCTCGCGGACGAAACGGTCGACCCGCAACTCGGCGAGCTGGTTCTGCTGGTACAAGGAGGACTCCTTCTATATAAGAGGTACGGCTAGCCCTTGACGGCCCCGGCGAGCGCGGACGAGCCGCCCAGCGCACGGGACACGATCACGTAGAGCGCGATGACGGGCACGGAGTAGATGAGCGAGTACGCGGCGAGCTGGCCGTAGGCGACCGCGCCGTACTGCCCGAAGAACGTGAAGATGCTCACGGCGGCCGGCTGGTTGCCCGGACTGAGCAGCAGCACGAACGGGACGAAGAAGTTGCCCCACGCGGCGACGAACACGTAGATGAACACCACCGCGATCCCCGGCCGCACGAGCGGCACCACGACGGTCCACAGGGTCTTCATGCTGGACGCGCCGTCGACCCAGGCCGCCTCCTCCAGGGAGATCGGCACGGAGTCGACGAAGTTCTTCGTCATCCAGATGGCCATGGGGAGCGATGACGCCGCCATGAACAGGATCGTCCCACCCAGCGAGTCGATCAGGTTGAGCGACACGAACAAGCTGTAGACCGGCACCATCATCGCGGTGATCGGCAGGCAGGTCCCGAACAGGATCGCGTAGAGGAACGGCCGGTTGAACCGGTTGCGGTAGCGCGACAGCGGGTAGGCGGCGAGCACCGCGATGACCACGGTGAGGATCGCGCACCCGGCCGACAGCAGGAGGCTGTTCCACAGCGGCACGAACGCCAGCTCGGGCGTGAGCACCTTCTGGAAGTTCTCCAGCGTCCACTGCTTCGGCCACGCGACCGAGAGGGTCGCGCCCCCGTCGAACGAGGCCAGCACCACCCACACCAGCGGCAGCACGAAGACCACGCCGATGAGCAGCAGGAGGACGTTGGCCGTCCACTTGAGGGCGATGCCGTTGGGCGACGAGAGTCTCATCAGTCCACCTCCGTCTTGAGGGCGCGCACGTAGACGATCGCGAAGACCGCCCCGACGAGCAGCAGGATGGTCGCGATCGCGGTGCCGTAGCCGAGCTCGGAGAACTTGAACGCCTCCTGGTAGGCCAGCACCGGCAGGGTCATGCTCTTGTTGCCAGGTCCGCCGCCGGTCATCACGTAGATGAGCGTGAAGACCGAGAGCGTCTGGAGGGTGATGAGCATGAGGTTGGTCGAGATGCTGCGGCGGATCATCGGCAGCGTCACGAGGAAGAACCGCTTGGCCCCGTTGGCGCCGTCGACCTCCGCCGCTTCCGTGATCTCCGGCGGCACCTCCTGCAGCGCCGCCGAGTAGACCAGCATCGAGAAGGCTGCGCCGCGCCAGGTGTTGGCGAGGATGATCGACAGCATCGGGAAGGCGAACAGCCACGACGGCCCGACGATGCCGAACCCGGCGAGGATCGCGTTGAGCGTGCCGTGCTGGCTGAAGAAGGCGTACGACGCGAACGCCGCCACGATCTCCGGCAGCACCCACGCGCCGACCACGAAGGTCGAGACGAGCGCCCCGACCCACCGGCTGCCGCTGCGCATCAGCAGGGCGAGCACCATGCCGACAACGTTCTGGCCGATGACCGCCGAGCCGATCAGGAAGACCAGGGTCAGCCAGACCGAGACCGGGAAGTCCGGACTCTTGAACAGGTCGATGTAGTTCTGGAGGCCCACCCACTGCGCCGACGCCGCCGCCGAACCGGTGAGCGACATGTTGGTGAACGAGCCGTAGAACGACGACAGGATCGGCCCGACCAGGAAGACGACCAGCAGGCCGATCGCCGGGATCAGGGGGACGGCCCGGGCGAGTGAGCGCCGGGCGTGTGCGCGCGAACGTGTCCTCGGACCGCGCGGCGGCCGGACCGGGGTGGTCCGGCCGCGCGCGTCGGTGCCGACGGCATCCAGAGTGGAGGTCACGTTACTTCGACTCCGTCTTGTCCTTACCGACGATCCCCACGACCGAGTCGTCGTAGGTCTTGGCCGCCTGCGCCGGCGTGGCCTGCCCGGTCATCACCGACTCCATCGCCACCTGGATGCCGTTGGAGATCTTCGGGTAGTCCGGGGTCGCCGGGCGGAACTTGGTGACCGCGACCAGCGAGGAGAAGAACTCCGACGTCGGGTTGGACGTCTTGTACTTCTCGTCGTCCGCGACGTCCTTGCGTACCGGGATGCCGGCCGTGTTGATGTTGTACTCGAGCGAGCGCTGCTTGTCGGTCACGAAGGTGATGAACTTCCAGGCCGTGTCCTTCGCCGAGCTCTTGGAGCCCATCGAGAACGTCCAGCCGCCGGAGAGGCTGATCGAGCCGGGCGCGCTGCCGTTCTGCGTCGGCATCTTCGCCGTGCCCATCACCTTGTCCCAGTCGGCCCACGGGGTGGCGCCGGTGGGCAGCCACGCGTTGGAGGCCCAGGAGCCGTCGAGGTTGATGGCCAGCTTGCCCTGCGGCACCAGCTCGTTGTTGATCGTGTTCTGGTAGTTGGTGTCGCTGGTGACCTCCTGGCTCGGGCCGAGGCCGCCCTGGTAGACCTCCTTGATCACGTCGAGCGCGTCGGTGAACGCCTTCGAGCCGGTGATCCACTTGGAGTTGGAGTCGTCGTAGAGGCCCTTCTGGCTCGCCCCGTACATGAGCATCTCGAAGCCCTGCATCGAGCTGGCCTCACCCGCGGCTTTGCCGGAGAAGATGTTGAGCGGGATGACGCCGGGGTCGGCGGCCTTGATCTTCTTGGCCGCGCTGATGACGTCCTGCCAGTTCTTCGGCTGCCACGGCGTGGGGATGCCGGCCTTGGCGAAGATCTGCTTGTTGTACCAGAGCCCGCGGGTGTCGGTCCCGGTGGGGATGCCGTACACCTTGCCGTCGTCGCCCTTGCCCGCGTCCTTGGCGTTGTCGAAGAAGTTGGACCAGTCCGACCACTTGGAGACGTAGGAGTCGAGCGGCGCGAGGTACCCGGCCTGGGCGTCGGCGCGGATGAGGAAGGTGTCCTCGCTCATCACGTCAGGCGCGGTGGTGGCGGCCCGGTTCATGAGAGCGAGCTTGGTGTAGTAGTCGTTCTCCGCGGCCTTGATGGGCACCAGGTCGACCTTGGTGCCGGGATTGGCCTTCTCGAAGTCGGTCTTGGCCTTGTTCATGAAGTTGGCCATGATGTCCGACCCGAAATCCTGGAAGGCGACCTTGATGGTCTTGCCGTCACCACCGCCGGACGACGACGAACAGCCCGCCAGTGCGACGAGCGCGGCGGCGGCGACTGCTGCGACCACAACCCTGCTTCGCTTCATCGATGCTCCTTTGCATTGGGGTCCTCCGGCTCCCATGCCGCGGACTCTTCGTAATTTATAAATCAAATTGATTTATAAGTAAAGAGGGTGCGGGAAATCGACGGTCTGCCCTCGGGTGGGGGCGTGGTGAGACCCCGACGCTTCAGTCAGCACCCCGAAGAAGAAGTGCTCGAAGCACGCTCACTGCTTGTTCAGCGGAAGCCGTCGTTACGGCGACATCTGTTCCATTCCGCAGGGTGACTACGATCGCCGGGCCCGAGCGAAGGACGAGCGCTCTGCCGTGGAGGCCCGCACGGTATCCCCACCCGCCCCAACGCAAGGGCTCCAGGATGATCGTCTCCGCTGCGGCCACATCAGCGAGGGCAACCGATACGAGCGTGATCCCGAGAGTCGCCGACCGCGCATGCAGACCACGACGATCTACGGTCACCCGGATTCGGGCGAACGCGTACGACGTCAGAGCGAGGACCGACATGACGATCGCCGCGCCGACGTTCGAGGCATCAACGCCCGCCAACATCATCGGCACGAAGCCGAAACCGCCGGCCGCGAGGAGGCAGACTACCGATGTGCAGACGAAGAGCGGCACCGACTGGCTGTGCGACCAGGCTACGGACTCGCTTGGGGTGAGCTCCAGATCCACGCCTTCACTGACGCTGTCGGAGGATGAGTTCGCCGGCGCCACAGCAAACGGCGCCAACCCATAGAACAGAGCGGCAATGGCCCAGAATCCATTGGCGCCGATTCCCTGATCTGGATGACTGGCGAGGCCGCCACTGATCAGCCAAGCCGCGGTCGCGGTTGCAGCGACCGAGCCCGAGATGAGGAACGTGCGGCGGTGGTGGTCGTAGCTCATCGGGCTCAGTGCAGCGTGCCAGGAGAATGCGGCAGAGGTTGCGGCGATCACGAGGGCGCTGATCGCGAAAGCGAGCGTGGGGAGGTGCGAGACGACCTTGTCTCGGGACCATTGGGACGGAAGTTCCGCAGGCAGGATCGACCACCACGCCACGACCGACCACACGATCGCGAGGACGGGAAGTGTCACGAGAGCGGCAGCGGCGATCATCCGCAGCGTGGCAGCCCGCTCACCCGCCGTGCCGTTCATAACAACTCCTCCAGGTATCTGACCAACTGCTGACGGGAGACACCCCGCCCAGCCGCTCCACGAACGAGCGCATCGACAGCTCTCGAAACATCGCTTGGCAGCGGTGCGGGCGCTGGTAGAACGCGAGCTCCTTGTCCTCTGCGCACTTCGATCAAGCGAGCCACGCTGAGAATGGAGTATGCGCGCAGCACGGTGTGAATGTTGACCCCGAGTCCATCCGCCAACTCCCTCGCCGCCGGAAGCTTCTCTCCAGCCGAGAGGACACCGTCGCGGATGTCCGTCCGGATGGAATCAGCGATCTGCTCAGCCAGCCCAATGGGCGACGCCCGATCAAGCCTGACTAACATATCGTAACTGCACCGAAAAAACTATAGCCGTGGGATGGCGTCTTCAACCGCCGGACCCCGGCGCTGTTGCACGGCGAGCCGTATGCGACGACCAGCAGAGCCGAGCAGATCGCCCTCTGGCCAGAGCAGGATGAGCAACGCCGCCCACATCGTGAACGCGAAGCTCCACAGCCCCATCGTCACGGCGATCGCGAAGTGCAAGGCGCCGCCCAGAGGGAGAAGGATCAGCCGCGCGCGCACCGGCAGGAATATTGCGATGCCGAGGGCGAACTCGAGCAAGAGGGTCCCCCAAGTGACCGCCGCGACAGGTATTGGCTGCGCAAGGAGCCAGTCCGTCACGGACCGCAGAGGACCCGCAGGCCCGAACATCGGGTCACGAAGCCAGTAATAGACCGCTGAACCGTCGAGCCATTCGGGGACAGCGAGCTTGGCGAGGCACGCGTTGATATAGATGTACGCCACCTGAACCCGCAAAACCCCGAGCGCTATGTGTGCCGTCATCACCGCGTACGGATGCTTGCGCGGGCGAGAGTCGTCGACACGCGCCCAATGCCATCGTCGGCTGTCGGTCACCGAGAGCGGGATCAGCAGCAACGCAAGCACGGCGGCGATCTGGTCCCCGCCGTCGACGACGGTGAGCGACGCCTGGTTTCCGAAGAGCACCCACCACAGAGGAAGGGCAGTGTAGCGGGGACGCCAGCCAGCGGCCGCGACGGCGAGGATGAGAATGCCCACCCATCGCGCCGCCTCGTGGCCGCCCGCCGGCGTCACGCACCACATACTGAACGCCGCCGGGCCCGCGCAGAATAACTGATCCACACCTGCCGCCGGTCGAATCAGAGTGGATATGGAAGAGGCGAGAAGGGTGCCTATCCCCGACAAAGCGATCAGCGTCCGGGCGAGCGCGATGTTGGCTGTCCACACGTCCCGTGCCAGCGTCCGTGCGACGATCCGGTCAGCGAAGCTCAACATGCCACATCCAGGTAGATCACCGACACATCCTGCTTCGCCTGCCCGATATTGGCCCATGCCCACGGCGGCGGCAGTGCCCGTGAAATCGCCGTGCGACCGCACAGCGTCGGCTCGGGTGAGCGGTTCGCCACGCGAGTCCATTCCGCGTCCGAGGCGCTCGCCTCCAGGCACGTCGTGATGGACGAGTCCGCCGAGCACGGACGCCACTCCCGACCTGCGACTTCTGTGAAGAGCATGCCGATCTCGATTCCCTGGGCCCGCGAGACTCGATTCCACCCGAAGAAGTACTGCGCCTGGCTGTGCGGATATGCCGATGCCGACGACCACTGTCCCGCGTTCTGGCGGTACGGCAGCAGTTCGTCTTCCCTCGGCGAGCGGGTGAAGAATCCCCACTGCTCGGGCATGACGGTCTGAACGGAGGTCTTCGCCGCGAGCTGCCATGACGTTGTCAGTACGTTTTCGGGTTGATTCGTCAGATAAACGAATCCGCCCACGAGCACCCAGAATGCGGCCAACGCCAAGGCGAAAATCGTGACCCGCCGCCGAGGAAGCGTCAGGTCGCTCATCAGCGTGCGAGTCGAAGGGTAGCCTCCGCGATCCACTTCTCGTAGGAGAGCTGCGGCTGCCCTTCCGGAGACCGCGGGCCTGCGTACCAGACCGAAACTGCGACTGCAGCGACCTGCAGAATCGCGGCTCCCGCGTACACCAGAGCGCCAACGGCGAAGAGCACCACCTGAATGCATCGCGGCGTCACGGTGGCGGTATTCGAGCCGTCCGGGTAACCCAGGTTGTCCAGAGTGGTGTCAAGCGCTCGACCCAGGCCGGCGAACGCATCCCTTACCTGAATGACGTCGCCACTCTGGGCCTGCGCGGCGAACTGAGCGATGAACCCGGGATCCTCAGCCCGAACGTCGGCGACGATTCGGTCGATTTCGCTTTCGACCTCACGCGTGATCTGCACCGGGGCCGTCAGGTCGCCGAGCACCCGGCCCGCTTTACCCTGGCCGAAGACGACGCCGCGGAACAGCTCCTCACCGTCGAACCGGTCACTCATGACTCTGGCTGCCGTGGTCATCCGCTCCGTCGCCGCCGCAGTGGAAGCAGATGCCGCGCTCACGCCACTTGCGACCAAACCCAGGGCCAGCGCCCCGACCACCATCGTCTTCGTCATCTTCCTCATCGGATGGACTCCATTCGTTTCAGCGCCGTCGTTGGCTGCTGAAATGTCAACCTATAGAGTCGGCTCCCAAACGTAAAATTTCTCTATAAAAATTAGAGATTGCTCACCCTCGCCCCACCCGCGGCGAGAACGTCTCATTAAGCACCAGACACGCCGCCCCCACCGCCGCCACGTCCTCCCCCACAGCACTCCCCTCCAGCAGCACCGGATGGGTCAGTATCCCCATGTCGATCTCGGCGAGGCGGTCGTCGAGCTGGGCGAGGTAGCGCCGCTCGACCCGCGACCACGACGGGCCGCCGAACACCACGCGGTCCAGGTCGAGCAGGGCCGTGAGGTTCGACAGGTAGAACGCCGTGTTGCGGATGGAGCGGTCGATGATCGCCGCTGCGCGCTCGTCGCCGGCGTCGGCGGCCTCGGTCAGCTGGGTGAAGAGCGCGTCGACGACCTCCACGTCGAGGTCCAGATCGACCCCATCGACGACCGACAACCCCGCCGGCGCCGTCAGCACTCCGGCCCACAGCCCCTGGATCACCAGCCGCTGCGGCCTCACCGACTCGCCCCAGCACCCGCGGCGGCCGCACGCGCACAGCGCTCCGCCCGGGTCCACCAGCGCGTGGCCCGCGTCGCCCGCGTTGTCGGTCGAGCCGGTGTAGACCTCGCCGCCGAGAACCAGGCCGATGCCGGCGCCCGTGCCGTAGTAGACGAACGCGTAGTCCTTGCTGGCGCCGGCGGGGTCGCGCCAGCGCTCGGCCACGGCCGCGCTGATCACGTCCTTCGCGACCAGCGAGGGGAGGCCGGTCGCGGCGGTGAGCTCGTCGCGGAGGTGGAAGTCGTTCCAGCCGGGGATGAGCGGCGGACGGACGACGACGCCCGTCTCGGTGTCGAGAGGGCCGGGGGCGGCGACGCCCACCCCGATCACCCGGGACGCGTCGACGCCCGGGGTTGCGAGCAGCACGCGGATTGCCTCCAGGATGACGGCGAGCGTCGCCTTCGCGTCACCGTCCGGAGGGGACGGCCGGCGCAGGTGCTCGACCACCTCGCCCTCCAGGTCGAGGAGCACGCAGGTGATCACGGTGGGGTCCAGGTGCACGCCGACCGCGTAGGCGCCGGCGGGGTCGAGGCGGAGCAGGGTTCGCGGCTTGCCCGGGCTGCCCTCGCTCTGCTTTCCGGCCTCCCGGATCAGCCCCTGGCCGAGCAGCCGGCGGGTCACGTTCGTCACTGTCTGCGCCGACAAGCCCGTGACCGAGGCGAGCTCGACGCGGCTGAGGCCGGCCTCCGAGCGGCGCACGGCGTCCAGCACCACGGTCTCGTTGAACGCGGCGATCGCCGGGAGGTTCGCTCCCTTCGGCACGGCATCCTCCTCCACGCTCGGGTCGGGAACCCGGCGTCCCTCGTAATATACCCACGCACATCCAGGTTTCCGGTTCCGTACATCTGTACCCCAGCCCGCGCCCAGCCTGGTGGGGCATCGTGAGAGCCGTGGAGATCGTGGTCGACGTCGTGCTGCTCGTGCTCGCCGTCCTCGCGATGGCGGCGGGGTGGAGCAATGGCGCCATCCGCGCCGCGGGGGCGCTGATCGGGCTCGGAGTGGGGCTCTCGCTCGGACTCCTGCTGGCGCCGATGGTCGTGAACTGGATGGCCGCCTCCGGGCTGACCGGCGTCAGCCAGCGCTCGATCGTGGCCGCGGTGGTCCTGGTCGTGTGCGCCGGCATCGTCTACGCGCTGGCGACCGCGGCGGCGTCGGTGATCGGCAAGGTGCTCCGGCACGGGCCGGTCAAGTGGGTGGACTCCCTGATCGGGGCGGTCCTCGGCTTCGTCACCTGGGCCGTCGTCGTCTGGCTCGTCGCCGGCTTCGCGATGGCCACCAGCCTCGCGACCGTGGTGCAGGCCGCGAACTCGTCGCAGGTCGTCTCCACCCTGAACAGCATCGCGCCGATCCCCTCCTCGACCGTGCTCGGGGCTGTGGACGACGCCCTCGCGGGTGCCGGCCTCCCGAAGGTCTTCGAGGGCGGCGAGTCGATCAAGACGATCGGCGCGCCCGACCCGAACGTCCCCGCCGCGGTCGCCTCGGCGCAGCAGTCCACCGTCACCATTCTCGCGTCGAAGCCCGCCTGCGGCGTGGACTCGGAAGGCAGCGGCTGGGTCGTGCAGCCGGGCCGCGTGGTCACCAACGCGCACGTCGTCGCCGGCGCCTCGTCCGTCGTGGTCCGGGAGTCCGGCGGCACGACGGTCGACCGGGCCACGCTCGTGGCGTTCGACCCGGAGCGCGACCTGGCCGTGCTCGACGTCACCGACCTCCGGGCGCCTGCGCTGCACCTCGGCCAGAACCTGGGCGCGGGCGATTCGGCGTACGCGGCCGGCTACCCAGGTGACGGACCGTTCACGATCAGCCCGCAGCGCGTCCGCGACCAGGTCACCGCCCGCGGGACGGACATCTACCAGAGCGGCGCGGTGGAGCGGCAGATCTACTCGCTGCGCGGCACGATCCGCCCCGGCAACTCCGGCGGCCCGCTGCTCGACCAGGCGGGCGACGTCGTCGGCGTCGTCTTCGCCCGCTCCACCATCGACCCGCAGACCGGCTACGCGCTGACCCTGGACGAGCTCCACCCGGTGCTCGCCTCGGTCGGCGCGGCGCCGATCAGTTCTGGAGCCTGCTCCGCGGGCTGACGACAGGCGCCGTCGCGTGGTTGGCTTGAGCCATGAAGGCTGTCAGCTACACCTCGACCGGCGACTCCGACGTCCTCGTCCTCGGCGAGCGCGCCGAGCCGCACCCCGGCGACGGCGAGGTGCGCGTGCGCATCCACGTCTCCGGCGTCAACCCGACCGACTGGAAGGCGCGCCAGGGCAGCGGCCCGGCCGACCTCCCACGTGCACAGGTGCCGAACCAGGACGGCGCCGGAGTGGTCGACGAGGTCGGCGCGGGCGTCACCACGGTCCGCCCCGGCGACCGGGTCTGGGTGTGGGATGCCGCGTACCAGCGACCGGACGGCACCGCCCAGGAGCTCGTCGTCCTCCCGGAGTCGCTCGTCGTGCCGCTGCCGGAGGGTGTGGGCTTCGACGTCGGAGCCTCGCTCGGCATCCCCGCGCTCACGGCGCACCGCGCGCTCACGGCGCACGAGGGCGTGGCAGCAGAACTCGCGCCGGGCACGCTCGACGGGCGGACGGTGCTCGTCGCGGGAGGCGCGGGAGCGGTCGGCCACGCGGCCATCCAGCTCGCCGTCTGGGCGGGCGCCACGGTGATCGCGACCGTCAGCAGCCACGAGAAGGCCGAGCTCGCGCGCGCCGCGGGCTCCCACCACGTCGTCAACTACCGCGAGCCGGACACCGCCGAGGCGATCGGAGCGCTCGCCCCGCGCGGCGTCGACATCGTCGTGGAGGTCAACGCCAGCGCCAACGCCGAGCTCGACACGAAGGTCGCCGCCCGTGGCGCCACGATCGCGGTCTACGCCGACGCTCCCGGCTCGACCGCGGTGACGATGCCGATCCGACCGGCGATGCAGAAGAACCTGCGCTGGCAGTTCCTGCTCACCTACACGGTCGCGCCGGAGGCCAAGGCGGCCGCGGTGCGGGCGGTGTCGGCTGCCGTCGCGGCGGGAGCGCTGCCTGTGGGCGCCGAGCACGGCCTCCCGATCACCCGCTTCTCACTGGAGGAGACGGCCGCCGCCCACGACGCCGTGAAGGACGGCGCCGTGGGCAAGGTGCTCATCGACCTGGCGTGAACGCGGGCTCCGCGGAGGCCGCCGCCTCGGCACGCACGCCGCGCGCCGACTTCACGATCTGGACCACCATCGCCACCGCGGCGGCGACGGCGATGGCCGCCGCGTAGCCGAGCGCGGTGGGCAGCAGACCGATGACGCCGATCAGCTCGCCCGCCGCCAGCGCGGGGACGCCGTAGGCCAGGTAGCTCACCAGGAAGACCCCGGCGAACAGCTCGGCGCGCTGGTCGTTCGGCGCGAGCGGGGCGATGATCCGCAGCATCGCCGAGAATCCCGCGCCGAAGCCCGCTCCCGCGACGACCGCGCCTGCGAACAGCACGGGCAGGAGGCCGGCGCCGATCCCGATGGCGGTCAACGCGATCCCGGCCATGATCGCCGCCATCGCCCAGACCGTCGTGGTCCGCGCCGGCGCGCGGGTCAGCAGCAGCCCGGCGACAGCGCCGACCGCGGGCGGAACGGCGACGATCGCGCCGTTCAGGAGGCCGGAGTCCAGGTGGAAGACGCCGTGCAGGATCGACGGGGACAGCCCGATGAACAGCCCGGCGAGCATCCAGGTCGCGAGGAAGAGCGGCAGCGCCGCCACGAACTCGCCGCGCGCGGCACGCGGGATGAACAGCCGCGGCGTCAGCGAGCGCAGAGCGCCAGGACGGGCCGCGACAGTCTCCGGCGACGCCAGCACGACGAGGATGCCCGCGGCGAACAGCAGCACCAGCGTCACGAAGACCAGCGTCGTCGGCTGGGCCGTGAACTGGACGGCCAGCCCGGTGAAGAACGCACCGAGCGCGATGCCGCCGACCGGGGCCGTCGAGCCGATGGTCGCGCCGAGCTTCTTCTGCCGCTCGGGGGCCAGCTCGACCAGGGAGGCGGTGAAGGTGCTCATCGCGGCGCCGGTGGCGACGCCCTGCACCGAGCGGGCGGCGATGATCGACCCGATGTCCTTCGAGAACAGGAACATCAGCATCGCCGCGATCTGGAGCGCGAGCGCGCCGACCAGCACGGGACGACGGCCGATGTGGTCGGACAGGGAGCCGGCGACGAGCAGCGTGATCAGCAGCGTCACCGCGTAGATCGCGAAGGCGACCGTCAGCAGCCAGGACGGGAAGCCCCACTCCTGCTGGTACAGGACGAACAGCGGGCTGGGCGCGCCGACGGCCAGCGCTACGGCGACGAACGCCAGGGCGGTGCCGGTGAACGCGGCGGTCGGGCGCAGCCGCAGCGCGCGCGGCCTGGTTGCGGCGGTCGACCCGGTCGCCAGCGTCGGGCGCTCGAGCGTCGGGCAGCTCTCCCCTGCAGTGGACATGTCGGCCTCCTAAAAGCAAATTTCATTGCTTTAATGGACTATAAAGCGCGGTCTGGTAAAAAGCAACAATCTTTGCTTTAAGCTATTCCCATGATTACGACCACACCGTCGAAGCGGACGGGCGGACGCAGCGCCGCGGTCATCCACAGCGTGCGCACCGCCGTCGAGGAGCTCGTCCGAGAGAAGGGCAGCGAGCGCGTCACCGTGCCGATGATCGCCGAGCGCGCCGGGGTCAACCCGACCAGCATCTACCGGCGCTGGGGCGACCTCCCGACCCTCCTCAACGACATCGCCACGTACCACCTCGACCCCGACCGTCCGCTCGCCGACCGCGGCGACCTGCGCGACGACCTCACCGACTGGGCGAGCGGGATCGTCACCCACTTCCGCAAGCCGGTCAACGCGGCCCTGCTGCGCGGCGGCGCGGGCGCGGCGGGAGAGCGCACCTCCGACTGCCTCCGCAACCGGCGAACGGAGGCCGAGATGCTGCTCGCGCGGCACCCGGAGGCCGACGTGACCGAGGACGACGTGATGGACGTCGTGATCGCCCCGATCGTGAACCGCGTCATCTTCCAGCCGTGGACGCTCGGCGACACCACGGCGGAGGACATGGTCGCGCGCCTGTTCCGGCCGGGCGCCGGCGCCGCCCGGTAGGCGCCGGCTCTGCCCGCTAGGCATTGTCTGGGCCCGCTAGTCTCGTCAGAATGGCACGCCGACCCCGCACCGAACAGGAGCGCGCCGCCGCCCGCTCCGGCTGGGCGGTCGGCGTCGCGACGGCGCTGTACGGCATCTCGTTCGGCGCGCTCGCGACCGCGTCGGGACTCGACGTGTGGCAGGCGTGCGTCCTCAGCCTCGTCATGTTCAGCGGCGGATCGCAGTTCGCCCTCATCGGTGTGCTCGCGTCGGGCGGGGTCGCCGCCGGCGGCACGGCCATCGCCTCCGCCGCCCTCCTCGGCGTGCGCAACTCCTTCTACGCGCTGCGCCTGTCGCGCATCATCGGCCCCGGTTTCTGGAGGCGGACCGCGGCCACCCAGCTCACCATCGACGAGTCCACGGCGGTCGCCACCGCCCAGACCGAGCCGCGCGCACAGCGCATCGGATTCTGGGTGACCGGCCTCGTCGTCTACCTCGGCTGGAACCTGATGACGCTCGCCGGGGCGCTCCTCGGCAACCTGATCGGCGACGTGAAGGCGTATGGCCTGGATGCGGCCGCGGCCGCAGCGTTCCTCGGGCTCCTCTGGCCGCGGCTGAAGGCGCGCCAGACCCAGGCGGTCGCCGTGGCCGCCGGGTTCGTCGCGACGCTGCTGACGCCCGTCCTCATGCCGGGACTGCCCGTGCTCGCGGCAGCGGTCGTCGCCATCGTGTTCGGCGTCCTCAACCTGTTCGGCCGGGGCGACGACCGGCCGCATCCCGACCCGATCCCGATGGAGCGGGAGGTCGAGCCGTGACGACCTGGAACATCATCCTGCTCGGCTCGATCGCCGTGCTCGCGCTCAAAGCCGTGGGCTGGCTGGTCCCGCCCAAGGCGCTCGACCATCCCGTCGTCGCGCGCACGAGCGACCTGCTGACGGCCGCCCTGCTCGCCGCGTTGATCTGCGTGCAGACCTTCGGCGCCGGGCAGTCGCTGCATCTGGATGCGCGGCTGCCCGCGATCGCCATCGCCGCGGGGCTGTACGCGCTGCGTGTGCCGTTCATCGTGGTGGTGCCCGCGGCTGCCGTCGTCGCGGCGCTCATCCGGCTGCTGACCTGAGGCCCGGGGCCCCACGAGCCGGGGGCTCCGCCGGTGTCGGCGGCCGTCTCTAACGTTCTGACGTGACCGTATCCTGGCATCCCGTGGCGAACGCCCAGCCCTCGGAATGGGTGCTGAGCCAGGGTGCCCTCGGCACGCCGTACGCGGTCGTCCGGCGGTTCGCGTTCGGCGACCTGAACCGGCCGGACGTCTGGTATCGCGTCGTCACCTGGGCGCCGGGCTCGGACGGCCGGGAGCTGATCGGCTGGTGCCGCACGCTGGAGGCCGCGGCGGCCGTCGCGTGGGACCACCGCTGCGCCGCCGAGTCGTGGCGGCATCACATGGCCGCACGGAGGTCGGACACGGCGACGATGGCGGCGAAGCGGCCCAGCGCCGCCGACCTCGTGCGGTTCTACCGCGCTGCACTGGCGGCGCAGGGAGTCCACCCGTTGCGCGGGTCTCCTCCCCGGACGACGATGGAGCGATGACCCAGCCGCCGGACCCGCAGACGCCGGACCCGCAGCCGCCGGACTCACGGACGCCGGCCACGCAGCCGCCCGACCCGCAGCCGCCGGGCCGGGACGACATCGACCCGGACGACGGGCGCCCGGAGTCGGCGACCCAGCGCGCCGACCGCAACTGGAACGAGATCCTGCAGGAGCTCCGGGTCACCCAGACGGGCACCCAGCTCATCAGCGGCTTCCTGCTCGCGATCGCGTTCCAGGCGCGCTTCGGCACGCTGGACGCGTTCCAGGTCGGCTTCTACCTGGTCCTCGTCGTGTTCGCCGCCGGCAGCACCGCGCTCGGGCTCGCACCGGTGGCGCTGCACCGCCAGCTCTTCCGGCATCACGAGAAGGCGCAGTCCGTCGCCATCGCCAACCGGCTGCTGAGGATCAACCTGGCCCTCGTGGCCCTGCTGACCTCCGGCGTGGTGTTCTTCGTCTTCGATGTGACGCTGGGCCTCACCGCGGCGATCGTCGCGGGCGCCGGGATCCTGCTGGTGCTCGCGCTCCTGCTGATGGTGTTCCCGGCGGCCGTGCTCAGCCGGCTCCGCCGACGCGCGGACTGAGCACCTCGGAGAGCTCGAGGAGCATCTCTTCCAGCACCGCCGCCGCCTTCTCGTCGCCCAGGACCACCGCCCGCACGAAGTCGAGGACGCGCTCCCGCGACACCGCCGCCGCGCCCTCGTCCGACAGTGTGACGTAGCGGACGAAGCGCGGAATGAGGTTCTCGATCGTCTCGGCGAGCACGCGGTCGGGGATCACGGCCAGGATGGCCGCGGTCGAGCGCCGGAACGCGTCGATCGGCGAGGTGTCGCCCGCTCCGTCGCTCTCGCGCTCGAGCCGCTCGGCCACGACCGTCAGCTCCAGCTCCGTGTCCACATCGACACCGTGGACCGCGTGGCGGATCGCCCGGGGCATCAGGAGGCGCAGCACGCCGATGACGTCGACGATCTCGCGGATCTCGAGGGGCGACACCAGGGTGTAGCGGTTGGGGGCCGTGCGGATCAGGCCGACCTGCTGCAGCCTGCCTATCGCCTCGCGCACCGGGGTGCGGGAGACGCGGAGCGCGTCGGTGAGCTCTCCGTCTTTGAGGCGCTCGCCTGGTGCGAGGTCTCCTGTGATGATGCCGGCGAGGAGTACCGCGTAGACATCGTTTCGGAGGAGGCGCCGGTCGGCCGCGAGCGATGGGAAGCGCTGGCGGAGTTCTTCGAGGGTCATGGGGGAACTCGTTTCATGAACTCAGTTTTGCTCTGGTATATTTATAGATTACCAGTAAGCATCTGACCAGAGCAAACTGCTCGTTCCACCCCCGACCCAGGAGCACCCGACCATGCCCATGCCCACCGACCACGTCGCCCGCATCTCCCTCTCCGAAGAGGCCTACGTGCGCATCGAAGCCGCCATCATGGACGGCACCCTCGAACCGGGTGAGCGCCTCCGCGACGTCGACCTCGTCGAGTGGCTGGGGATCTCCCGCACCCCCATCCGCCACGCGCTCGATCGGCTCGCCGAGCAGGGCCTCGTCGAGATGGAGCGCAACCGCTTCACGCGCGTGGCCCAGTTCGACATCCACGGCGTCCTCGAGTCCGTACAGGTCGCCGGCGACCTGTGGGCCGGCGCGGCGTTACGCGGGCTCCCGCTCTGGGAGGCCGACGACGACGAGCTGATCGGCGACATCCAGGCCGAGCTCGTCGCCGCGGCTGCGAACGACGACACCGCCCGGTTCGTCACCGTCTTCGCGCAGCTCGTCGTGGCGTTCGCCCGGATCGAGGACAACGACGTCCGCATCCGCACGCTCGGCAATGTGCTCCCCCAGGTCAGGCGGCTCGGCCGTAAGCTGCACGGGCGCCTCGACCCGCTCGCCCTCGAGCGCTTCGCCCGCGACCTCCGCGAGGCCACCGCACGCCGCGACGGTCGCGCCGCTGTCACGCTCATCGACGACTATGTGACGCGCATCGGGGAGGTCCTCGACACGCTGTGACCCCCGTTTCGAGGACGGGACCCCCACCGGCGATCAGGGTCACCACGGGTACGGATATCCGTGGTGGCCCTGATGCCGCGACCCCGCGCGCGTCCTAACGTGAGATCCAGGCCGCCAGAGGGGGAAGTCCCGGGGGGAACTGTCCAGGGGGGGACACAGAAGGCCGGTCCCGAACGGGGACCGGCCTTCTGCTCTGTCTACAGCTGCCCGAGAGCGGCGCCGACTACTTGGTCAGCGGCTCCAGGGTCGGGTCGTTGGCGTAGGCCTCCGCCGCGTTCGCCTTGGTGACGATGATCGGCTTCAGGAGGAAGGCCGGGACGACCTTGGCGCCGTTGTTGTACGACTTGTCGTCGTTCGTCGCCGGCTTCTTGCCCGCCTGCAGGTCCTTGACCATGTCGATGGCCTGCTTGACCAGGTTGCGGGTGTCCTTGTTGATGGTCGAGTACTGCTCGCCCGCCATGATGGACTTGACCGACTCGGCCTCCGAGTCCTGACCGGTGACGATCGGGACCGCCTTGCCGGCGCCCTTCACCGAGGTGATGATGGCGCGGGCCAGGGTGTCGTTCGGCGACAGGACGCCGTCGAGCTCGGTCGAGCCGTAGCTCTTCGCGAGCAGCGTGTCCATGCGGGTCTGCGCGTTCGCCGGCAGCCAGCCCTGGGTCGCGGTCTGCTTGATGTCGGTCTCACCGGAGACGACCTTCAGCGTGCCGTCGTCGATCTTCGGCTGAAGGACCTTCATGGCGCCGTCGAAGAAGACCTTCGAGTTGGCGTCGTCGGGCGAGCCGGAGAACAGCTCGATGTTGAACTTGGTCTTGCCCGGGTACTTGGCCTTCATGCCGTCGAGGAGGGCCTGGCCCTGCAGCTCGCCGACCTTCTCGTTGTCGTACGCGACGTAGTAGTCGACGTCCTTGGTGTTGAGGATGAGGCGGTCGTACGCGATGACGGTCGCGCCGGCGTCGTGCGCGGCCTTGGCCTGCGCGGCGAGCTGGCCACCGTCGACGGCGCCGATGATGACGACCTTGGCGCCGTTGGTGATCATCGACTGGATCTGCGACTGCTGGTCGGAGACGCCGGAGCCACCTGCGTACTGCACGTCGCCCTTGAAGCCGGCCGCCTTGAGGCCGTCGGTGAACAGGCCACCGGCGAGAACCCAGTTCTCCGACGTCTTGGTCGGGAGGGCGACGCCGATGGAGGCGTCCTTGGCGAAGCCGGAGGCGGTGGACGCCGTGCCGGAGCCGTCACGGCTCGAGCAGCCCGACAGGGCCAGCGCGGCGGCTGCAGCGACCGCCACGGTCGCGAGTGCGATCTTGCGCATTCTTATCTCTTTCTCTGGTTGTGATGGTGCAGGGTTCGGGAAGGGAGGTGCGGGTCAGGAGGTCAGCGACCGCGCCGAGTCCTCGGCGGGGTCGGACGTGGGGAGCACGGCGGGCTGCTCGGCGCCGGCCGCGTCGACCGCGGACTCCCTGCGGCCGCGGCCGCCGAGCAGGCGCCCGATCAGCGAGGGGCCGCCGCGGCGGTGCGAGTAGACGTCGATGCCGACGGCGATCAGGAGGACGAGGCCCTTGATGATCTGCACCCAGTCGCTCGTCACTCCGAGGAGCTGGAGGCCGTTATTGAGGACCGCGATGACGAGACCACCGACGATCGAGCCGGCGACGGTTCCGATGCCGCCGGAGACCGCGGCGCCACCGATGAAGACGGCGGCGATGGCGTCGAGCTCCCAGCCGAGGCCGTCCTGCGGACCGGAGGAGATCGAGCGGGCGACGGCGATCATGCCGGCCAGCGCAGCGAGCACGGACATGTTCATCATCACGTAGAAGTTGACGCGCTTGATCTTGACGCCGGACAGCTCGGCGGCGTGCGAGTTGCCGCCGACCGCGTAGATGTGGCGGCCGAAGATCGTGCTCCGGGTGACGAACGAGTAGAGGATGATCAGGACGCCGAGGATGATGCCCGAGACCGGGAACGAGGTGCCGACGCGGCCTCCCGCGAACAGGAACGTGAAGTAGATCACGACGGCGTCGAGCACGACGACCTTGAAGACGCTCACCCACAGCGGCGCCTTGTCGGAGCCCATCCTCGACTGGCTGCGGCGGGTGCGGACCTCCAGCAGCGCGATGACGACGGCGATGACGATGCCGAGCAGCAGCGTGGAGTTGTTGTAGCCGGTGTCCGGGCCCCACTCGGGGAGGAAGCCGCCGCCGATGAACGTGAAGCCGTCCGGGACCGGGATGGTGTTCGCGTTTCCGATGAGCTGGTTGAGGCCGCGGAAGATCAGCATGCCCGCGAGGGTCACGATGAACGCGGGGACGCCGACGTAGGCGACCCACCAGCCCTGCCAGGCTCCGATCACGGCGCCGACGGCGAGGCCGAGCACGATCGCGAGCGGCCACGGGAAGTTCCACTGCGTCATCGACTGCGCGACGATGATGCCGACGACTGCCGCCACCGAGCCGACCGACAGGTCGATGTGGCCGGCGATGATCACCATGACCATGCCGATCGCCAGCACCAGCACGTACGCGTTCTGGTTGACCAGGTTGATCAGGTTGACCGGGTCGAGGGTCTTGCCGCCGGTCAGGATCTCGAACAGCAGCACGATGACGACGAGCGCGCCCAGGATGCCGAACTGGCGACCGGTGGACTGGCCGCCGCCGAACATCTTGCCGAGGTCGCGGATACCGCCGGACTTCTTCTTCTCTTCGATCTGAGTCGTCATTATCGGGTGGCCTTCTTCTTGGCGGAGGTCATGCTCTTCAGGAGCGTTTCGGGGGTGGCTTCGCTGATGGGGAGCTCGTTGGTGATCTGCCCCTCGAAGATCGTGTAGATGCGGTCCGAGATGCCGAGCAGCTCGGGCAGCTCGGAGGAGATGACGATGACGCCCTTCCCCTGAGCGGCGAGCGCCTGGATGATGCCGTAGATCTCGTACTTGGCGCCGACGTCGATGCCGCGGGTGGGCTCGTCGAGGATGAGGATGTCCGGGTCGGTGAACATCCACTTCGCCAGCACGACCTTCTGCTGGTTGCCGCCCGAGAGGGTCGCGACACCGCGGTCGACGTCCGGGGTCTTGATCCGGAGGCTCTTGCGGTACTCGTCCGCGACCGCGTACTCCTGCTGGTCGTTCACGACGCCGCGCTTCGCGATCTTCTTCAGCTTGGCGGCGACGATCGACTGCTTGATGTCGTCCAGGAGGTTGAGGCCGAGCACCTTGCGGTCCTCGCTCACGTACGCGAGGCCGTTGTCGATGGCCTCCGACACGGTGCGGACCTGGATCTGCTTGCCATCCTTGTAGATCTCGCCCGAGACGAAGGTGCCGTACGAGCGGCCGAAGACGCTCATCGCGAGCTCGGTGCGGCCGGCGCCCATGAGGCCGGCGAAGCCGACGATCTCGCCGCGGCGGACGGTGAAGCTGGAGTTCTTCACCACGAGCCGGTCGGCGACCTGCGGGTGCTGCACGACCCAGTCGCGCACCTCGAAGAGGACGTCGCCGATGTTCGGCGTGCGGTCGGGGAAGCGGCTCTCGAGCGTGCGGCCGACCATCCCGCGGATGATGCGATCCTCGTCCACGCCGTCGCCCTTCACGTCGAGGGTCTCGATCGCCCGGCCGTCGCGGATGATCGTGATCTGGTCGGCGACCTTCTCGATCTCGTTGAGCTTGTGGCTGATGATGATCGAGCTGACGCCCTTGTGCTTGAGGCCGACGATCAGGTCGAGCAGGTGGGCGGACTCGGCCTCGTTGAGCGCGGCCGTCGGCTCGTCGAGGATGAGGAGCTTGACGTCCTTGTTCAGCGCCTTGGCGATCTCGACGAGCTGCTGCTTGCCGACGCCGATGTTCTTGATCTGGGTGTCCGGGTCGTCGTTCAGGCCGACGCGCGCGAGCAGCTCGACGGCGCGGCGCTTGGCCGCGCTCCAGTCGATGACGCCGCCGCGACCGGGCTCGTTGCCGAGGAAGATGTTCTCGGTGATCGAGAGCTCGGGGATCAGCGCGAGCTCCTGGTGGATGATCACGATGCCGCGCTGCTCGGAGGACTTGATGTCCTTGAAGCGCATGACTTCGCCCTGATAGACGATGTCGCCCGTATAAGTCCCGAACGGGTACACGCCGGAGAGGACTTTCATCAGCGTGGACTTGCCCGCGCCGTTCTCGCCGCAGATGGCGTGGATCTCGTTGGCGTGGACGGTGAGGGAGACGTCTTCGAGCGCCTTCACTCCCGGGAATTCCTTGGTGATGGCGCGCATCTGCAGGATGACTGCGTTCGACGGCATCGTCGCTCCTTGGTGTGCTGTTCGGGCTGGGTACGGCTGCGCGGCTGAGTCGCTTGCGCCTAAGTAGTAAACGCTAAGTTCAGTCTTGACGTCAAATAGTGAAGACAACGACTCGGTAACGGCCCTGCGGATTCGTCACGAATGTCGCTAATGGCGCGCCGAAAGGCGACATTCGTCACGAATCCGCGAGCTACTCGTTGCCGTCGAGGGCGCCCTGGATGACCAGGGCTGCAGCTCCGAGCGATTCGGCGCGGTCGCCGAGCGACGAGATCCGCACGACCGTCGTCTCGGCGATGACCGGGATCGCGTTGTGCTGGATGCCGCGCCGGATCGGCTCGAGGAGCGCGTCCCCGAGCCCGACCAGCGGTCCTCCGATGAGCACCAGCTCCGGGTTGATGACGTTCGCGATGCTGCCGATGGCCTGGCCGATCGCCGTCCCGGCGTCGCTCACCACCCGCAGCACCGCCGGGTCGCGCTCGCGTCCGCGCCGCAGGATGTCCGCCGTGCTCACCGGCGCGTTGACCCCGTGCCCGAGCGTCTCGATCATCACGCTCGTGGACGCGATCGTCTCCAGGCAGCCGCGGTTGCCGCACCGGCAGATCACGCCCTGCTCGGTGACCGGCGTGTGGCCGAGCTCGCCGGTGATCCCGAGGAACCCGTAGTACGGCAGGCCGTTGAGGATCAGCCCGGCGCCGATGCCGGTGCCGATCTTCACGAAGATCAGGTTGCGCACTCCCCGGTTGGCGCCCCAAGTCACCTCGGCGAGCGCACCGAGGTTGGCGTCGTTGTCCACGACCACCGGGAACCGGAACGCGTCCTCCAGGTCGCGCAGCCGCACGCCGACCCACTCGGGGAGGATGGCGCCCTGCAGCACGGTACCGGTGCGCCGGTCGATGGGACCGGGGATGCCGATCCCGACCGACAGGACGGCCTGCCGGTCGTGCCCGCCGGCCGCAAGAATCCGATCAAGGAGCTCGGCTGCCTGACGGACGGCGTCGGCGACGTCGTAGCCGAGCGGCAGCGCCATCTCGTCCTCCGCGATCACCTCGTAGCCGAGGGTGGAGAGGACGATGCGCGCGTGCCGCCGGCCGAAGTCCACGCCGACCGCGATGTCCCCGGTGTCGGTGAGCTGGACGAGCAGCGCGCGGCGGCCGCTGGAGGTCACAGGCGAGGTCTCGACGACGCCCTTCGCGGCCATGTCGCGGACGATGTTGGACACGGTGGCGGTGGAGAGCCCCGTCCCGCGCGCCAGCTCAGCCTGGGTGGATGGTCCGTTGGCCAGGAGGAACTCGACGAGCCGCTCCTGGTTCAAGTGCCTCAGCGCGCCTTGCGACCCGGGATTGCGTGCGCCACGCGAGGGAAGACCCTGTGTGGCGGTCATGCGATAAGAGTGAATGATGTCTGAGATGTAGTCAAGTTGTGAACGTAACGGTTGCACAGGGGCGGCTGCGAAGGTGTTCAGGCGGGCTGCGACAATGGACGCATGCCCATCCTGAACAAGGACATGCAGGTCTGCATCTCGCTGTCCGGCCGCCCCAGCAACCTCGGCACGCGGTTCCACAACTTCCTGTACGACGAGCTCGGGCTGAACTTCGTCTACAAGGCGTTCACCACCGACGACCTGGAGGGCGCCGTCCGCGGCATCCGGGCGCTCGGCTTCCGCGGCTGCTCGGTGTCGATGCCGTTCAAGGAGGCCATCATCCCGCTGGTCGACAACCTGGAGCCGTCGGCGCTCGCGATCGAGTCGGTCAACACCGTCGTCAACGAGGACGGGCTGCTCACGGCCTCCAACACCGACTACGAGGCGGTGGCCCAGCTCCTCTCCGAGCACGCGGTCGACCCCGCGTCGCGCGTCGTCGTGCGCGGGTCGGGCGGCATGGCCAAGGCGGTCGTCGCTGCGTTCCGCGGCGCCGGGTTCGACGACCTGACGGTGCTGGCCCGCAACGAGGAGGCCGGCACAGCGCTGGCCGCCAAGTACGGGTACACCTGGAGAGCGAGCGAGCCCGAGCCGGACTTCGACGTGATCGTGAACGTCACCCCGCTCGGGATGCGCGGAGCCGACGAGTCCGCACGGTCGTTCGGCGACGCGTTCGTGGAGCGCTCGTCCGTCGTGTTCGACGTCGTCGCGTTCCCGTCCGAGACGCCGCTCGTCGCTGCGGGACGGGCGGCGGGCAAGCGGCTGATCACCGGCGCGGAGGTCATCGCCCTGCAGGCGGCGCGGCAGTTCGAGCGGTACACCGGCGTCGCGCTCACCCCGGACCAGGTGACGCGGGCGTCCGAGTTCTCCCGGGCCGAGTGATCAGGCAGTCTGGGTGATCAGGCAGCATGGCCGGCCCGAAGCCTAGACTTACCGACGTGCCCGAAGACCTTCTCGCCCTGGAGAATCAGGTCTGCTTCGGCCTCGCCGTCGCCGCGCGCAGCGTGATCGCGCTGTACCGGCCCGTGCTGGAGCCGCTCAACCTGACCCACCCGCAATACCTGGTGATGCTCGCCCTCTGGGAGCGCGAGCCGCGGTCGGTGAAGGAGCTCAGCGATGCGCTGCAGCTCGAGCCGGCCACCCTCTCCCCGCTGCTCAAGCGGCTGGAGGCGAACGGCTACGTCGAGCGCAGGAGGAGTTCGACCGACGAGCGCGCGCTGGAGGTCACGCTCACGCGCGCCGGACGCGAGCTGCGTGCCGAGGCGGAGAAGATCCCGCCGCGGATCGTGGAACGGCTCGGCCTTCCGGTCGACGACATCCTGAACCTGCGCGAGAGCCTGCGGACGATCATCGCGGCGGCTGTACGGGAGTCCTGAGGGCCTCAGGCGGCGATCGGGCCTCAGGCGGCGATGGGGCAGACCAGCCGGCTGGCGTCGCGCTGGCCCTCGGGCCGCAGCACGGAGTGCTCGGTCATCGGGTGCCGGCAGATCGGGCACGGCGCGGCCGGCGAGCGGAGGTCGGGGCCTTCGGGATGCCCGGCGCCGAGCTGCGCGGGACCGGCCACACGGATCAGCTTGGCGTTCCAGCTCGCGTACCACTGCGCGAAGCGACCGGACATCTCGACTCTCCCACCGATGATCTGATTAGTTAGGGCACTAACTAATAGTGTAGCGCGATTCGACCATGACCCGGGGGTCAGGGTTTACGCTGACGGCGGAGCGAATCATCCCGGCTCCGCGAGGTGGAACATGCAGATCGGCGAGCTGGCCGTCCGCGCCGGCGTGACGGTGAAGGCCGTCCGCTACTACGAGCGCCTCGGGCTCGTCGCGCCCGGGCGACTGCCGAACGGCTACCGCGACTACGACGACGCCCAGCTGCGCGCGGTCCGTGAGATCCGCGAGCTGGCGGCCACCGGCATCCCGCCCGGGAAGGCCGCACCCTTCATCGCCTGCCTCGGCTCCGGCCACGCCCGCAGCGACGAGTGCCCCGCCTCCGTCGCCGCCTACCTCGACGGTCTCGCCGAGGTGGAAGCCGCGATCGCGGTCCTGGAGGCGCGCCGCGAACAGCTCGCCCGGCGCCTCGCCTCGGCGACCGGCGACGTCCCGCAGGCGCCCGACACCGGGTACGGCTGCACGGTGGCCGGAGATCATCCCACGGGATGACCCCCTCCCGACCATCGACCGATGCCCCCCGCGCCCTCCCCCGCTTGACTTGATGTCGTGACCGCTCCGCCCGGCGGACGGCCACCCATCAGCCGGACGAGGGGCCGGCCGAAGAGGGGAAGACGATGACCACGCTGGAGCACCGCCACCACCAGGGGGGCCTGGTGCGAGCACGGGGAACGCTCGCGGAGGTGGCGGACAACGCCTACCTCAGGCTGCTCTCCACGCTGGTCATCCTCGCGGCCGGCGCCGCGTCACTGGTTCTCGTGATCGGATTCGTGCTCGACGTTGTCGTGCCGCTGGTCTTCGGGAACGAGCTGCGGGCGCTGGCCGTGCTCTTCCCGCACTGAGGCGCCCCTCCCCGCGGCCGCCCCGGAGGCCTAGAGTCGCCGCATGTCGCTCGTCTTCTCGGCTCTTGCGTCCCTCGACGGCTACACCGTCGACACCTCCGGCTCGTTCGACTGGGCCACTCCTGACGAGGAGGTGCACGCCGCCGTGAACGCCCGGGAGCGCGGCATCGGCACCTACCTCTACGGCCGTCGCATGTTCGAGACCATGCACGTGTGGCAGGACATCGGCTCCAATGACGAGCCCGCGGTCATGCGCGAGTACGCGGACATCTGGCGCGACGCCGACAAGATCGTGTACTCGTCCTCGCTCACCGGTGTCACGACGCCCCGCACGACGGTCGAGGCGGTGTTCGATCCGGTCGCCGTCCGCGCGCTGGTGGAGGCCGCGCCCGGCGACGTGTCGATCGGCGGCCCGACGCTCGCGGCGGAGGCCTTCCGCGCCGGACTGGTGGACGAGGTCATGCTCTACCTCGTCCCGGTGTCCGTCGGCGGTGGCACGGCCGCGCTGCCGACCGATCTCATGCTCGACCTCGAGTTGCTGGAGGAGCACGCCTTCCCGTCCGGGACCGTGATGCTGCGCTACCGGGTCAGCTCACCCGCAGCGTGACGCTGGGCCGGTCGAGCGCGAGCTCCAGGTCGTGCAGCGTGACGCCATGCTCGCCGAGGATGGCGACCGGGTAGAAGAAAGCGTCGTACCCGGACCCCGTGCCGGGGAGGTGCACGCCGTCCGACTCGAACGGGAGCGGGTGGCCGGAGGTGCGGGTCACCAGGTCGCCGTCGTCGCCCAGCTCCACCGAGACCGAGCGGGTCGGCGCTCCGCGCTCCAGGAAGCTCCAGCTCATCGCCGGCAGCCGCACGTCGATCGTCGCCCGGTAGAGGTCGCGCTGCTCGCTGAGGAGGCCGGCGGCCCAGCCGACCGTCTCGGTGGCGCCGTGCAGCAGCATCCAGCCGTTGATGGCGGAAGTGAGGACGAGCAGTCCTGAGCCTTCGCCGAGGTGCGGGTTCTCGCACCAGGAGAACTGCTCGTCGAGGATCTCGGCCTCCAGCTCGGTCGCGACGCCGCGCGCGGGACCGGCGGGCAGGAAGATCCAGCTCCCGCTCGCGAACACGTCGAAGAGCGGCTCGCTCAGCACCGGGACGTCCTCGGACACGAGAGGATTCTACGGCGCGGCGGCAATCAACCGGCGAGGGGCACGTTAACGCCCCTAAAACCCGGTTTTAAGGGCAACTACGTGCCCCTCGGCGACCGATCAAGCGCCGGTCGCGAGCCGGTCGACCCGGCGCAGCGAGCGGTCCACGAGCGTGATCACCAGGAACAGCGCGCCGGCGCCGAGCATGAACCAGGCCAGGTCGTGCAGGCCCCCGGTGTCCGCCGTCGTGTGGAAGAACGCTCCGGTCGCCGCCGAGGCGAGCATCGCGCCCAGGTACATGAAGGTGCGCAGCAGTCCCGACGTCGCGCCCATCCGGGTCGGGTCGGCCTGGTGATAGAGCGTGTTCTGGATGGCGAGGTTCACCAGACCCTGCGGGACGCCGGTGACGATCGCGATGAGCACGAGGAACCAGATCGCGGCCTCCGCTCCCACCAGGAGCAGCAGCACCGCCATCACGATCTGACCGGCCGCGCCCACGATGAGCTTCCAGCGGATCTCCGGCTTGCGCCCGAACAAGGACGCAACGACGATCCCGACCCCGAAGGTCGGCAGCAGGATGAGGCCCGCAGCCGCCGGCGACAGGCCACGGCCGCCCTCCAGCCACTGCGTGAACCCGTAGAGGTAGCAGTACGAGACGGTCGCCGCGAGCACGGCGCGCGCGTACGTGACCAGCAGAGGGATGTTGCCCGCGAACACCCGCACGTCGATGAACGGGTCGGGGCGGCGCAGCTCCCAGAGCGCGAAGGCCGCAGCGAACACCGCGGCGAGCGCGAGCAGCCAGAGCTGCGCGAGGTGGATGTTCATCAGGAAGAGCAGGAGGCTCACCAGCGTGGCAGCGAACAGCGCGACGCCGAGGTAGTCGAGCCGTCCCCGCGCCGGCCGGGTCGCGTCCAGCGCCGTCGACTTCGGGAGGAAGAGCAGGCTGAGCACCAGCGACGCGATCGCCAGCGGGATGTTCACAGCGAAGGTCGCGCGCCAGCCGCCCACCTGGATGAGGAGGCCGCCGAGCGTCGGCCCGATGACCGCGATGGTCTGGGTCGTCACCGACAGCGCGGTCAGCACGCCGGCCGGGCTCCGCATCCCGGTGCGGGTCGCCTCGCTGCGGATGAGGTACATGGCCGCCGGGTAGCCCGCGCAGGTGCCGAAGCCGAGGATGACGCGCGCGATCACCAGCACCGCGATGTTCGGCGCGAACACGCCGATCACCCCCGCCAGCCCGGTGAGGATCGCGCCGGCGACGGACAGCCGCCGCGGCCCGAACATGTCCACCAGCCGGCCGACGAGCGGCTGCCCGATCGAGGTCGCCAGATAGAGGGAGGACACCAGCCACGCCGTCTCGGAGGCCGGCGCGCCGAGCGCGGTGGCGATGGGCACGAGCGCGACCGCGATGATCGACGAGTTGACCGGGTTGAGGACGGCGCCGATCATCATCGGCGCGAGCAGCCGCCGGTCGAACCGGTCGGCGGGGCCTGGCTTGGCGGCGATCAGGTCGATCACGCGCTCACCAGCTTGTCGATGAGCACGGTCGCGGCGAGCACCGTCTGGCGCTCCTCCTCGGTGAGCCGCTCCTCCATCGCCTGCACGAGCCACTCGCGCCGGGCGTCCAGGTTGCCGCTCTCGGCCTCCCGCCCCGCATCGGTCAGGGAGACGAGCTGGCGGCGGCCGTCGGTGGGGTCGGGCGTGCGGACGACGAGGCCGAGCTCCTCGAGCGACGCGATCGTGGTGGCCATAGACTGCGGGCGCACGCCCTCCAGCTCGGCCAGGCGGGAGGCCGTGTTGCCCTCGCCCTTGCCGATGCGCGCCAGCGCGGACGACTGCTGCGCGCTCAGACCGGCAGGCTCGGTCGCCACCTCGCGCAGCCGGCGGCGGAGCCGCGCGAAGGCGACCCGGAGGTCGAGGGCCGCACGGATGGAGGAGGCGGAGGGATCGGGCATATCGACAGTCTAGCTGCTCAGTTGCAACTGTGCAGCTCAGACTGTCTAATCGCGGTTCACGCGCGACGGCTAGGCTGCCGCCCGTGACCACCCCCGCCTCCCCGGCACCCGGCGCGCTCGCACGGCGACTCACCCTCGGCGACGCCGTGACGATCGGCCTCGGCTCGATGATCGGCGCCGGGATCTTCGCGTCCTTCGCCCCTGCCGCCGCGACCGCCGGCGTCGGACTGCTGGTCGGCCTGGTCATCGCCGGCTTCATCGCCTTCTGCAACGCGACCTCCTCCGCGCAGCTCGCGGCCCAGTACCCGACCTCCGGCGGCACGTACGTCTACGGGCGCGAGCGGCTGGGCGAGTGGCCCGGCTTCCTCGCCGGCTGGTCGTTCGTGGTCGGCAAGACCGCCAGCTCGGCCGCCATGGCGATCACATTCGCGACCTACGCGGTGCCCGCGGCCTGGGTGAAGCCCGTCGCCATCCTCGCGGTCGTGGTGCTGACGCTCGTCAACACGCTCGGGATCACGCGGACGGCGCTCCTCACCCGCATCCTGGTGGGGGCGGCCCTCCTCGCCCTCACCGTGGCCGTGGCGATCGGCTTCACGCACACCGCGGCGAGTGTCTCCTCCCCCGGCACCGCGCCGACGGTCTACGGCGTCCTCCAATCGGCCGGCTTCCTCTTCTTCGCGTTCGCCGGCTACGCCCGGATCGCGACCATGGGCGAGGAGGTCGTCGACCCGGCACGCACCATCCCGCGCGCGATCACGACCGCCCTCGCGATCGCGCTCGTGGTCTACGCGCTCGTCGCCGTCTCCGCCCTCCACGCGCTCGGCGCCGCAGGACTCGCGTCGGCGGCCGCCCCGCTCAGCGCCGTGGCCGACACCACGGGAGCGGACTGGCCGGGCATCGTGATCCGTGTCGGCGCCGCCGCGGCAGCACTCGGCGCCCTGCTCGCGATGATCGCCGGCATCGGGCGGACGAGCCTCGCAATGGCCCGCAACCGCGACCTCCCGGGCTGGTTCGCCGCTGTGCACCCGCGCTTCCGCGTCCCCTACCGCGCCGAGCTCGCTCTCGGGCTCGTTGTCTGCGTGCTCATCGCGGTGACCGACCTCCGCGGCGCGATCGGCTTCTCGTCGTTCGGCGTGCTCCTCTATTACGTCGTCGCGAACGTGTCGGCCTGGACGCAGGACCCGGCGAACCGGCGCTACCCCCGCGCGCTGACGGTCGCGGGAGCGGTGGGATGCCTAGTGCTGGTCGTGACCCTGCCGGTGTCGTCGATCGTGGCGGGCGTCCTGGTGCTGGCGGCGGGGGTCGTCTACCGAGCCGTGCGGCTGCGTGTCGCGCGGTGAGGCGCGAGCGTCCTCAGATCCGTTCGGGGCATGACCGGCCGGTTCGCCCCGTGCCGCTGCCGACCCCGAGTGCTTTACTGAGAAGAACTCAAAAGGGGGCACATGATGGAGAAAGCGACGTATCTGGGCACCGACATCGCGGGGATGATGCATGCGGCGCGCGCGGAAGCGCGGCGC
This sequence comes from Leifsonia sp. NPDC056665, assembly GCF_042791795.1. Classification (NCBI taxonomy): domain Bacteria; kingdom Bacillati; phylum Actinomycetota; class Actinomycetes; order Micrococcales; family Microbacteriaceae; genus Leifsonia; species Leifsonia sp. NPDC056665. The sequence goes on from NZ_JBHTXK010000002.1 coordinate 266,228, forward strand.
ATCACGGATGCGAACAAGGGTGACCTGGTCAGCGACCACAAAGCCATCCTCGACCGACTCGAAGCGGCCGACCTGATCACCGACGAAGAAGTCGAAACACTTCTGGCGTTGTACAAACTCGGATACGAGGCCGGGGAGAAGAAGACCGATCCCCAGCGGGCGTACTTCGAGTCGTGGGAGATGTACGACACGATGGCCGCGGGCGGCAAGGCCAGTCCCGTTGCGCTCGTCGTGGCGTCGGCCGCTGTCGGCTCATTCGAGATCTCGGTCAATCCGGAAGGGTCCACGACGGTCGCGATCGCCCGGGTGAGCTACGGCTCGAGTCTGGCGGGCATCGGAGCCGGCATCGGATCGCTCCTCGGCGGGCCGGCCGGTGGCGTGCTCGGCGGGGCGATAGGCGGCCTCATCGGTGGAATAGTCGACGACAAGAAAAGCAAGTAGAAACGCTCACCAGGCAACGCAGAAGGGCCGGCTCGACTTTCCCGTCGAACCGGCCCTTCGTTCGTGCGCGAGGGGGGACTTGAACCCCCACGCCCTTGCGGGCACTGGCACCTGAAGCCAGCGCGTCTGCCAATTCCGCCACTCGCGCGAACCCAGGAAGACTAACACGACAGCGTCTCCGACACCGAATCCGCGGGACCCCCTGAACACGCTCTTCACCTGTGAGGCAGCCGTGCGGGGGTGTCTTCCAGGGGGTTCCGACTAACATGCATGTAGCTGGCCAAGCCGGGAGCGGGAGACTAGTGGGCATTCTGGACAACTTCGAGCGGGGGCTCGAGCGCGCCGTCAATGGCGCGTTCGCGAAGACCTTCCGTTCCGGGCTGCAGCCCGTGGAGCTCACCAGCGCCATCCGCAAGGAGATGGACACCAAGGCGGCCGTCGTCTCCCGGGACCGGGTGCTGGCGCCGAACCGCTTCGTCCTGAGGATGTCTGCCGCCGACTACAAGCGCATGAGCTCGATGGGCGCCGCACTCACCGACGAGCTCGTGTCGTTCGCGCAGAAGCACGCCACCAGCCAGCACTACGCGTTCGCCGGCGGGCTCGCCATCGACCTCCGGGAGGACCCCGACATCAGCGTGGGGATGCTCCGGATCGACTCCGAGAATGTGAAGGGCGACGTCGCCTGGACGCCGGTGCTCGACATCGACGGCCGGCACTACCCGCTCACCGGGGGCCGCACGGTCGTCGGCCGCGGACAGGATGCCGACATCACGGTCGACGACACCGGCATCTCGCGCCGGCACGTCATGATCACCTGGGACGGCCACCGCGCCCAGGTGGAGGACCTCGGCTCCACCAACGGATCGAAGCTGAACGGGCAGCCGGTGAAGAAGGCGATCCTCGAACCCGACTCCGTCGTCACCATCGGCCGCACCCGCATCGTCTTCCGGGTTCTCCCGCAGGCGGCGCCCTCCCCCGGCTCCGCGCAGGGCGACAACTTCTGGAGCACCTCGTGAACCCGAGCGAGCTCACCCTGCTGGTGCTGCGGTTCGGCTTCCTGCTGCTGCTGTGGCTGTTCGTGTTCGGCATCGTCTATGCCCTCCGCACCGACCTGTTCGGCCAGCGCGTGCGCAAGCTCCCGGAGTCGCAGGCGGCCGCCTCGCCGTTCCCGACCCCGGCGGCCGCGCCCGCCGCAGCCCCCGCAGCGGTCCCCGTTCCCGCCGGCCCGACCGAGCCGGTCATGCAGCACGCCCCCGTCTCCAACCTCCCGGCCGGCGCCAACACCGCCGTGGGAGGCACGAAGGCCAGCGTCCAGACGGCCCACCGCCTCGTCCTCACCTCCGGACCGCGCGCCGGCACCGAGCTCGCGCTCGGCCGCGACCCCATCACCATCGGCCGGTCCAGCGAGTCCGGGCTGGTCATCCGCGACGACTACACCTCCACCCACCACGCCCGCCTGCTCCTGTGGAACGACGAGTGGATGATCCAGGATCTGGACTCGACAAACGGCACGTTCCTCGACGGCCGCCGCGTCACCGTCCCGACCCAGGTCCCGCTCGACACCCCGATCAAGATCGGGACCACCACATTCGAGCTGCGACGGTAACCCGTGGCAGGCAATCGGGCAGCGGCCGTCTCCCACGTCGGGAAGATCCGCTCGAACAACCAGGACTCCGGCTATGCGGGGCATGAGCTGTTCGTGGTGGCCGACGGCATGGGCGGCCATGCCGGCGGGGACGTCGCCAGCGCGATCGCGGTCAACCGCATCAAGGAGGCCGACGGCGAGTACGACACGGCTCCGGAGGCGGAGTTCGCCCTCCAGTCCGCGCTGATCGCCGCCAACTCGCTGCTCGCCGAGACCGTCTTCGAGCATCCGGAGCTCACCGGGATGGGCACCACCGTCAGCGCGCTCATGCGGGTCGGCGACGAGATCGCCATCGCCCACATCGGCGACTCCCGCATCTACCTCTTCCGCGACGGCGAGCTCAGCCAGGTCTCTGTCGACCACACCTTCGTGCAGCGGCTGGTCGACAGCGGCCGCATCACGGAGGAGGAGGCGATGGTCCACCCCCGCCGCTCGGTGCTGATGCGCGTGCTCGGCGACGTCGACGCCTCCCCCGAGATCGACACCCTCATCCTCGCGACGCGGCCGGGCGACCGCTGGTTGATCTGCTCGGACGGGCTCAGCGGCGTCGTGAAGAACGACGACCTCCTCGCGGCCCTCGGCGCGCGCGACGCGCCCAAGCAGGTCGCGGACAAACTCCTCAAGCAGAGCCTCGACGCCGGCGCGCCCGACAACGTCACCGTCGTGATCCTCGACATCGCGGACGTCGCCCGCGGCGACGTCGTGAAGGAGCCGATCACGGTCGGCTCGGCGGCGGCCCCCCTCCAGTTCGGGGAGCCCAAGCCCGCGACACGCGCCACGCGCCTCCCGACCCTCCGCCTCCACCCGGTGCGGCCCGCCACCGGCCCGACGCACTTCGAGCCGCAGTCGGAGGACTATTTCGACGAGCTGATCGAGGAGGACGAGCGCCGGGTGCGCCGCCGCCGGCTCACCTGGATGATCGGGCTGGCAGTGCTCGTCGTCGCGATCGTGCTCGCGGTGCTCTTCGGGTACCAGTGGACCCAGTCCCGCTTCTTCGTCGGCTCGTCGCCCACCGGCAAGGTCGCGATCTACCAGGGCGTGCAGCAGAACCTCGGGCCGATCGTGCTCTCGCACGTGTACGAGGAGTCCGATGTGCCGGTGAAGAGCCTCCCGCAGTACGACAAGCAGCTCGTGCAGCAGACCATCAACGCGGACGACCTGGCGGCCGCCCGCGCGATCGTGGACCAGTTGACCGATGCCGCAAAACAGTAGCGTGAGCGAGCGGAAGCAGGCCAGGCCGGCCACCGGCCCGGTCAAGCGGCTGCGCCTTCCCGCCAAACAGCGTAACCTCGAGTTGTTCCTCCTGGCCATCGCGTGCGGCATCAACGCGGCGGCGATCGTGCTCGTCCAGCTCGGCGCGCTCGGCCACCTCGACCTCACGCTCGTCTACCTCGGCGCCGGCCTGGCCGCGCTCGTGCTCGGGATGCACATCGCGCTGCGGATCGTCGCCCCGCAGGCCGACCCGTTCCTGCTCCCGATCGCCACCGTCCTGACGGGCATCGGGATCGCGGAGATCTACCGGATCGACATCCACTTCAAGGACTCCGGCTGGAACAGCGCTGGCGTCAAGCAAATCGCCTGGGCCGCCATCGCCATCGCGTGCGCCATCGCGGTCATCGTCGTCATCCGCAACCACCGCGTGCTGCAGCGCTACACCTACATCTTCGGCCTCGCCGCGCTCGTCCTGCTGCTCCTTCCGATGCTGCCTGGCATCGGCAGGGAGATCTACGGGGCGCGGGTGTGGATCGGAATCGGCCCGTTCAGCTTCCAGCCGGGCGAGCTCGCCAAGCTCTGTCTCGCGATCTTCTTCGCCGGCTACCTGGTGCAGGCCAGGGACTCGCTGTCGATGGTGGGAAAGAAGTTCCTCGGCATCCGCTTCCCACGCGCCCGCGACCTCGGCCCGCTGCTGATCGTCTGGCTGATGTCGATGGCCGTCATCGTGTTCCAGCGCGACCTGGGCACCGGCCTCCTCATCTTCGGGCTGTTCCTCGTGATGGTGTACGTCGCCACCGCCCGGATCAGCTGGGTGATCCTCGGTCTGCTGCTGATCGGCGGCGGCGCGGTCGTCGCCAGCCAGCTCCTGCCGTACGTCCACGACCGGTTCGCGAACTGGCTCGAGCCGTTCTCCCAGAAGGTCTACGACGCGCAGGGCGGCAGCTTCCAGCTCGTGCAGGGCCTCTTCGGCCTCGCGCACGGCGGCCTGATCGGCACCGGGCTCGGCCAGGGCCAGCCGTGGGTCACTCCGGTGTCGCAGAGCGACTACATCATCGCCAGCATCGGCGAGGAGCTCGGCCTGGCCGGCCTGTTCGCGATCTTCGCTCTGTACTTGATCTTCGTGGCCCGCGGCCTCCGGATCGGCTTCGCCGGCCAGGACGACTTCGGCAAGCTGCTCGCGGTGGGGCTGTCGTTCACGGTGGGCCTGCAGTGCTTCATCGTCATCGGCGGCGTGACGCGGGTGATCCCGCTCACCGGTCTGACGACGCCGTTCCTCGCGGCGGGAGGCTCGTCCCTGGTGGCCAACTGGATCATCGTGGCACTGCTGCTGCGACTCTCCGACACCGTCCGCAACCAACCCCGTCTGGTGGTGAGCTGAACGATGAATCGTGAGATCAAGCGGGTCAGCACGATCGTGCTGGTGATGTTCCTGGCACTCCTGGTGTCCACGTCCATCCTGCAGGCGTTCCAGGCGGACAGCCTGGCCGCCGACGCGCGGAACACCCGCGCGCGGAACGACAGCTACGCGGCCCAGCGCGGCGCCATCCTCGTCGCCGGCCAGCCGATCGCGCAGTCCGTGCCATCGAGCGACCTGTACAAGTGGCAGCGCGAGTACAGCAACGGGCCGCTGTACTCGGCCGTGACCGGCTTCTACCCCGTCAACGGCGAGGCGACCGGGCTGGAGGGCGCCCTCGACGACCGGCTGTCCGGCACCTCGAACTCGCAGTTCTTCGAGCGGATCAACTCGATCCTGACCGGCAAGAACCCGCAGGGCGCGACGGTCGAGACGACGATCGACCCGAAGGCCCAGCAGGCGGCCTGGGACGCGCTCGGCAACTACCAGGGCGCCGTGGTGCTGCTGGAGCCGAAGACCGGCAAGATCCTCGCGATGGTCACGAAGCCCACCTACGACCCGAACGTGCTGGCCTCCCACGACACCGCGGCCGTCAACACGGCCTACCAGCAGCTCCTCGACACCGCGGGCAGCCCGCTCACCAACCGCACCATCGGCGGCAACCTCAACCCGCCCGGCTCCACGTTCAAGCCGGTGATGAGCGCCGCAGCCTTCGGGACGGGCCAGTTCACCAAGGACAGCCAGCTGCCGAACGTGGCCTCCCTCCCCCTCCCCGGCTCGCCGACCGTCGTCAAGAACGACTCGCTGACCACCTGCGGCCCCGGCGCGACGGTGTCGATCGCGACCGCGCAGATCCTCTCCTGCAACATCCCGTTCGCGGAGCTCGGGATGCAGCTGCAGCCGCAGGTCATCAAGGACCAGGCAGACAAGTTCGGCTTCAACCAGCCGCTGAGCATCCCGATCCCGGTCGAGAAGAGCGTCTACCCGCTCTACACCGACCCTGCGGAGCGGGCGCTCGGCTCCTTCGGGCAGAAGGACGACCGAGCGACCCCGCTGCAGATGGCGATGGTGTCGGCCGCGGTCGCGAACGGCGGCAAGCTCATGACGCCGAACCTGGTCGACTCGATCCGCTCGTCGGATCTGCAGCCGATCGAGACGTTCCAGCCCCAGCAGTTCTCGCAGCCGATGAGCCAGCAGAACGCCGACACCATCAAGCAGATGATGGTCGACGGCGTCGATCACGGCGTTGCGAGCAATGCAAGAATAGACGGGGTCGAGGTCGGCGGTAAGACGGGGACGGCGCAGAACGGGTCGACTGATCCTTACACCCTGTGGTTCACAGGATTCGCGCCGGCGAACGACCCTCAGTTCGCTGTTGCGGTAGTCGTTGAAAATGGCGGTGGACGCGGTCAGAACGGCACGGGTAACTCCATCGCCGCGCCGATCGCGAAAAAAGTACTAGAGGCGGTGCTGAATAAATGAGACCCACAGCAGGGCTCACCTTCGGAGGACGTTACGAGCTGCAGTCGCGCATCGCGATCGGCGGCATGGGCGAGGTCTGGCAGGCGACCGATCTGGTCATCGGCCGCACCGTCGCCATCAAGATCCTCAAGGACGAGTACCTCGGCGACCCCGGCTTCCTCGAGCGCTTCCGCGCGGAGGCCAGGCACGCCGCGCTCGTCAACCACGAAGGCATCGCGAACGTCTACGACTACGGCGAGGAGGAGGGCAGTGCCTTCCTCGTGATGGAGCTGGTGCCCGGTGAGGCGCTCTCGACCATCCTCGAGCGCGAGCACGTGCTCAGCACCGACCGCACCCTCGACATCGTCGCGCAGACCGCCGCCGCCCTGCACGCCGCGCACGCAGCCGGGCTGGTCCACCGCGATATCAAGCCGGGAAACCTCCTGATCACGCCGGACGGCCGGGTCAAGATCACCGACTTCGGCATCGCGCGCATCGCCGACCAGGTCCCGCTCACCGCCACCGGCCAGGTCATGGGAACGGTCCAGTACCTGTCGCCTGAGCAGGCGTCAGGACACCCGGCCTCGCCGACCACCGACATCTACTCGCTCGGCATCGTCGCCTACGAGTGCCTCGCGGGCCGGCGGCCGTTCACCGGTGAGTCGCAGGTCGCCATCGCGATGGCGCAGATCAACGAGGCGCCGCCGGAGCTGCCGGCCACGGTCGCCGAGCCGGTCCGCAACCTCGTCTTCGCCTGCATCGCCAAGAACCCCGCCGACCGCCCCGCCTCGGCGGCACACCTGGCGCGTGCGGCGCAGGCCCTGCGCCGCGGCGACATCCGTGCCGCGGCCGCGTCGGTTCCCGCCATCCTCGGCGCCGCGGTCGCCGCCGACGCCGCGACCGTGCTGATGACCTCCGCCAACCCCGCCCCGACGCAGGCCACCACGGTCCTGCCCGCCGCGGCCGCCGGTGCCGCCGTCGAGGAGGAGGAGACCGAGGAGCCGGTCGAGGAGAAGAAGCGCAGCCCGTGGACCTGGCCGCTCATCGCGCTCATCGCGCTGCTGGCACTGGTCCTCATCGGGACGATCATCGCGCTGCTCGCGCAGCCCAAGACCCCGGTCGCGACCAGCACGACGCCCCCCGTCGTCCACACCACCCCGCCGCCCGCATCACCGACTCCCTCGGCCACCCCGACCAGCACGACGGTGCAGATCAACGAGGGCGACTACCTCGGCCTGACCGGCGACCAGGCCAGGCAGAAGCTCCAGGGCGTCGGGATGGTCGCCGACGTGCAGACCGGCTCTGCGGCCTCCTCGGCCGGCCAGGTCAACACCGTGTACTCGGTCAACCCGACCGGCCCGGTGCAGAAGGGCACGACGATCACCATCAAGGTGTACGGACCGGTGACGCCGATCCCGACGCCGAGCGACTCGGTCTCCGCCAACCCGCCGTCCGGCCAGGGAGCGGCCAACTCGCAGATCACGGTGTCATTCGGCTCCGCGACCTGCCCTGCGGGCCAGAACCTCACCGGGCGCCGGCTGTTCGTCAACGGGCAGCCGCAGGCCCCCGTCAACGACTCCAAGTTCACCTGGTCGCCGACCGCAGCGGGCAACTACACGCTCAGCTATTCGATCTTCTGCAACCAGGGCGAGTCCGTGGAGTCCGCCCAGTCGCCCACGACCCCGTACACGGTCGTGCCTGCAGGCGGCTCGACCTCCCTCCCGTCGCCGTGATGGGAGCCGCGCCGCGCTGACGACGTCCGGTCTGCCCCCGCCCGGGGGAGACATCCAGAGTCAGCCCGCTACACTATCCGGAGCCATCAGCCACCACCCGAAAAGGAGCCCGCCTTGAGCCCAGATAGCCGCCTGCTCGCAGGCCGATATCAGGTGGGCGAGCTCGTCGGTCGCGGCGGCATGTCCGACGTGCACCGCGGGACGGACACCCGGCTGGGCCGCACGGTCGCCATCAAGCTGCTCAAGCCGTCCCTGGCGACCGATCCGGCGTTCCGCACGCGCTTCCGTCAGGAGGCCCAGGCCGCGGCGCGGATGACGCACCCGACCATCGTGCGCGTGTTCGACGCCGGCGAGGAGACCGTCCGCGAGCCGAACGGCCACGAGGCGCAGCTCCCCTTCATCGTGATGGAGTACGTCGACGGCGTTCTTCTGAAAGATCTCATCAAGCGTGGCCCGCTGGAGGTCGCCGAGGCGGTCCGGATAACCGAGGGCATCCTGACGGCGCTCGAGTACTCGCACCGCGCCGGCGTGGTGCACCGCGACATCAAGCCGGGCAACGTCATGATCACGACGACCGGCCAGGTCAAGGTGATGGACTTCGGCATCGCCCGCGCCATCAGCGACTCCTCCGCCACGGTCGCGCAGACGACCGCGGTGCTCGGCACCGCCAGCTACTTCTCGCCCGAGCAGGCCAAGGGCGAGACGGTCGACGCTCGCACCGACCTCTACTCGACCGGCGTCGTACTGTTCGAGATGCTGACCGGGCGCCCGCCGTTCCGCGGCGACACCCCGGTCGCGGTCGCCTACCAGCACGTCAGCGAGACGGCCGTCGCGCCCAGCACCGTGAACCCCAAGGTCTCCCCGGCGATGGACACCGTGGTCGCCCACGCCCTCACCAAGGACCGCTTCGAGCGCTACCAGACCGTCGCCGACTTCCGTCACGACCTGGAGGAGGCCGCCGCAGGGCGCGTCCCCGTCCACAAGCATCCCGACGAGTTCTCCGAGACGCTCTTCGGGGCGCCGCCGAGCTCGGTCTCCGGCCCGGAGGCCGCCTTCCGTCAGCTCGCGGAGGACCAGACGATGGTCCGCACGCAGCGCCGCCCACCGGTCATCTGGATCTGGGCCGGCATCGCGGTGATGGCGGTCGTGATCGTCGCCGTCCTCGCCTGGGTGCTGAGGATCGCGCCGGGCACGACCATGCCGGACACCTCCCGCGAGGTCCCCAACCTGTCCGGCCAGACGCTCGACAAGGCGACTCAGCAGCTCGAGGACCTCAAGCTCAAGTGGACGCAGTCCACGGAGGCCAGCTCGACCTACGGCAATGGTCAGGTCATCCGCACCGATCCCGCCGCCGGGATCGTCGTGGCCACCGGCGACACCATCAACGTCTTCGTGTCGACGGGCAAGAAGTCCGTGTCCGTCCCCGACCTCACCAATATGACGCAGGACGCCGCGAAGCAGGCGCTGACGACCGCAGGACTCACCCTCGGCCCGGTCACGACGCAGAACTCGGCGACGGTGCCTGCCAACGTCGTCATCCAGACCTCGCCCGCCGCCGGCAGCAACGCGCACGAGGGCGACGCGATCGGCCTCACGGTCTCCAGTGGCAAGGTCACGCTGACCGACCTCACCGGCCAATCCCTGCCCGCGGCCACCTCGCTGCTCCAGCAACTCGGGCTGACGGCCGATCCGAAGGCCGACACCACCTGCAAGCAGAACGCCGGCGCGCCACTGGTGCACACGCAGTCGGTCGCGCCGGGCGACGTGCCCCAGGGGAGCACGGTCGGCCTCACCTACTGCTCGGGCTGACCGACCGGGAGGCTCGGCTCAGCCCAGCTTCACGAGCGGGTTGAGCGAACGTGACGCCTCCGCGGCGCCGGCGAGACCGCACTTCTCGAGCCAGTTGCCGAGCATCCGGTAGCCGCCCTCGGTGAGCACCGACTCCGGGTGGAACTGCACGCCGTAGATGGGCGCGGTCGTGTGCTGCAGCGCCATGATGACGCCGCCGGCCGTGCGCGCGGTGACGACGAGGTCGTCCGGGAGGGTGCCGTCCACGACCGCCAGCGAGTGGTAGCGCGTCGCCGTGAACGGCTGCGGCACGCCGTCGAACAGCAGGCTGTCGTCATGCTCGACCTGCGAGGTCTTGCCGTGCATCAGCTCCTCGGCGTTGGTGACCACGCCGCCGAACGCCTCTGCGATCGCCTGGTGCCCGAGGCAGACCCCGAGCAGCGGCATCCCCGCCTTCAGCGCGAGCTCGACGACCGGGATGGACACCCCGGCGTCGGCCGGCTTGCCCGGTCCTGGCGACACCAGCACCGCGTCGAACTCCGCGACGCGCGCCGGCAGGTCCTCGATCGCGATGTCGTCGTTGCGCACGACCTCGGTCTCGGCGCCGAGCTCACGGAGGTAGCCGTTGAGCGTGTAGACGAAGCTGTCGTAGTTGTCGATGACGAGTACGCGGGTCACGGCCCAACGGTACCTTCCTGGGGTCCGAGGAGCGAATCCACCCACGGGAAGACCCAGGTCACCAGCGCCCACAGCGCGACCGCGAACAGGACCACCAGGATGATGATGCGCAGCCAGACCGGTCCGGGGAGGACGCGCCACAGTGCTCCGTACATGGTTCAGCCTCCCGTCACCGCGGCGCGGATCTCATTCGGAACGTCCTGCGTCGGCTGGTAGCCCGCATAGACGTTGTAGGCGATCAAGCGTTCGCCCGCGTGGAACGGCGGATTGCACGTCGTGATCGTCATGAGCCTGTCGATGGGCTGCACGTCGGGATGGTGCGGCACCGCCGCGATCACCTGCACCTGCGTGGGCTGCACGTACTCGAAGTTGCGGAAGACGTAGGTGTACCAGCCGTCCTTGGTCTGCACGTAGATGCGGTCGCCGATGTGCAGCTTGGACAGGTCGATGAAGGTGTTGCCCCAGCCCGAGTCGTGGCCCGCGACGGCGAAGTTGCCGACCTCCCCCGGCATCGCCGTGCCTGCATAGTGGCCGACGCCCGCGGTGTAGCTGTTGAGGACCTTCTCGACGTCGACCGTCTCGCGGATCGTGCGCTTCCAGTCCGGCCCGAGGCGCGGGATGTAGATCACGGCGAACGGCTCGTAGTCCGCGGGCTGCGCCATCACGGGAGGGTCGACCGCCTCGGGGGACGACGGGTCCGTCGGCGTCGGCCGTGGGGCCTTGATCGCGTCGTCGATCCACTTCTTGCTCTGCTCTTGCGCCGCCGAGGTCTGCTGGCCCGACAGGACGAGGTTGTTCCACCACACCTGCCAGCCGAGGAAGAGGCCGACCAGCACTCCGGCCGTGATGAGCAGCTCACCGATGACGGTGAGGACCACCTCGCCCGCGCTGCGCTTGCGGCGGCGGGGCCGGGCCGCGCGACGGGAGCCGGCGCGATGGCGCTCGGGCTCTGCGGGGTCGGTCATATGGCACATTCTAAGCGGGACGCAGCCCTGCCAAACCGGGTGTTTCCCGGGAACTGCATGCCTGCATCGCCACGAACGTTCAGACCGCTCCCGCTACACTTGTGTGCTATGGCACGCACCAAGTCCAAGACCAAGCTCGAGCGCTCCGCCCGTCCCGAGCGCAGCTCGGCCGCAACCGGCGAGGACGCCCCCAACCCCGTCTGGTTCAAGCCCGTCATGTTCGGCTTCATGCTGCTCGGGCTCATCTGGATCATCGTCTTCTACGTCAGCCAGAACCAGTACCCGATCCCCGCCCTCGGCGCGTGGAACATCCTGGTCGGCTTCGGGATCGCCTTCATCGGCTTCCTGATGACCACCCGCTGGCGCTGACCGCGTCCTCCCCCGCAATCCTCCACTTATCCACAGCAGTTTTCCCCACCGCCCACAGCCCCGCAGTCGGCTTCTCCCCAGTGTTAATAAGCCTGTGGAGAGTTACACCGGTGTAATTATCCCCACTGTTAATAAGGCTGTGGATAACTTATCCACGCGTTGTGGGGAAGTGCCCGGCGTCAGACGAAGTGCAGCAGGCTCGCGCCCACGAGCACCACGCAGAGCACCACGATGAGCGGTGTCTGCCAGCGACGGCGCGACGGCATGCGCGTCTCGACGTAGATCAGCCCGGCGAGGGCTCCGCCGACCAGACCGCCGACGTGCGCCTGCCAGGCGATGTTCATGCCGGGCAGGAAACCGATCGCGAGGTTGAGGCCGACCAGCACGAGGATCTGCATCCCGTTGCCGCCGAGCCTGCGCTGGATGATGAAGAAGGCGCCCAGCATGCCGAAGATCGCGCCGGACGCGCCGATCACCGGCTGGTTGGCCGGGGAGAGCAGCAGCACACCGAGCGACCCGGCGAACCCGCTGATCAGGAACAGCGTGAGGAACCGCGCGCGCCCGAGCACGGGCTCCAGCGCCATCCCGAAGATCCACAGCGTGTACATGTTGAGAGCGATGTGGATGATGTTCGCGTGCAGGAAGACCGAGGTCAGCATCCGCCACGGCTCGAACGCGAGCACCGGCGACAGCGAGCCGGACGGGTACGAGTAGGCGCCGGCGTAGAGCAGGGAGTTCGTGACCTGATTTCCGATCACGGGCAGGTTCTGCAGGATGAACACCAGGATGCAGACACCGATGATCGCGTATGTGACGACCGGCGCGCCCGGCCCGGTCAGCCGGGACACCCACGGTGAGCGGGTGCGCGGCGCGGTGGCGCGCTGCTGCGCCATGCACTCCGGGCAGATCACTCCCACCGCGGCGGGAGTCTGGCACTCACCGCAGATCGGCCGCCCGCAGCGCTGGCAGCGCACATGGCTGACGCGATCGGGGTGCCGGTAGCAGACGGTCGCCGGAGCGTCGACGGGCTGAGACATCGTTCCCTCTCCGCCCTCCAGCAGAACTCAGGCCTGGTCGATCTCGACCGACTCGATCACGACGTCGTCGAGGGGACGGTCGCGGGCGTCGGTCGGCAGCTCGGCGAGCTTGTCGACGATCTTGCGGGACGCGTCGTCCGCGATCTCGCCGAAGATGGTGTGCTTGCCCTGCAGCCACGTGGTGGGCGCCACCGTGATGAAGAACTGCGAGCCGTTCGTGCCGCGGCCGCCCTGGATTCCGGCGTTGGCCATCGCGAGGATGTACGGCTGGGTGAAGTCGAGCTCGGGGTTGATCTCGTCGTCGAACTGGTAGCCAGGGCCGCCGATGCCCTGACCGAGCGGGTCGCCGCCCTGGATCATGAAGCCGGGGATGATGCGGTGGAAGACCACGCCGTCGTAGAGCGGCTTGTTCGTCTTCTCGCCGGTGGCGGGGTGCGTCCACTCGATCTCACCGGTCGCGAGGCCCACGAAGTTACGGACCGTCTTCGGAGCGTGGTTGCCGAAGAGGTTGACCTTGATGTCTCCGTAGTTAGTGTGGAGCGTGGCGACAGCGGTGTGCTTAGACATGCCACTAATTCTTGCACAGGGCCCAGTTGGGTTTCGGGAGCGCACTTCGGCTCTCGGGCCATCCTCAGGGCTTTCGGTGGCAAGATGGAGTGAGTTCGCCCAGCCGACGCAATGGAGGTCCAGAATGAGCCTGACACGGAAGCGCCAGAAGGAGCTCGACCGTCTGCGGAGTGACGCGCAGGAGCTGTGGGGGCAGCAGCAGGAAGTGATCGCGAACGCCAACGCTCTGGCCGCCGCTGCTCGCAAGCAGGCTGCCCACTACTCCCGTGAGGAGCTCGCGCCGCGCGTGCGCGAGGGCTACGACTCGTACGTCCGTCCCGCGGCCCAGTCCGCCAAGGACTCGGCCGGCCGTTACGCGGGCGTCGCACGCGACCGCCTCGTCGGCGACGTGATCCCGGCCGTCGGCACCGCCGTCGGAACCGCACTCTCGGTCGTCGACCACGCGCGGGCCGCACGCAGCGCCGCCTACTCCGGTGATTTCACCAAGGCGCGCAAGGAGATCACGAAGAAGGCCTCCGCGGCGTCACGCAACTCGGGTCCCGGCGCCGGCACGGTCATCGCTGTCGGCCTGGGCGTCATCGCGGCTGCCGGTCTGCTCTACGCGGTCTGGCAGACCTTCCGCGCGGACGACGAGCTCTGGGTCGCCGACGAGGAGCCCATGACTCCCGCCGCGGAGTAGTCCTTCGGACGACAGACGACGGCCGACCCCAGGGTCGAATCGGGGGTTTCCCGGATAGTGCTCCGGTCTCGCGATGACGAGGCTGGAGGCATGAATACTATGCAACGACCCCTCGACGGCCGCATCCTAGGCGGCGTCTGCGCCGGACTGGCCAACCGTTTCGGTGTGAAGCCGCTGACGGTGCGGCTGCTCTTCCTGCTGTCCCTGCTGCTGCCGGGCCCGCAGTTCATCGCCTACATCGCGATGTGGATCATCATCCCGTCCGAGCAGCGCCCGGTCACCCGGGTCGCCTGAGCGCGGTTCAGCGTTGCGGGCGGGCCAGGTCGCCGAGACCGGCCATGCGCAGCGCGACGTCGACCAGGTCGACCCGCCGGTTCGGGATGCTCGCCAGAGCGAACCATGCCGCCTCGTCCGTCGTCCCGTCGAGCTCGTTCCTCAGGCTCCCGCCGGTGACGGTCGCGCGGTAGACGATCCGGAGCGCGTGCAACGGCCCGGCCTCCGGGACGAAGCGCGCCTCGGCAGGGACGATCTTCGAGTCGATGCCCAGCAGCTCGTCCGCCCGCGCCTCGAAGCCGGTCTCCTCCTCGATCTCGCGCACGACCGCGTCGAGCGGGTCCTCGCCGGGCTCGATCCCACCGCCGGGCAGCGTCCACCCGGAGCGGCCGCCCTCGTTCCAGTGCGCGAGGAGGATGCGCGGCCCGTCCACGATGACGCCGTAGGCGGCGACCCTGATGTCCATTCCGACACCCTACTGCCGCTCGTCGGTGGAGAGCGGCAGTATGGGGTGGTGCCCGAACTGCCGGAAGTCACCGCCCTCGCCGCCGACCTGGGCGAGCGGCTGACCGGTCGCGTCATCGACCGGCTGAGCATCGTCGCGTTCTCCGCGCTGAAGACGTTCGATCCCCCGCCCGAGGCCCTGAAGGGGCTGACGATCGCCGGGGTCAGCCGGCACGGCAAGTTCCTCGACATCGCTACCGGCGACCTCCATGTCGTCATCCATCTCGCGCGAGCCGGCTGGATCCGCTGGCGGGAGAACCCACCGCCACCGCCGACCGGTCGGCCGAGCAGGGGGCCATTGGCTGCACGCCTGGTCCTCGACGACGGCTCCGGCCTGGACATCACCGAGGCCGGCACGAAGAAGAGCCTGGCCATCTCCATCGTCCACGACCCGGCGGAGGTGCCCGGCATCGCGCGCCTCGGCCCCGACCCGCTCGACGCGGCGTTCACGCGGGAGGCGTTCGCCGCCATCCTCGCCGGCCAGGGCCGCGCGCAGATCAAGGGCGTGCTGCGCAACCAGGCTCTGATCGCCGGAATCGGCAACGCCTACTCCGACGAGATCCTGCACGTCGCGAAGATGTCACCCTTCAAGCCCGCCTCGATGACCGCCGACGAGGTCGACCGCCTCTATGCTGCGCTCGAAGAGACGCTGCACAAGGCCCTCGCCCGCTCGGAGGGCCTGGCCGCGTCGGAGCTCAAGAGCGAGAAGAAGTCGGGGATGCGCGTCCACGGCCGCACGGGCCAGCCGTGCCCGGTGTGCGGCGACACCATCCGGCAGGTGATCTTCGCGGACTCGACGCTCCAGTACTGCCCGACGTGCCAGACGGGCGGGAAGCCGCTGGCGGACCGGGTGCTGTCGCGGCTGCTCAAGTAGAGTTTCAGTTCGAGATTTCAGTAACCTGTCGGAGTGCGTCTGGTCTACGTCGATGAATCCGCTCGAAGCGACCGCTTCTACTTCATCGGTGCGTTGATCGCGGACCCGGACGCCGTCCGTTCGATCGAAGGCGGCTTGAACGACATAGCCGGTCTCGTCTCCGTGCACGTCCCGTCATTTGATCCTCACTCCGAGTTTCATGCGGTCGACATGTTTCATGGGCGTCGCGACTGGCGGACTGTTCCACTGGCGTGGCGGATGAAGGCGTGTGACCTCGTCGCCAAGGTACTCGCACGGTCAACTGCGACATATGTGTTCCGGGGCGTCGACCTCGTCGCGCTGCACGCCCGATATCGTCGGCCGCACCCTCCACACCTCCTCACCCTCGCGCACACGCTCGCGGAGGTTCAGCGTCAACTCGGGCGGCACGATCAGGATGCATTGGGATTGGTGCTGGCGGACGAGCATCACGCTGCCACAGGTGCGCGTCGCAGTCTCCGCGACTTCAAATCCGCTGCAGCGCCCGGCTACACGACCGACGCCCTCCACTGCATCGCGGACACGATCTACTTCGGGCCATCCCACGAAAGCAGGCTTCTCCAAGCGACCGACGTGGCGACGTTCTTCGTCAACCGCGCTCGAACGATCGAAGAACGCGATCCGCGATCTCGACGTGCTGTCGACAAAATCGTCGCCAATGTGCGATCGATCACCGTCAACGAATACATCTGGCGCCCGTGAAAAACACAACGCCCCGCGTCGGCGGGGCGTTGGCAGGTGCGGGAGGCCTTTCGGAGTCCTGCTGGAAATACCTTATCCCAGCGAATCAACGATGTCCATCACCCTCAGCACGCGCAGCTCACCGCGCCCACCGGCGCGGTCAGCGGGTCCGCGATACGCTCCACCGGCCCGTGGTCGTCCTCGACCGGGAGGCCTTCGCGTGCCCAGTACTCGAAACCGCCGATCAGCTCGCGCACCTCGTAGCCCAGCAGGCTGAACGCGAGGGCGGCACGGGACGACCCGTTGCAGCCGGGGCCCCAGCAGTAGACCACCACAGGCAGATCGCGCGGCACGAGGGCGACGGCGCGCGCGGCGATCTCCGCCGTCGGGAGATGGACGGCGCCGACGATGCGACCCTGCGCCCAGGCGGCGTCTCCCCGGCTGTCGATCAGTGTGAAGCGCTCCCCCGCCACCTGCGCCGCGCGCACGTCGGAAGGGTCGGTCTCGAAGCGGAGCTTGGCCGCGAAGTGCTGTGCGGCCTCCGAGGTGGAGGTGGCCGTGGTGATCGTTGACATGGACACAACAGTAAGGAGGTCGAAGCGTGATTTGAATAGACGATCCACGGCATCCGACATCCCTCACCGTGAATTCCGTGCCAGAATCCCGTCATGACCGCGAATCCGCCATTCACTGCCGATGGAGTCGATCGTGCGCTCCTCGCAGAGCTCCAGCGCGATGGCCGGCAGTCGATCGCAGAGCTCGCCCGCACCGTCCACATGTCGAACAGCGCAGTCGCCGAACGCGTTCGGAGGTTGGAGGAAGCGGGCGTCGTCTCGGGCTACCGCGCCGTCGTGGACCCCGAGCGCCTGGGGTACGGGATCCTCGCGTTCCTGCGGCTGCGCTACCCGAGCAGCCAGTACAAGCCGTTGCACGACCTGCTCGCGATCACACCGGAGGTCGTGGAGGCTCACCACGTCACGGGCGACGACTGCTTCATCCTGAAGGTCGTAGCGACTTCCATGCGCCATCTCGAACAGGTCTCAGGCACGATTGGGAGCCTCGGCAGTGTGACGACGAGCATCGCCTACTCGAGCACCGTGCCGGCTCGGTCGATTCAGCCGCCTGAATGAAATGAACTGTGGAGCCTAGGAGATTCGAACTCCTGACATCCTGCTTGCAAAGCAGGCGCTCTACCAACTGAGCTAAGGCCCCGCGAGATGGTGTCCGTCACGACACATGGTGGGGATACGAGGACTTGAACCTCGGACCTCTTCGTTATCAGCGAAGCGCTCTAACCGCCTGAGCTATATCCCCGAATGGGCAACAGATTAGAGGGTACCTGATCTGGGCCCGGATGGTGAAATCGAGTGCCGGCCGCGCTCAGTTGTTGGTGAAGCCCACGAGCAGGCCGCCCGTGATCTTGACCGACAGGTTGTAGAGGAGCGCGAAGACGGCGCCGAGAGCGGTCACCACGACGATGTCGAGGATGCCCACCACCAGCGAGAAGCCCATGACCTGCCCGAGGCCGAGCACGGAGCGGAGGTCGCCGCCGCTGGCGCCGGAGACGTCCTTGACCAGGCCGTTGAGCTGGTCGAAGATGCCGGTACGGTCGAGGACGGTCCAGATCAGGAAGGTGCCGACGATCGCGATGATCGCCAGGCAGATGCCTGCGAGGAACGAGAGCTTGACGGTCGACCAGAAGTCGACGTAGACGAGCTTCAGTCGCACCTGCTTGGCGGACGTGGGTCGTCGGGTCGACTTCCTCGCGAGTTTCTCGGCGACGCTAGTGCTCATCTACGGCTTCATCCTTCCCGGCACGACCGGTTTCATCGTCGGCTACCGATTCTGCATCGGCTTCCTGGGAATCCAGGTTGCGCTCGGTGTTCTTCGCCAGAGCGATGATCTTGTCTGTCTCGGCGAAACGTGCAAAAACGACACCCATAGTGTCTCGGCCCTTGGCGGGTACCTCGGCCACGGAGGAGCGTACCACCTTGCCGCTGGCAAGAACCACCAGGACCTCGTCGTCCTCGTCGACGATGAGAGAACCCACCAGATCCCCTCGGTCGTCGCTCAGTTTCGCGACCTTGATGCCCAGTCCGCCGCGGTTCTGCAGGCGGTACTGGTCGGCGGAGGTGCGCTTGGCGTAGCCGCCCTCGGTCACCACGAAGACGTAGCCCTCGTCGGAGACGACGGCCGCGTCGAGCAGTCGATCCTCGCCGCGGAAGTGCATCCCGATGACGCCGGAGGTGGAGCGTCCCATCGGACGCAGCGCCTCGTCGCTCGCGGTGAACCGGATCGACATCCCCTTGCGGGAGACGAGCAGGAGGTCGGAGTCCTCCTCGACCAGCAGCGCGGAGACGAGCTCGTCGTCCTCACGGAGCTTGATCGCGATGATGCCGCCGGAGCGGTTGGTGTCGTACTCCTCCAGCGCGGTCTTCTTGATGAGGCCGTCTCGGGTGGCGAGCACCAGGTACTTCGCGGCCTTGTAGTCGCGGATGTCCAGGATCTCCGCGATCTCCTCGTCCGGCTGGAGGGCGAGCAGGTTAGCGACGTGCTGGCCCTTCGCGTCGCGGCCGGCCTCCTGCAGCTCGTAGGCCTTGGCGCGGTAGACGCGGCCCTTGTTCGTGAAGAAGAGGAGCCAGTGGTGCGTCGTGGTGACGAAGAAGTGGTCGACCACGTCTTCACCGCGGAGCTGGGCGCCCTTGACGCCCTTGCCGCCGCGGTGCTGGCTTCGGTAGTTGTCGCTGCGGGTGCGCTTGATGTAGCCACCGCGCGTGACCGTGACCACCATCTCCTCTTCGGGGATGAGGTCCTCCATGCTCATGTCGCCGTCGAAGCCGAACATGATCTCGGTGCGGCGGTCGTCGCCGAAGCGGTCGACGATCTCGGTGAGCTCGTCGCTCACGATCGTGCGCTGACGCGTCGGGTCCTCGAGGATCGCCTTGAGGTCGAGGATCTCGAGCTCGATCTGGTCGTGCTCCTCGATGATCTTCTGGCGCTCCAGCGCAGCGAGGCGGCGGAGCTGCATGGCGAGGATGGCGTCGGCCTGGGTGTCGTCGACGTCGAGCAGGCTCTTCAGGCCGTCGCGCGCGTCCTCCACGGTCGCCGACCGGCGGATGAGCGCGATGACCTCGTCAAGGGCGTCGAGTGCCTTGAGATAGCCGCGCAGGATGTGGGCCCGCTCCTCCTTCTTACGGAGGCGGTAGCGGGTGCGTCGGACGATCACTTCGATCTGGTGCTCGACCCACGCCGTGATAAAGCCGTCGAGCGCCAGCGTGCGCGGCACGTTGTCCACGATCGCCAGCATGTTGGCGCCGAAGTTCTCCTGCAGCGGGGTGTGCTTGTAAAGGTTGTTCAGCACGACCTTCGCGACCGCGTCGCGCTTGAGGACGATCACGAGACGCTGACCGGTGCGGCCAGAGGTCTCGTCGCGGATGTCCGCGATGCCGCCGACCCGGCCGTCCTTGACCAGCTCGGCGATCTTGATCGCGAGGTTGTCCGGGTTCACCTGGTACGGCAGCTCGGTGACGACCAGGCAAACGCGGCCCTGGATCTCCTCGATGCTCACCACGGCGCGCATCGTGATCGAGCCGCGGCCGGTGCGGTAGGTGTCCTGGATGCCCTTGATGCCGAGGATCTGCGCGCCGGTCGGGAAGTCCGGGCCCTTGATCCGCTTGATCAGCTCTTCCAGCAGCTCCTCGCGCGGGGCCTCCGGGTTGGCGAGGTGCCAGAGGGCGCCGTCGGCGACCTCCCGGAGGTTGTGCGGCGGGATGTTCGTGGCCATGCCGACCGCGATGCCGACCGAGCCGTTCACCAGAAGGTTCGGGAAACGGCTGGGGAGGACGGCCGGCTCCTGCGTGCGGCCGTCGTAGTTGTCCTGGAAATCGACGGTGTCCTCGTCGATGTCCCTGACCATCTCCAGCGCCAGCGGGGCCATCTTGGTCTCGGTGTATCGCGGGGCCGCGGCGCCGTCGTTGCCGGGAGAGCCGAAGTTGCCCTGGCCGAGCGCGAGCGGGTAACGGAGGCTCCACGGCTGCACGAGGCGCACGAGCGCGTCGTAGATGGCGGAGTCACCGTGCGGGTGGAACTGCCCCATCACGTCGCCGACGACGCGGGCGCACTTGGAGAACGCCTTGTCAGGCCGGTAGCCGCCGTCGAACATCGCGTAGATCACGCGCCGGTGGACCGGCTTCAGGCCGTCGCGCACCTCGGGCAGCGCACGCCCGACGATGACGCTCATCGCATAGTCGAGGTACGACCGCTGCATCTCCGACTGCAGGTCGACCTGGTCGATCCTGCCGTGGATGCCGAAGCTCTCGCCGGTGGGGGTCTCGTCCGTCACAGTGCTCTCTTCTCAGACCGTGGGGTCTCTTCGTCGCGGATCCTCAGATGTCGAGGAACCGCACGTCCTTGGCGTTCTTCTGGATGAACGAACGGCGCGACTCGACGTCCTCGCCCATCAGGGTGGCGAAGATCTCGTCGGCGGCGGCCGCGTCGTCGAGCGTCACCTGGAGCAGCGTGCGCGTCTCCGGGTTCATCGTGGTCTCCCACAGCTCCTTGTAGTCCATCTCGCCCAGACCCTTGTAGCGCTGCACGCCGTTGTCCTTCGGGATGCGCTTGCCGGCGGCCAGGCCCTCCGCGAGGAACGCGTCGCGCTCGCGGTCGGAGTAGACGTACTCATGCTCGGAGTTCGACCACTTGAGCCGGTAGAGCGGCGGCTGCGCGAGGTACACGTAGCCGAGCTCGATGAGCGGCCGCATGTAGCGGAACAGCAGGGTCAGCAGCAACGTCGTGATGTGCTGGCCGTCCACATCGGCGTCGGCCATCAACACGATCTTGTGGTACCGCGCCTTCTCCGGGTTGAAGTCCTCGCCGATGCCGGCGCCGAACGCCGTGATCATGGCCTGCACCTCGTTGTTGGCGAGGGCGCGGTCGAGTCGCGCCTTCTCGACGTTGAGGATCTTGCCGCGCAGCGGGAGGATCGCCTGGGTCTCGGGGTTGCGGCCCTGGACGGCCGAGCCGCCTGCCGAGTCGCCCTCGACGATGAAGATCTCCGACAGCGTCGGGTCCTTCGAGGCGCAATCCTTGAGCTTGCCCGGCATCCCGCCGCTCTCCAGCAGGCCCTTGCGTCGGGCCGTCTCGCGCGCCTTGCGGGCGGCGAGGCGGGCGGTCGCTGCCTGGAGTGCCTTGCGGATGATCTCCTTGGCCTGGTTCGGGTTGCGGTCGAACCAGTCACCGAGCTGGTCGCCGACGACCTTCTGCACGAACGCCTTGGCCTCCGTGTTGCCGAGCTTGGTCTTGGTCTGGCCTTCGAACTGCGGCTCCGACAGCTTCACCGAGATGACGGCGGTGAGACCCTCGCGCACGTCCTCTCCGGAGAGGTTGTCGTCCTTCTCCTTGAGGATGTTCTTCTCGCGCGCGTACTTGTTGACGAGTGTGGTCAGCGCAGCGCGGAAGCCTTCCTCGTGCGTGCCGCCCTCGTGGGTGTTGATCGTGTTCGCGTACGTGAAGACGGACTCGTTGTAGCTCGTGGTCCACTGCATCGCGACCTCGAGCGCGATCTTGCGCTCGGTGTCCTCCGACTCGAACGAGATGATCTCGTCGTGGACCACCTCGGCCTTCTTGGCGGAGTTGAGGTAGTGCACGTAGTCGGTCAGGCCGCGCTCGTAGAGGAAGACGTCTGAACGCGCGGCGAACACCGTCGCGTCCTCTTCAACTTCTCCCTCGACCGGCTCGACCTCGGGCGGGCGCTCGTCGGTGAGCGCGATACGCAGTCCCTTGTTGAGGAACGCCATCTGCTGGAAACGGGTGCGGAGGGTGTCGTAGTCGAACACGACCGTCTCGAACGTGTCGGGGCTCGGCCAGAACGTGATGATCGTTCCCTGACGGTCGGATGCCTCGCCCTTCTCGAGCGGGGCCTGCGGGACACCGCTGCGGTAGCTCTGCCGCCAGACGTGCTCCTGCCGGTGGACCTCGACGTCGAGGCGGGAGGAGAGCGCGTTCACGACGGAGCTGCCGACGCCGTGGAGACCGCCGGAGACCGCGTAGCCGCCTCCGCCGAACTTTCCGCCGGCGTGCAGGATCGTGAGCACGACCTCCACGGTGGACTTCTTCTCGGTCGGGTGCTCGTCCACGGGGATGCCACGGCCGTTGTCGTCCACGCGCACAGCGCCGTCAGGGAGGATCGTCACCTCGATGTTGTCGGCGTGGCCGGCGAGAGCCTCGTCGACGGAGTTGTCGACGATCTCGTACACCAGGTGGTGGAGGCCGCGGGGACCGGTGGAGCCGATGTACATTCCGGGTCGTTTGCGGACGGCTTCGAGACCTTCGAGGATCTGGATCTCATTCGCGCCGTAGTCGTGTTCCGCCTCGGCCCTGTTCGGTTCCATCGTCATATGAAATTTGGCTCCTGACCGCACCTGACAGTGACTCTCCATTCTACCAAGGGCAGTGAGCCGGAATGCCCGAAATCGCCCCTCTGAGGCGTTTTCTTTGGACGGGCGACCTCTTTTGTGCTGTCAGCCGTAAGTATCGCGCGGACCGCGCCCTGGAATCGACCTGGGACCGCGTTTCCAGGAGGGGGCGTCCGGGCCTTGAAAACGGATCGACTGGATGTCCGCGTCCGGGAACCGCTCACCGATGCGCACCAGCAGTTCGGAGCGCATCATCCGGAGCTGCGTCGCCCAGGCGGTCGACTCGCAGCGCACGACCAGCACGCCGTCGGTGATCTGGTCGGGCACGGCGTGCTTGGCGGTCTCCTCGCCGGCGAGCTGCTCCCAGCCCTCCAGGAGGTCGGACTTCGCGAGCGGGGCGGTCCAGCCGAGCTGCTGCGCGAGGGCGTCGACCACGTCGCCGAGCCCGCGCGGGTCGCGCCCTGACCCGAACGGCTTGGACGCCGACGGGTCGTCCGCGCCGCGTTTCGCGCGTCGGCTGCGGGAGGGGGTGCCCGTGAAGAGCTCCTTCATCCGCAGGTAGACGGCCGACGCCTCGCTCACGATCCCACGATAGTCCCGGCCTCGATCCGCACGGTATGGGCGGTGAGGGTCTCCGGGACGTCGTCGTAGACGGCAGCCGTGATGAGGACCTGCTCGTAACCGGCTACGGCGGTTGCGAGCATGCGACGGCGGGTCTGGTCCAGCTCCGCGAAGACGTCGTCGAGGATCAGCACGGGGTCGCCTGTCGAGGACTCCTGGCGCAGGAGCTCGGCGGAGGCCAGCTTCAGCGCGAGCGCGAACGACCAGGACTCGCCGTGGCTGGCATAGCCCTTGGCCGGGAGGCTGTTGAGCTCGAACAGCACGTCGTCCCGGTGCGGGCCGACCAGCGTGAGCCCGCGCTCCAACTCTTTGGCGCGCACCGCGGCCAAGGCGCCGCGGAACACGTCCGCCGTGTCACCGGCTGAGCTGGTTACCGTCGTGTCGGCGTCGTCGTCCTCCTCCTCCACGTGCGCACCGCGGATCGTGAGCTGCGGGATCAGCCGGGGATGGTGGTCGTCGCCGGCGACCGAGCGGTAGGCCGCCACGAGCGGGTCACTGAGGCGTGCGACCAGGTCGAGCCGGGCATCCAGGAGCTCGGACCCGAGCGCGACCAGCCGCTCGTCCCAGATATCGAGCGTCCCGAGCTGGTCGGCCTTCACGCGCGAGGCGCGGGCGGACTTGAGCAGGGTGTTCCGCTGCTTGAGCACCCGCTCATAGTCGGCGATGACCGCGGTGAAGCGCGGGTTCCGCTGGATCAGGAGTTGGTCGAGGAACCGGCGCCGGATCCCCGGCTCGCCCCGGACCAGCGCGAGATCCTCCGGAGCGAACAGCACGCTGGAGAAGTAGCGTGGCAGCTCGCGGGGTTTGATCGCACCGCGGTTCACCTGCGCCCGGTTCGGCGAGGAGCGGTTGAGCTGCACCTCCACCAGGAGCTCGCGGCCGTCGTGCTCGATGCGCGCCCGGACGATCGCCGCGTCGGCGTCCTTGCGGATCATCGCCTGATCGCTCGACACCCGATGCGACCCGAGGGTGCTCAGGTAGCCGAGCGATTCGACGAGATTGGTCTTGCCCTGACCGTTGCGGCCGACGAACAGATTGGCGCCGGCCGCGAACGGGACATCCGCGGTGCGATAGTTGCGGAAATCAGTCAGGGAAAGATGTGTAACTCTCAATGAGGGTTAGTCCACGGCCTTCACGGCGTGGCCGCCGAACTGGTTGCGGAGGGCGGCGACCGCCTTCATCGCGGGCGAGTCCTTCTGGCGGGAGACGAAGCGCGCGAAGATCGAGGCGCTGATCGTGGGGACGGGGACGGCGTTGTTGAGCGCCTCCTCGACGGTCCAGCGGCCTTCGCCCGAGTCCTGCACGAAGCCCTCGATGTGCTCGAACTCCGGGTCCTGCTCCAGGGCGCGTACCAGGAGTTCGAGCAGCCAGGAGCGCACGACCGTGCCGCGCTGCCATGCCTTGAACGTGCCGGTGACGTCCTTGATGATGTCCTTGCGCGTGTCGAGGAGCTCGTAGCCCTCGGCGTACGCCTGCATCAGCGCGTACTCGATGCCGTTGTGCACCATCTTCGCGTAGTGGCCGGCGCCCACCTCGCCGACGTGGACGAAGCCCTCGTCGCGCGGGCCCTCCGGACGCAGCGCGTCGAACACCGGCATGACACGCTCGACCTGCTCCTTGGAGCCGCCGACCATCAGGCCGTAGCCGTTGTCGAGGCCCCAGATCCCACCGGAGACGCCCGCGTCCATGAAGTCGACGCCCTTCGGGGCGAGCTGCTCGGCGTGCTTGAAGTCCTCCGTGAACTTCGAGTTGCCGCCGTCGATGACGAGGTCGCCCTTCTCGAGCAGCGGCTCCAGGTCGGAGATCACCGAGTCGGTGACGACGCCGGCCGGCACCATGACCCACACGGTGCGCGGAGCAGGCAGCGCCGCGACAAGGTCGGCGAGGGTGGCCACATCCGACACGTCGGGGTTGGTGTCGTAGCCGGTGACCTCGATGCCCTTCTTCTCCAGGCGAGCGCGCATGTTGTTGCCCATGCGTCCGAGACCGATGAGGCCGATGTGCATGATTGTCCTTCTTCTCTCGTGGAGCGGGACCGGGTCCTAGCGCAGCAGCAGGTTGGGCTGCAGCAGGTACTTGTAGGAGTCCGAACCGGACTGGTCCTTCGAGGTCTGACTCGTGATGAGCACCGGACCCGGCTTGTTGGGGTTCTCGGTCTTGGTGAAGGAGATGCGCACGAATTCCGAGTGCACGGCACCGAGACCATCGAGCAGGAACTGCGGCTTCAATGAAACCACCGTCTCCTGGCCAGTGAGGAGAGCGTCGATGCTCTCGGATGCTTGCGCCTGCTCCGAGCCGATCGCTTCCAGCGTCAGCCCGTCGGCGGTGAAGGTGTAGCGGAGTGCGGCCTCGCGCTCCAGGACGAGGGAGACACGCCTGGTCGCCTCGATGAGCTCGGCGGTGTTGATCACCGCGTAGTTGTCGACCTGCTCGGGGAAGAGCCGGCGGACCGGCGGGAAGTTGCCCTTGATCAGCAGCGACGTCACGGTCTTCTTGTCCGCCGTGAACGCGATGAGCTCGCGGTCGTCGCGGTTGGTGATCGAGATGGACACCGTGCCGGAGTGACCGAACGTCTTGCCGATCTCGGTCAGGGTGCGAGCGGGGACGAGCGCGGTTTGGGCCTCGCCGGAGGTGGTCCCGTTGTCCCAGTCGATCTCGCGGACAGCGACCCGATACCGGTCGGTGGCGACCAGGCCGAGCGTGTTATTGCCGACCTCGAGCTGCACCCCGGTGATCACCGGGGTGACATCGTCGCGCGACGCGGCGACGCCTACCTGGGCGACGGCCTCGGCGAATTCCTCGGCCGGCACGAGCCCGGCCTCCCCGCCGACCTGCGGGATGCTCGGGTATTCCTCGACAGGCATGGACAGCAACGTGAAGTTCGCCGACCCGGCGCGGACGACGATCTTCGACTCTTCGGTCGAGAACTGCACGGGAGCGTTCGGGAGCTTGGCGGCGATCTCCGCCAGGAGCCGTCCGGAGACCAGCACGCGGCCCGGCTCCTCGACCTCGGCTGCGATCTGCGTCTGCGCGGAGACCTCGTAGTCGAACGACGAGAGCTGCAGGCCCGTGTCGGTGGTCTCGATCAGTACGCCGCTCAGGATGGGGAGGGTGGTCCTCTGCGGAAGAAGCTTCACGGCGAAGGAGACGGCCTCACTGAAGACATCCCGATTGGCTTGGAACTTCACGAAGTCTCCCCTGGTCGGCGCTCGGATACGAACGTCACCGATCCTAGCGCTTGGCCTTCGGCGCAGAAGTTGTCATTCGAGCGAGCGCTTGAGGTTGTCGCCCGGCCTTAACTGAGAAGGATTAATCATTAATCGTGTTAACCGCTGTGGAAACTGTGGATAACTCGGTGGATACCTTGCAATCAGTGGGAACTACACCCTCGTGACTTGTTGATGACCGGTGGAATCCCGCTGTTCACAAGGATGTCGAGCGATCGGCCGATCGACGGCTTTTCACAGGCCCGCGTCCGTCGTCCCCATTAATCGAGCGAGTTTCCGGAACTTCTCCACAAGTTATCCCCAGGTGTTAATAACGAACTCTCCCCACTCTGGGGATCGATCTGTGGATAACTTTCTCGAGCGCCGCGGCGTGGCGTGCTGTCGAGACCGTCCGCCGGCCTACTTGCCGTAGCGGTGGTTCTGCTTGATCCGGCTGGTGAGCTCCGTCACCTGGTTGTAGATCGAGCGCCGCTCCTTCATGAGCTCGCTGATCTTCTTATTCGCGTACATCACGGTCGTGTGGTCGCGGCCGCCGAAGAGCTGCCCGATCTTCGGCAGCGAGAGGTTGGTCAGCTCGCGGCAGAGGTACATCGCGATCTGACGAGCGGTGGCGACCGCCTGCGAGCGGCTCGACCCGTAGAGGTCGTCGACGCTGAGCTTGAAGTACTCCGCGGTGTTGGTGATGATGTCCGTCGGCGCGATCACGTTGTCGTCGTCGAGCGTGATCAGGTCCTTCAGCACCGTCTGCACCAGCGGCATGTCGACCGGCGTGCGGTTCAGGCTTGCGAACGCGGTGACGCGGATGAGCGTCCCCTCCAGCTCGCGGATGTTGCTCGACACCTTCGACGCCATGAACTCGAGGATGTCGTCGGGGACGAGGATCTTCTCGCTCTGCGCCTTCTTGCGGAGGATCGCGATGCGGGTCTCAAGGTCGGGGACCTGGACGTCGGTGATCAGGCCCCACTCGAAGCGGGACCGCATCCGGTCCTCGAAGCCGGTCAGGTGCTTCGGCGGGAGGTCGCTGGTGATGACCACCTGCTTGTTGTGATCGTGGAGGGTGTTGAACGTGTGGAAGAACGCCTCCTGCGTCTCGACCGCCCGCTGGAGGAACTGGATGTCGTCGATCAGCAGGATGTCGATGTTCCGGTAGCGCGCCTGGAACGACGAGCCCCGGTTGTTCGCGATCGAGTTGATGAAGTCGTTCGTGAACTCCTCACTCGACACGTACCGCACGCGGATTCCCGGGTACAGGCTCATCGCGTAGTGGCCGATGGCGTGCAGGAGGTGGGTCTTACCCAGGCCCGAGTCGCCGTAGATGAAGAGCGGGTTGTACGCCTTGGCCGGCGCCTCCGCCACCGCGACCGCCGCAGCGTGCGCGAACCGGTTGGACTGGCCGATGACGAAGTTGTCGAAGCTGTACTTGGAGTTGAGGCGGGTGTCGCCGTTGCGCGGTGGTGCGGTGATCTCGGTCGGCGGCGCCACCATCGGCGCGACGGCGTCCAGATACGGCGCAGGCTCCGGCTCGGAGGGGCCCACCATCGACTCCTGCTGGATCTCCGGGTTCACCACGATCGCGAAGGTGTTCACCTCAAGCGCCTGGTCGAGAGAGCCGATCGCGTTGAGGAGCGGGACCCGGCTGCGCTGCTCGATCATCCCGCGCGTGAACTCGTTGGGCACCTCCAGGTAGAAGGTGCCGGCCATGATGCCCTTGGGCTCGACCAGGCTGAGGAAGCCGTGCAACTGCGGGGTGATGCGGTCGTCCGTCTCGAGATTGTCGAGCACGCTCTGCCATGCCGCAGAAATGGACTCTTCGCCGCCTGCCATCGTTCCCCGTCTTCGAATTTCGTGGATGCCGTCGGCCCGGCGCGAGACGAGTCGTCCCCCGTGTAACTCGCGCTGGGCTGGCGGCAAGGATGCCGCCGTGGGGTATTCACAGAGTTATCCACCGCTGTGTGTGCAATACCGTAGCGATCTCCAGCCGTTTTTGGGATGGCCTGGGGATAACTTTGGGGTTCACGCTAACTTGTCCACAGGTGTGGATCAAATTCGGTTCCCGGAATACTCCGGCGCGTCGCTCACGCGCTTCCTGCTAATCGCGTGCATAATCAAGGGTTTCGGGGCGATCGGTTTGACCTCGGTTGCCTCAGGACGTAGTTTTAATAAGTTGACTTCAGCCGTTTCGGCTGCCCAGAAACTTTCCTGGCCTCCCCGTGCTGGCCGAAATCCTTTCAGCACCGGCCTGTGAAGAGACCACCACGGAGATTGATATGAGCAAGAGAACGTTCCAGCCGAACAACCGTAAGCGCGCGAAGACCCACGGTTTCCGCCTCCGCATGCGCACGCGCGCCGGCCGCGCTATCCTGTCGGCGCGCCGCACCAAGGGCCGCGAGAAGCTTTCGGCCTGACCCCCTCCGGGTCAGAGCCCCTTCCGGCGTAGGTCGCGGCGCGTGCTCGCGAAGAACCATCGCATCACGCGGGGCGCGGAGTACCGGGCGACCGTGCGACGAGGTGCTCGCTTCAACGAAGCGAGCACGATCGCGTACGTCCGCTTCAACCGCGACTCCGACGTGGTGCGATTCGGTTTCATCGTGAGCAAGGCGGTCGGGAACGCGGTCGTCCGCAACCGCGTGCGGCGTCGGCTCAAAGCCGCGGCGTACGACCTCCTCCCCCACCTGTCGCCGGCGGTCGCCGACGGCGCCGGCATCGATGTGGTGATCCGGGCATTGCCAGCGTCCGCCCACCTGACGTGGGCTAATCTGCACGGTGAGGTCTCGCGGGCCACCGACCGTTTCCTCAGCCGTCACACCACCAGTCCGCGCGACAACCGTCCACGGGACACCACCGAAGGCAACGTCCGTCCATGAACACCGCGATCGCAGCTGTGCTCCTCGCTCCGAGGAACGCTGCCGTGCTGGTGCTTCGGGCGTACCGAGGGGTGATCTCCCCGCTGTACGGCGATGTCTGCCGGTACTACCCCTCGTGCTCCGCCTATGCTCTGCAGGCGATTCAGGAGCATGGAGTGATCATCGGGAGCGCGCTCGGCGTCCGCCGGATCGCGCGCTGCCACCCGTGGGCAGCCGGAGGGGTCGATGACGTCCCCCTCAAGAAGAAGCACCGCTACCGGGTCACTCCGTTCGGATTCGTCGTCGCCATCAGCCAGGGAAAGGCCTAGCACCCCAACATGCCTGACATTTTCGGTACCATCCTCTGGCCCATCAAATGGGTCGTGGAGCTCATCCTCGTCGCCTGGCACTGGGTGTTCAGCAACATCGGTATGGACCCGGCGGCAGGTATCACCTGGGTGCTGTCCATCGTCGGCCTGACCGTCGTCGTGCGCGCGGCCCTCATCCCGATCTTCGTCCGGCAGATCAAGAACCAGCGACGCATGCTGGAGATCGCGCCGCAGCTCAAGAAGATCCAGGACAAGTACAAGGGCAAGAAGGACCAGTTCTCCCGCGAGGCGATGTCGCGCGAGACGATGGAGCTCTACAAGAAGACGGGCACCAACCCGCTGAGCTCGTGCCTCCCGCTGCTGCTGCAGATGCCGGTGTTCTTCGCGCTGTTCCAGGTGCTCAACGGCGCCCAGAGCGGCAAGGCCGGCGTCGGCCCGCTGAATGCGACGCTCGCCGAGCAGTTCGGCAGCGCGACACTGTTCGGCGTGGCCCCGCTGCACCAGAGCTTCTCGGGCGCCCAGCACGCCAACCCGCCTCAGGTCGCCGTCATGGTGATCGCCGCGATCATGGTCGTGCTGATGACGGGATCGCAGTTCCTCACCCAGCTCCAGATCGTCTCCAAGAACATGTCGCCGGAGACCAAGGCGAGCCCGCAGTTCAAGCAGCAGCGCATCCTGCTCTACCTGCTCCCCTTCGTGTTCCTGTTCTCCGGCTACGCGTTCCCGCTCGGCGTCATGTTCTATTGGCTGACCTCGAACCTCTGGACGATGGGTCAGCAGTTCCTCGTGATCCGCAACCTGCCGACGCCGGGATCCGACGCGGCCAAGGCACGCGAGGCCCGCCTGGCCCGTAAGGGCAAGCTGGTGCAGGACGGCGCCATCGTTCTCCAGGTGGACGAAGTGCCGCAGAAGCCGGTGACCACGCAGCGCGTGCAGCCGGTGAACAAGAACCGCGCGAAGAAGCAGGCCGGAAAGAAGTAGGGATATGACCGACGTGCAGACCGAGTTCACGCCTTCCGAGGAGGAAGCCGTCCACTCCCCCATCACCCCAGACGTGGACGGCGACGCCGAGACGACGCCCCCTGCCGACCTCGACCGTGAAGGCGACATCGCCGCGGACTACATCGAGGAGCTGCTGGACATCGCCGACATCGATGGCGACATCGACATCGACACCCGCAACGGGCGCGCGTACATCTCGGTGAATGCTGAAGAAGGCACCAACCTCCGCCTCCTGTCGAAGCCCGACACGGTCGCGGCACTCCAGGAGCTGACCCGTCTTGCAGTTCAGAACCAGACGGGCGGATTCTCCCGGCTGATCCTCGACATCGCCGGCTCGCGCGACGCGCGCCAGGCGGAGCTCGCCACCCTCGTTGACCGGGCGATCGCGCGACTGGAGGAAGGTTCGGCCGAGGCTTCGCTGCCCGCGATGTCGTCCTACGAGCGCAAGCTCGTGCACGACATCGTGTCCGAGCGAGGCTACGTGTCCAACTCCCGCGGCGAGGGTCGTGACCGCCACACCGTCATCACCCCCGCGTAGTTTCACGTGAAACGGTGACTGATTCCGTCGAGACCGAACCCGCGGTCGCTGGAACCCTCTTCGGTGAGCGAATCGACGTCGCTCGCTCATTTACGGCCAACCTTGTTGCACAGGGCGAAGAGCGTGGGTTGATCGGACCCCTTGAACTCCCCCGCATCTGGTCGCGTCACATCCTGAACTGCGCGATCGTCGCACCGCTCCTCAAGCCGGGACGCGTTGGGGATGTCGGAAGCGGCGCCGGCTTGCCCGGACTCGTGCTTGCCATTGCTCGACCCGACGTTGATTTCGTGCTCATCGAGCCGATGGAGCGCCGCGTCGCCTGGCTGAATGAGCAGGTGGACGAGCTCGGACTCAGCAATGTGGCCGTCGTGCGCGATCGGGCCGAGGACGCACGGCTGACGGAGCCGCTGGACCAGGTCACCGCCCGAGCCGTGAGCGCGTTCCGCAAACTCATTCCGCTGACCGCTCCCCTGGTTCGCGCTGGCGGTGAACTGGTGCTGATGAAGGGCGCTGGTGCGCCCGCAGAGGTACAAGCGGCCTCCAAAGAGATGCGTAAGTACGGCGTCCATGACGTCGAGGTCCTGACCCTGGGTGAGGGCGTCCTCGATGATGTCACCCGGGTCATTCGGGCAAAGGTTCGCTGAGGATATCTGCGTTCTCCACAGCTTCCGCGATGCTGAAGGGTGTCGTCGGACAGTCAAGCTAGAGTTGACGAGTGGTTCGCACCGCGTTCCAGCATCTCCCCGCGGCGAGGCCGTACACCGTACCAAGCAACGAGGTTTCACGTGAAACAACCCGACCAGGATGCTCCCGTTGAGGTGGGTGAAATCACCTTCGATGCGTCGACGCCCCTTGCGCGGGAAATGCAGGATCTGGCCAGGAGGAGACAAGCCATCGCTTCAACGACGCTGCCGTTGCCGTCACGAACTCGGATCTTCACGATCTCCAATCAGAAGGGTGGCGTCGGAAAGACGACCACGGTCGTGAACCTCGCTGCAGCCCTGGCAAAATCCGGCGCGCGGGTCCTTGCGATCGACCTCGACCCGCAGGGGAACGCCTCCACCGCACTGAGCGTGGAGCATCGGGAGGGCACTCCGAGCGTCTACGACGTGATCGTCAACGACAAAGAGCTCGAGGAGGTCATCCAGAAGAGCCCGGAGTTCGATGGGCTCTTCGTGATTCCCGCGACCATCGACCTCGCCGGCGCCGAGATCGAGCTCGTCTCGATGGTCGCCCGTGAACAGCGCCTGTCGCGTGCGCTCAGTCGTTTCCTGGACGAGTTCGACATCGACTACGTCCTCATCGACTGCCCGCCCTCGCTCGGGTTGCTCACCATCAACGCCTTCGTCGCTGCCACTGAGGTGCTCATCCCGATTCAGTGCGAGTACTACGCGCTCGAGGGGCTGAGCCAGCTCCTGAAGAACATCCAGCTCATCGAGCGGCACCTCAACCCGAAGCTGCAGGTGTCGACGATCCTGCTGACCATGTACGACTCCCGGACCAACCTCGCCCATCAGGTCGCGGATGATGTCCGGCAACACTTCCCCGACGAGGTCCTCGAGACGATTATTCCGCGCTCTGTGCGGATATCGGAGGCACCGAGCTATGGGCAGAGCGTCATCAGCTATGACGCGAACTCGTCCGGTTCGCTTTCGTACCTCGAGGCGGCCGCTGAAATCGCACGAAGAGGAGTACCCCGCTAATGGCAGCGAAGCGCACTGGTTTGGGACGCGGTATCGGCGCACTCATCCCCATTAGCGACCAGTCGTCGCGACCGGTGGATGTCTTCTTCCCGGAGACGTCCGCGGTGGCGACGGCGGAGCTCGTGGCGGTCCCCGGCGCCCGGCTCGCGAACCTCTCCCCCGCTGACATCGTGCCCAACGCTGCGCAGCCGCGCGTCGAGTTCGACCGCGATGCGCTGGACGAGCTCGTGGCGAGCATCCGCGAGGTCGGTGTGCTCCAGCCCGTGGTCGTCCGTCCGATTGCCGGCGAGGTGGACAAGTACGAGCTCATCATGGGCGAGCGGCGGCTGCGGGCGACCAAGGAGCTCGGGTTCGACAGCATTCCGGCGGTCATCAAGGACACGGCCGATGAGGACATGCTGCGGGATGCCCTCCTGGAGAACCTGCACCGGTCGCAGCTCAACCCGCTCGAGGAGGCGTCGGCCTACCAGCAGCTCCTTGCGGACTTCGGGATCACGCAGGAGCAGCTCGCGACCCGGATCGGGCGGTCGCGCCCGCAGATCACCAACACGATCCGCCTGCTGAAGCTTCCGGCGCCGGTGCAGTCGCGCGTGGCGGCCGGCGTCCTGAGCGCGGGACACGCTCGCGCGATCCTCTCAGTCGGCGGCGACGAGGACGCGATGGTGCGGCTGGCCGACAAGATCGTGAACGAGGACCTCTCGGTTCGCGCGGCTGAGGCCGTAGCAAGCAGGTCGCCGAAGCCGGCCCGGACCAAGGCCTCCCCCGGCAAGCACCGCGGACACCTGGATGAGGTCGCCGAGCGTCTCGGTGATCGGCTGAATACCCGCGTCAAGATCAGCCTGGGTGCACGAAAAGGCCAGATCGTGGTGGATTTTGCCACGATTCAGGACCTGAACCGGATTCTGGACGAAATCGGCCAGCCGACCTACAGTTCACCGGTCCGTTTCACGTGAAACCCCACGAATACGAATAACGGGGGAGGCTGACTCAGCCTCCCCCGTTTCACGTGAAACCCCCGATTACTCCCCCGCGTCCGCGATCGCCGCTGCCGCGAGCGTCGCGTAGACATCCCCGAGGTCCCGACCCGACGCCGCGATTGCCTGGGGCATGATCGACGTCTCGGTGAGACCCGGCAACACATTCGCCTCCAGGAACCACGGGACGCCGGCCGCATCGACGATCAGGTCGACCCGGGACAGGTGCCGGAGGCCGAGCGCGGCATGTGCTGTGGTCGCCGCGGCCGAGACCGCCTCGGCGGTCGCCTCGTCTAGCCGCGCGGGCACATAGAACCGGGTCTCCCCCGCGTTGTAACGCGCATCGAACGTGTAGGTGCCCTCGATCGGCTCGATCTCCACCGGCGGAAGCGCGACCGGACCGTCGCCGGTGTCGAGCACGGCGACAGAGACCTCCACACCGGCGACCTTCCGTTCGATCAGGGCGACATCGGCATACGTGTACGCGTCGACCATCGCCCGCGGGAGCTCCTCAGCAGCTGTGACGATCGAGACACCCTGCGCCGAGCCGCCGTGGGCCGGCTTCACCACGAGGGGGACGTCGAATGCGCCGAGCACCGTCGCCAGTACGCTGTTGGCGCCGAGCTCCCGGAAGGTCTCCTTCGGAAGCGTGACCGAGGCGGGAGTGGCGACGCCGGCACGGGATACGACGGTCTTGGCGGACGGCTTCGACCAGGCGAGCCGGGCGGCGTCGGTGGTCGACCCGACGAACGGCACGCCGGCGAGTTCCAGCAGCGCACGGAGGGCGCCGTCCTCACCACTCGATCCGTGGAGCGCCGGCCAGACGACGTCTGGGCGGCTCTCCTTGAGGAATCCGAGCAGCGCGCCGTCCGGCTCGCGCACGGTGACGTGGTGCCCGAACGACTGGAGGCCGTCGGCGACACGTCGTCCGCTGCGCAGCGAGATGTCGCGCTCGTGCGAGATGCCGCCGGCGAGAACGACGATGTCGAGTGGTTCTTTTTCGGCCATGATCTGCTCTTTCTTCGGCAATGGATGCACTGGCGGGGCGTGATGGACGCTGTCTGACGCGTCGGTCAGCGCAGATCCGTCGGCGGGTTCGGGCTGGTGCGGCTCGCGCGCGACGCGGTGAGCGGACCGGTGCCGGCGAAGGTGTCCAGGAGGTCCTGCTCGCCGTTGATGACGTTGGCGAGCCGGCGGACCCCGACCTTGATGCTCTCCGGCGTCGGGTAGCAGAACGACAGCCGGATGTTCTGCGCGCCCGACCCGTCCCCGTAGAACGCGGTGCCCGGCGTGTACGCGACGAGCTCGGTCACGGCGCGCGGCAGCATGGCCTTGGAGTCGAGGTGCGACGGCAGGGTGAGCCACACGTAGAACCCGCCGTTCGGGTTCGTCCAGGACAACTCGGGGAGGTACTCCTCGAGCGCGGAGATCATGGCCTCCTTGCGCTCCCGGTACACACCGCGGAACGTGTCGATCTGGCCGCGCCAGTCGGCGTCGCGCAGATACTCCGAGATGACGAGCTGGCTGAACGAGCTCGGGCTGAGCACGGCCGCCTCGTTGGCGAGGATGAGCTTCTCCCGGATGGCGTGGGGAGCGAGCGCCCAGCCGACCCGGAACCCGGGCGCGAGGGTCTTCGAGAAGGTGCCCAAGTAGACGACGCCCTCGCGCTCGACGGACCGCATCGCGGCAGGAGGCTTCTCACCGAAGTAGAGCAGCCCGTACGGGTTGTCCTCCAGCACCAGGATGTCGTTCTGGCGGGCGATCTCGAGGATCTCGAGTCGCCGCTCCCAGGACAGGGTGACTCCGGCCGGATTGTGGAAGGTCGGCACCGTGTAGAGGAACTTCACCCGCCGGCCCGCTGCCTTCAGCCGCGCGATGTGCTCGCGCAGAGCCTCCGGGATGAGCCCGTGCTCGTCCATCGGGATGTGGTCGACCTCCGCCTGGTACGAGCGGAAGATGACCATCGCCGTCACGTAGCTGGGGCCTTCGGCCAGCACGACGTCGCCCGGGTCGATGAACAGCTTGCTGAACAGTTCGAGCGCGTGCTGCGAGCCGGTCGTCACGATGACGTCGTCGGCGCTGCCGCTGATCCCCTCGAGCGCCATCACCTCCAGGATCTGCTCCCGCAGCGCCGGAACGCCCTGGCCGGACCCGTACTGGAGGGCGACCGGACCCTGCTCGCGCATCACCCGGTCCATCGCCCCGACGACCAGATCCTCGGGGAGTGCCGCGACGTACGGCATGCCGCCGGCCAGCGAGACCACCTCGGGGCGGCTGGCGACGGCGAACAGGGCTCGGACCTCACTGGCGGCCAGGCCGCTGGTGCGCTGTGCGTAGTGGTGATACCACGGGTCCAGATTGTTGCCCTGCTGGCGAGGGCTGCCCTGTTCTGTCACGAATCGTCCGTTTCTCGTGTCGTTCATTCATGCTAGGGGTGGCACGTATCCCGCTGGAAATCGAGCCGACTCCCGGATACACGAAAGACCCGCCCGGCGGATGAGCGCCGGACGGGTCTGACAGTGTGTGGAAGCTGTCTGGCTGTCGCGCTACGCGAGGTAGGCGGCCAGGTCGGCCTCGAGGGCGGGCTTCGGCTTGGCGCCGATGACGGTCTTGACGACCTCGCCACCCTGGTAGACCTTCATCGCGGGGATGGACGTGATCTGGTACTTCGCAGCGGTCTGCGGGTTCTCGTCCACGTTGAGCTTGACGATCTCGATCTTGTCCGCGTGCTCGGCGGCGATCTGGTCGAGGATCGGGCCCACGGCGCGACACGGACCGCACCACTCGGCCCAGAAGTCGACGAGGACGGTCTTTCCGCTGCTGAGGACGTCCTGCTCGAAAGTGGCGTCCGTCACGGAACGTGCTGCTGACATAGTTGCTGATTCTCCTTATGCGGTGGTCGTGAGTTCGAGATCGCCGGACGCGCCCTCCGCCGCGCGCTCCAGCAGGTCCTTGGGGAGGGTCGTGAGGTAGTGCTCGGCGTCGAGCGCGGCGACCGTACCCGACGCAGCGGCGGTGACCGCCTGGCGGTAGGTGGGGTCGACCACGTCGCCCGCGGCGAACACGCCCGCGACCTTCGTCTTGGAGCTCCGGCCGGCGACCGCGATGGTCCCCTCCGGAGTGAGGTCGAGCTGGCCGTGGACCAGATGGACCCGCGGGTCGTTGCCGATCGCGATGAACAGGCCCTGCAGCTCCAGCTCGCTCTGCTCGCCGGTCTCCAGGTTGCGCAGCGTCACCGCGCGCACCTGCTCGTCGCCGCTGATGCCGACGACCTCCGAGTTCCAGACGAACTCGATCTTCTCGTTGGCGTACGCGCGCTCCTGCATGATCTTGGAGGCGCGGAGCGAGTCGCGGCGGTGGATGACGTACACCTTGTCCGCGAAGCGGGTCAGGAAGGTCGCCTCCTCCATCGCCGAGTCGCCGCCGCCGACGACGGCGATCGTGCGCTCACGGAAGAAGAACCCGTCGCAGGTGGCGCACCAGGAGACGCCGTGACCGGACAGGCGCTCCTCGTCCTCCAGCCCGAGCTTGCGGTACGCGGAGCCCGTGGCGAAGATGACCGACAGCGCCTCATGGACGTCGCCGGAGCCGAGTGTGACCGTCTTGACGTCGCCGGAGAGGTCGACGGACACGACGTCGTCGAGGACGATGTCCGTGCCGAACTTCTCGGCCTGCGCCTGCATCTTGAACATGAGGTCGGGGCCCATGACACCGTCGGGGAAGCCGGGGAAGTTCTCGACCTCCGTGGTGTTCATCAGCTCGCCGCCGGCCTCGACGGAGGAGGCGATCAGCAGCGGCTTGAGGTTGGCGCGAGCGGCGTAGATGGCCGCCGTGTAACCGGCTGGGCCGGAACCGATGATGATGATCTGCCGCACGGAGGAACTCCTTGATGGTCTGCGGTGCTCCGTCCGGAGACACCGCCCTGTAGAACACATCCTAGGCGGATGCTATTCCGTGTCACCTGCGAGCGGAGGAACGGGCCGCGGCGCGCTCCAGAACGGGCGCGAGACCGGCCTCCAGATCGCTCGAACGCAGGATGGCGAGGAAGCCGACGTAGACGACGAGCATGATCACGCCGACGATCGCCGACGAGACGACGGCGGCGACCGGACCGCTCACCGGGAAGGAGCCGTGGCCCACTCCCCCGAGGATGACGAGGAACCCGCCGCCGGCGACCATCGACGCGACTCCGGCGACGAGGAAGCGCCACATCCCGTCCAGGATGCGCCGGCCGTCCACTCCCCCGGTGCGGCGGCGCAGCAACGCGAACGCCAGGCCCGCCTGCACGACGCTCGCGCCGGAGACCACGAAGGCGATGGCGGCGGCGCGGAAGTCCGCGGGCACCGAGAAGCACGCGAGCACGCCCACGATGATCACCACCGTCTGCACGAGGGTGAACATGAACGGCGTCCGGGTGTCCCCGAGCGAGTAGAAGGCGCGCTGGGCCATGAACACGAGAGAGAACGGGACCAGTCCGATGAGGTAGGCGATGAGCACGTTGCCCATCGACTGGTAGGACGAGGTGAAGACCCGGGCGACGGGATAGGCGAGGACGATCAGCACGGCCGACGCCAGCACGATCAGGAACATGATCGACCGTGCGGCGCTCGAGAAGTCGTCGCGGAAGGAGTCGATGGCTCCGCGGTGGGCGTGCTCCGCCATCCGCGTGTAGAAGGCGGTCACGATCGACACGGCGATGATGCCGTGCGGGAGCATGAAGACGAGCCAGGCGTTCGTCATCGCGAACGAGCCGGCGTGCCCCGTACCGACCGAGTTGGCGACGTTGGTCTCCACGAGTCCCGCGATCTGCGTGGCGATGAGCATCGCGAAGGTCCAGCCCGCTGCCTTGCCCGCCGAGCCGAGGTTCACCCCGCGCCAGCCGAAGTCGAAGCGGAAACGGAGGCCGATCCGGCGCCAGAAGAGGAAGAGCACGAGCGCCTGCGCCGCCAGCCCCAGCGTCGCCCCGCCGGCGAGCAGCGCCACCATCCCCGGCGACCACACCGGATGGTTGTTCCCCGTGGCGTAGGCGCCGAAGGCGAGCACGAACACGCCGAGCATGACGACGCCGACGAGGTTGTTGATCACCGGCGCCCAGGTGAACGGACCGAACGACTTGCGCGCGTTCAGGACCTCCCCAAGCAGGGTGTACAGCCCGAGGAAGAAGATCTGCGGCAGCGACCAGTACGCGAAGGCGGTCGCGAGCTCCGCCTGGGCCCCGCGCAGGCCGTAGAGGGACATCAGGACCGGGGAGAGCAGCGTGGCGACGGCGGCCACCCCCGCGAACACCACCATCCCGAGCGTGATGAGCTTGTTGATGTAGGCGCGTCCACCGTCGGGGTTGACCGAGGCGCGCACGATCTGCGGCACCAGGATCGCGTTGAGGATGCCCTGGGCGATGATGGCGTACACGCTGTTCGGCACGATCGTGGCGGTGTTGTACGCGTTCGCGGCGATGCTGGACAGGCCGATCGCCTGGACGAGCAGCCACGCCCTGCCGAACCCGAGGAGGCGTGACACGAAGGTGCCGGACGCGAGCATTGCGCTCGCCCGGCCGACGCTAGCCATCGGCGCCTCCCTGGGCGGGGTGGGTGTCCGCTTCCGCTGTGTCACCGGAGGCGTCGCCGGCAGTGGCGTCTGAGCCATTCTCGTCCTCCGTCGCAGCCTCGTCCTGCGTCATAGCCTCGTCCTCGGCCTTCCGGCGCTGGTCACGCCGGCGCAGGATGTTCCGCACGATCCCGAAGCCGAACAGCAGCACGAGCAGGCCGCCGAAGATCAGCGCCCCGATGCCCTCCCAATCGGCGTGCACATCCACCGTGACCGAGCTGGTGTCGCCGATCGGCACGCCCGTCGGGCTGTAGAGCTGCAGGGACAGGATGACCTGGCCGTTTCCGACCTTGGCCTTCACCGGCACGAGCATCGTCGCACGCGAGTCCTGCGGGATGGTCTTCGTGGTCGGCGCGTCGATCTCCAGGCGGCTGTTCGACGGCGACGCGCTGAGCACGACCGTGACCGCCTCCGTGCTCAACTCATTGCTGACCGTGAACGGAATCGACCCCTGCGCGCTCACCAGGTTCACGTTCTCGGTGGGCAGGATGTGGACCGAGTGGAGGGTCTTGACCGTCGCCTGTCTGCTCGAGCTGACCGCCGTGCTCCACTGGGTGCGCGGGTTCTGCCAGGAGACCGCGAGGAGCGTGAGCAACTGCGCGCGGGTCTGCCCGGTGAGCGTCGGCGGGTCGCTGAGGATGGTCGCGAACGCGTCGATCGACTTCTCGTCCTGCAGCAGGAGGTGGATGCTGTCGATCCGGGTCGGCGACTCGGGGGCGTCGGTCATCGCGAGCTCGGACGACGGCGCGGACGACAGCAGGGCGGGGAACGTCGACGGAGCCGCGAACGGGCTGGTGAACAGGGCGTCCAGCGTGCGCTGGAGCTGCGTCCCGCTCGACGGCCAGGAGCGGTCGAGCGCGAGGAGCAGGTGGCGCGGCGTCGTGCCCTCCGCGCTGATGAGCTGGAGCTGCGCGTTCAGCTTCGACATCGCGGCGTTCCAGGCGAGGTCGCTCGGCGCCGAGACGGCCTGGCGGAGCGCCTCGGAGAGCCGCTGATCGGAGACCGCGAGCGTCGACGATCCGCTGTGCTGCGGCGCGTTCGGGGTCGAGTCGAGCTTGTCGGCATTGGTGTTGCTGCCCGACACGACGACGGTCCCGAGGCCTGCCGCCGCGAGGGGGGCGAGGTCGGCCGAGCGGAGGGTGTCGTCGCCGGGCCACGCGACGCCGCGGAGGCTGTAGTTCCAGGCCAGCAGCCGGTCGAGGGTGGGGAGCGCCGTCCCTGTGCCGGGCGTGGGCGTCGGGCTGGGCGTCGCCGCGGGAGTGGATGTCGGGTTCTGCGGCTCCCCGATCGCCGACGGGGTCGGCGAGAAGTTCTTGGGGTCGAGCGCGTAGCCCAGCGCCGTCGGCTGCAGCGGCGCGGGAAGGCCCGACTGGATCTGGCCGGCGACATCCGCGTCACCGTAACCGAGTGAGAAGGTGTCGTTCGGGAGGGCGCTCAGCCGGTCGAGCCACGCCGTCGCGCTGGAGGGCGCGGAATTGCCGAGCGCGCGGATGGACGCGAGGATCATCGGATCGATGCCGATCGCGACGGTCGCATGGTTCTGGAGGCCGTCGAGGTCGCGGGTCAGCACGCCGTTCGGCGCCGTGTAGGTGGCCAGATCCTGCGCGGCGATGAGGCCGTCACCGGTCGACGGGCTCACGATCGGCATCACGACGCCGACCGTGGAGCGCGTCGCTGCATCCCCGGGGCTCCAGACGACCGATCCCCGGGCGTTCGCGACCGCCGGGCCGATGTCGACCGTGGCGCCGAGCCCGTAGACGGCCGAGGTGGTCCTGGTGGCGAACGGGACGGCCGCCGTCGGCACGTTCACGCGCACCACGACGCTGGAGCCCGGCTCGAGGATGGGGAGGGGCGCCTTGCCGAGGTCGACGCGGTTCGAGACCGCATCGGTCGAGGTGAGCCAGGAGGCGAGATCCGCTCGCGTCTTCTGCGGCTGCGGGTCGAGCCACAGCCCGACCGAGCCGGCCGTGTAGGCGGTGTCCGTCGGGTTGGTCACCGTGACGGAGGCGACCAGCTCCTGCCCCGGCGCGAGCACCCCGCCGTTGTCGGCGGTGAGGGACGCGTTGATCGAGGCGTTCGTCGCCGTGCGGACGGAAGCCGCGGCGATGGACGCGGGGCCGGAGGACGCTGCCGCCGGGCTCGCGCCGGGACCGGCGAGCAGGGCGAGGACGGCGACCCCTGCGCCGATCAGGGCAGCAGGCAGTCGCGCACCCCGGAGGGTGAAGCCGGATGCGCTCATGCGCCGACGCACGATACCGGTTCCGCCTCCATGTCGACGAGTCTAGGGGCCGCCCCCTGTGAGAGCCCGGCGAGCACGCGGCCTCGCGCCGACGCGAGCAGCGCGTTCGGCCTCCCATTAAACTGAGTGACCATGCAGTCCGTCGCCGAATCCCTCGACCGCCTCGGCGCCCTCGCGGCGACCCCGACGGTCGATCGGCTCGCCCGGGCGTTCGCCGCAGCCGGCTTCGAGCTGTCGCTCGTGGGAGGCCCCGTGCGCGACGCCCTCCTGGGCCGCGAGGTGCATGATCTGGACTTCACCACCGACGCGCGCCCGGACGACATCCTGGGCGTCGTCCGGCCGATCGCCGACGCCGTGTGGGACATCGGCCGCGCGTTCGGGAC
Organism: Leifsonia sp. NPDC056665; assembly: GCF_042791795.1. Taxonomy (NCBI): domain Bacteria; kingdom Bacillati; phylum Actinomycetota; class Actinomycetes; order Micrococcales; family Microbacteriaceae; genus Leifsonia; species Leifsonia sp. NPDC056665. The sequence goes on from NZ_JBHTXK010000002.1 coordinate 308,407, forward strand.
GATCGGGGCGCGCTTCGGCGACGACACGGTCGAGATCACGACCTACCGCAGCGACAACTACGACGGCGCGACGCGCAAGCCGGAGGTGGAGTTCGGGGACACGCTCGAGGGCGACCTGCTGCGCCGGGACTTCACGGTCAACGCGCTCGCCCTCCGCATCCCGGAGGTGCGGCTGGTGGACCCGTCCGGCGGCGTGGAGGACCTCCTGGCCCGGCGCATCACCACGCCGTCGAGCCCGGAGGTCTCGTTCGGCGACGACCCGCTGCGGATGATGCGGGCCGCCCGGTTCGCCTCCCAGCTCGGCTTCGCCGTCGACGACCAGACGCGCGAGGCGATGGCGGACATGGCCGAGCGCATCGGCATCGTCAGTGCCGAGCGCGTGCGGGACGAGCTCACGAAACTGCTGGCGTCCGACGACCCGCGGCCCGGCATCGAGCTCCTGGTGGACTCCGGGCTCGCCGACCAGGTGCTGCCGGAGCTGCCGGCGCTGCGGCTGGAGGTGGACGAGCACCACCACCACAAGGACGTGTACCAGCACAGCCTGACCGTGCTCGACCAGGCGATCGGCTACGAGAAGGAGCGCCACCCCGGCACGGCGCCCGACCTGGTGCTGCGGATCGCCGCGCTCCTGCACGACATCGGCAAGCCCGCGACGCGGCGGTTCGAGCCCGGCGGCGCCGTCTCCTTCTATCACCACGACGTCGTCGGGGCGAAGCTCGCCAAGAAGCGGCTGACCGCCCTGCGCTTCGACAAGGCCACGATCGACGCGGTCGCGCGCCTCATCGAGCTGCACCTCCGCTTCTTCGGGTACTCCGACGCGCACTGGACCGACTCGGCCGTCCGCCGGTACGTGCGCGACGCCGGCGGCGAGCTGGAGCGCCTGCACATGCTGACCCGTGCGGACGTGACCACGCGCAACCGGCGCAAGGCCGATCGGCTCGGCTTCGCGTACGACGACCTCGAGCAGCGGATCGCCGAGCTGAAGGCGCAAGAGGAGCTGGACGCCGTCCGGCCCGACCTCGACGGGGAGCAGGTGATGCGGCTGCTGGGGCTGAGGCCCGGACGCGACGTCGGTCAGGCGCTCTCCTTCCTCCTGGAGCTGCGGCTCGATGAAGGACCGCTCGGCGAGGAGGAGGCCACGCGGCGGCTGCTCGCGTGGTGGGAGGCGCGGTAGGCCTCCGGAGCTTCGGTCCTCCAGGGCTTTGGTCCTCCGGGGCTTTGCTCCTCCACAGAGTCGGCACCCGGACGAGTTGTCCACAGATCAGCGCACGCCGTCCCGAAGGCCTCCCCTCATCGCGAGGCTGGACGCATGAGCATCGCAGAGACCGTCGCAGACACCACCACCCAGCGCCCCGGTTGGCGCGGGACCAGCGCATCCGCTACCCTAGATAAGTTGCCCTGGCAGAGTCCTGCCTACGCAACAGATGTCAAACCCTCCTGCTGCAGAACGTCTGCAGCCGCTGAGACCAGAGGAGGTGGGTTAGTCATGCATCAGTACGAGTTGATGGTCATCCTCGATCCCGAGATCGATGAGCGCACCGTAGCTCCGAGCCTCGACAAGTTCCTCAACGTCGTTCGCAACGACGGCGGATCTGTCGACAACATCGACATCTGGGGTCGTCGTCGCCTGGCGTACGAGATCAACAAGAAGTCCGAGGGCATCTACGCCGTCGTGCAGCTCACCGCGACCGGTGAAACCACGAAGGAGCTCGACCGCCAGCTGAAGCTCAGCGAGGCCGTCATGCGCACCAAGGTGCTCCGTGCCGAAGAGGCCATCGCCCAGGTCGCGGCCGCTCAGAAGCGCGCAGACGAGAAGGCCGCCCGCAAGGCGTCCACCTCCGCCGACAAGGCCGCTGCCGCCGAGAAGGCTGCTGTCGCCGAGAAGGCTGCCGCCCCCGAGAAGGCCGGCGCCTAGTCCCATGGCCGGCGAGACCGTCATCACCGTGGTGGGCAACCTCACGGCCGACCCCGAGCTGCGCTACACGCAGAACGGGCTGGCTGTCGCCAACTTCACCATCGCATCCACTCCCCGCACGTTCGACCGTCAGGCGAACGACTGGAAGGACGGTGAGGCTCTCTTCCTGCGCGCGAGCGTCTGGCGTGAGTTCGCCGAGCACGTCGCTGGTTCGCTGACCAAGGGGTCCCGCGTCATCGCTCAGGGGCGTCTCAAGCAGCGCTCCTACGAGACGAAGGAGGGCGAGAAGCGCACCTCCATCGAGCTCGAGATCGATGAGATCGGGCCGTCGCTGCGGTACGCCACCGCTCAGGTGACCCGTGCGCAGTCGTCGGGTCGTGGCCCTGGTGGCCCCGGTGGTGGCTTCGGTGGCGGTGCTCCCGCCGTCGAGGAGCCGTGGGCCGCTTCCGCGCCGGCGGACCCGTCCGCGGGCGCCGACGTCTGGAACACTCCGGGCTCCTACAACGACGAGACCCCGTTCTAAAGGGTCCCTCCAACTGAGTTTGCCTGACCGGCCGCGGCCACGTCAGGCGGAAAGCAAAGGAAATCATGGCTGGAAAGTCGAGCGGCGACCGCCGCAAGCCGATCCGCAAGGGCAAGGACGGGAAGAACGCCGCACCGGCGAAGTCCGTCCGCGTCGGCGTCATTGACTACAAGGACGTCGCCACCCTGCGGAAGTTCATCTCCGAGCGTGGAAAGATCCGCGCCCGCCGCATCACCGGTGTCTCCGTGCAGGAGCAGCGCCTCATCGCCCGCGCAGTCAAGAACGCGCGCGAGATGGCACTCCTCCCCTACGCCGGCTCTGGCCGTTAAGGAGTAGGGACAGAATGTCGAAGGTTATTCTCACGCACGAGGTCACCGGCCTCGGCTCCGCCGGTGACGTCGTCGACGTCAAGAACGGCTACGCACGCAACTACCTCGTCCCCCAGGGCTTCGCCATCGTGTGGAGCCGTGGTGGCGAGAAGCAGGTCGATCAGATCAAGGCGGCCCGCGCCGCTCGCGAGCTGCACACGATCGAGGCCGCTCAGGACCTCAAGGCGAAGCTCGAGGCGACCCGCGTCAAGCTGGTCGTCAAGGCCGGCCGCGAGGGCCGTCTGTTCGGCTCCGTGAAGACGGGCGACGTCGCCGACGCGGTCAAGGCCGCCGGCATCGGCGAGCTCGACAAGCGCAAGATCGAGCTCCCCAACCCCATCAAGGTGACCGGTGACCACGAGGCCACCGTCCGCCTGCACGACGACCTCTCGGCCGTCATCGCACTGCAGGTGGTCGCCGCCAAGTAGCGGACGGGAATCGCATAGTGTAGCGGGGGGGGCGGGCCCCCCCCCCCCCCCCCTTTATCGGGGTTTTACCCCCGGCCAACCACACGGGCCAAGCCCCCCCCCACCCCCGCGCCCCCACGCCCCACGGCACATTTTTAACACAACCAGTGGGAAAAAAAATA
>NZ_JBHTXK010000002.1:311811-373702 GCF_042791795.1 Leifsonia sp. NPDC056665
TCACCCCGCCCCCCCGAGCCCCCCCCCGACCCCCGGCGCGGCACACCTCGACTTGCTGGGGCCCCCCCCCCCGGCCCCGCCGACTTGCCCGGGGGGGGGGGGGGGGCCCCCCCCCCCCGCTACACCTCGTTAAGCGGAGTTTTCCCCGGCTCCATCCACAGTGCACAGGCCCCGCCCGACCGCGTCGACCACAGGCCGCAGGGAACTTTTTACACACAGCCTGTGGAAACAAAAAGCCCTGATCAAACCAGCGTTTCGTCGCAAAGAATTTCGGTTTTCCACAGCGTATCCCACACCTTCTGCACAGCCGCGTCGGCGTTTCGCCCAGATTCTCCCCAGAGTTATCCACAGGTGGAGTTGTGGGCGCGGCGAGCGGTTCGTAGGGTGGAGCGACATCGACGGAAGACCGCCGAGGATCGGCTCGCAGAAGGCTGCGGGGCGTTGTCGGTGGCCGTCCGTAGTCTGCGAGCGGACGCGCTTCGGCGCGGTCTCTCCGGCACGGTCGCGACGGCTGTGCGGGAGCGGCCGCGCTCGGCGTGCCCGCGTGCCGTCCGGACGTGGGCGGCGCAGGCTTGAGGGGGAGCATCGACCGGTGCGCGCCCGATGCAGGAGAACTGAGGAGAGCACGTGTCGATCGCCCATATCGGTCTCGCCGACAGCCGCGAGCCGGGCGAGGCCCGCTCCCCCGAGCGCACCCCTCCACACGACCTCCTCGCCGAGCAGAGCGCCCTCGGCGGCATGCTGCTCAGCAAGGACGCCGTCGCCGACGTCGTCGAGGTCGTGCGCGGCACGGACTTCTACATCCCGAAGCACGAGATCATCTACGACGCGATCCTCTCGCTGTACTCGCACGGCGAGCCGACCGACGTCATCACCGTCACCGACGAGCTGACCAAGCTGGGCGAGCTGTCCCGCGCCGGTGGCGCCGAGTACCTCCACACGCTCACGAGCCTCGTCCCCACGGCCGCGAACGCCGGCTACTACGCCAACATCGTCACCGAGAAGGCACTGCTGCGCCGCCTCGTGGAGGCCGGCACCCGCATCACGCAGATGGGCTACAAGGCGGAGGGCGAGGTCCTCGACCTCGTCAACAACGCGCAGGCCGAGATCTACTCCGTCACCGGCCACCAGGAGGTCGAGGACTACGTCCCCCTCACCGAGGCCGTGACGGTCGCCATCGACGAGATCGAGGCGGCCAAGCACAAGGACGGCTCGATGACCGGCGTGCCGACCGGCTTCGCCGAGCTCGACGAGCTGACCAACGGCCTCCACCCCGGTCAGATGGTCATCGTCGCCGCGCGCCCCGCCCTCGGCAAGTCGACGCTGGCGCTCGACTTCGCGCGCGCCGCCGCCATCAAGCACGACATGCCGACCATCTTCTTCTCGCTCGAGATGGGGCGCAGCGAGATCGCGATGCGCCTCCTCTCCGCTGAGGCCACCGTCCCGCTGCAGCACATGCGCAAGGGCACCGTCGACAACCGCGACTGGACGACCATCGCCTCCACACGCGGGCGCATCAACGACGCCCCGCTCTACATCGACGACAGCCCGAACATGACGCTGGTCGAGATCCGCGCCAAGTGCCGCCGCCTCAAGCAGCGCGTCGGCCTCAAGATGGTGATCATCGACTACCTCCAGCTCATGACGAGCGGCAAGCGCGTCGAGAGCCGCCAGCAGGAGGTCAGCGAGTTCTCCCGTGCGCTGAAGCTGCTCGCCAAGGAGCTGCAGGTCCCCGTGATCGCCCTCTCCCAGCTCAACCGTGGCCCGGAGCAGCGCGCCGACAAGCTCCCCGCCCTGAGCGACCTCCGCGAGTCGGGCTCGATCGAGCAGGACGCGGACGTCGTCATCCTCCTCCACCGCGAGTCCGCCTACGAGAAGGACAACCCCCGCGCGGGCGAGGCCGACCTGATCGTCGCCAAGCACCGCAACGGCCCGACCAAGACCGTCACGGTGGCGTTCCAGGGCATGTACTCCCGGTTCGCGGACATGGCGCCGATGTGATGCTGGTTCGGCTGTGGAAGTCGACGCCGCGCTGGTCTACATCGGGATGACTTCGCCCACCTCGACGCTGCCCCCGTAGGAGAGGCCGGGGCATCCTTCGGCCAGCGCGGTCGCCGCAGTCAGGTCAGCTGCATCGACAAGCGCGTAGCCGGACAATGCGTTGGCTCCGGCGGACGTTCCGAGCAGCTTGGTCGCCCCGACGCGGCTGCCCATGTCGGTCAGCGCCGAGTCGAGGTTCTGGAACCAGGCGCCCCAGGCAGCGACCTGCTCCTCGGTGGCGTTCACGGCGGGGTCGTTGCGGAAAGCAAAAACGAAAGCAGACATGGTGGACTCCTTCTGATTCTGGTCGACGTCAGATGTCGACTCAGCAGTACGACGGGCGAGCGCGTACAAAATCGACACGTCTCAGAAATGGTTCTGCTGCACGGAGAGGTGACACGCGGCCGGGTCAGACGCGTGACCCTCGGGCCGGCGCTTCGAGTCCTTCTGCGGTGCTCTGCGAGACCCTGCCGCGGATGAAGATGAGCAGGATGAGCCCTGTGACGATCACAGCGGGGTTTCCGAGCCCGGCGAAGGCGGCCACCGGGCCCTGTGTCGGATACAGCGTGGAGAGGAACGTCGATGGGTCGGTCGACGCGTGCAGGAGGATCGGCCAGACCAGGTTGCCGGTGACGCGCAGTGCCAGGTACATGAGGATGCCGAACGCGAAGGTGTAGAGCAACTGGAGCGCGGTGGCGAACACCGACTGGCCCGTCAGGAGGTTGCCCGCGTGGAGGGCGGCGAAGAGGGCGGCCGAGACGGAGGCTACGGCGATCTCGCGGTACCCGTGCTTGCGCATCAGGTTCACGACGAAGCCGCGGGTCAACGTCTCTTCGGCGAAGCCGACGCACAGTCCCGCCACCAGCCAGGCGACGACCACACCGGCCCCGGCCTTGGCGTAGTCCACGGCGGCGAATCGCAGGACGTTGAAGAGCAGGACCACAGCGACGGCGATCCACATCCAGCCGCGACCGCGGATCGGTTGAGGGCCGAACAGCTCGCGCAACCAGCCGAGCGACCACGCGAAGGCGACCAGCACGAGACCGCCGAAGGTGATCGGGATGATCGTGAAGAGCCAGATCGCGGCCGCAGGCCCGGGTGCGGTCGGGAAGAGTGGAGCGAACAGCAGCGGGACGCCCTGGTAGATGACGAAGTAGGCGACGACCACGAGCAGCGAGCGCCACCAGCCGCCTTTCTCCCAGAAGCGCCGCCAGGGCGAGGACGTCTCGTGTTCTGACATGGCCCGAACCTATTGGGGCGGGAGGCACCCGGTCGAGACCGCACTTTTCGGCGCTAGGATTCCCGCATGACCCAGCACCGCGTCGTCGCTCCCGTGATCGCACCCGGCGAGAAGGTCATGGGGCCGCCGTCGTACTTCCCGAGCATCGAGAAGAACTACGGGCGGCCGGTCCAGGAGTGGCTGGACCTCGTCGTCGAGCGGCTGGACACCGGGGCCACGCACATGGAGGCCGTCGGCTGGCTGAAGTCCGAGTACGGGATGGGGCACGGGCACGCCAACGCCCTCGTCGGCTACGCGAAGGGCAAGCTGGCCGAGCAGGCGTGACCGGCTCGCCGACGCTGGGCCACCCGAAAGCGTGCGCATAGCGTTCTCCAAGCGCGGATCATCCTCAGGGAGGACGCGCGGCTCCGCCCGGCGGAGTCGAATGCGAGAGTGAACACCATCCTCATCCCGTTGCTGCAAGGCGCAGGCGCCGTCGCCCTCGCTGTGGTGTCGTTCGCGCTCGCCTTCACCTGGCCCTCCCTGATCGAGCCGATCGCGCGGCTGCGGTCCGAGCGCGGGCGGCTGGTCGGCTTCGCGGCGGTCGGCGCCCTCCTCCTGCTCGCGGCGAGCATCGTCTACGTCGTGCCGGGCGTCCTGCTGAGCGACGACTTCGGCGCGGTCGTGGTGGCGCCGCTCGCCGTCACCTGGACCATCCTGGCCGCGGCGCTCGGCCTCCGCTCGCTCTTCCAGACCGGTCTCGCTCGCGTGGTCTCGGCGACGTTCTCGATCGTGACGGTCTTCGGGGCCGCGGCCGGCGTGCTCATCGCGCTGAGCTGGCACCACCCGATCAGCGCCACCGTCCTGCCGACCGGGGCGTTCGTGCTCATCGTCGGAGCCATCGCCGGGATCGTCGCCTGGGCACGTCCGGACGGCGACGAGCTCCCCGTCGTCGCCTAGCGGCCGGCCGACCGCGTCGAGCGATCAGGCCGTTGTGGCGTCGCCCGGGAGGGCGCGGTCGGCTCGCCAGCGTCGGGACACCCAGACCACGCCGTAGCCCGCGCACAGGATCACAGCAGCGATCAGCACGATGTAGAACGCGACAGACAGGTAGCCGTTCGCCGATGTCTGAGGGTTCAGGAAGGGATACGGGTACCACGGTTGCTTCCCGGTGACGGGGTCGGCCGCGAAGGGGCCGCGCAGCAGCGTGTAGCCGGCCCAGACGATCGGGAACGCCGCGATCCCCCACACCGTGCGGCGGCGCAGCGGGATCCGGCCGGGCGCGAGCAGCCAGTCCAGCACCAGATACAGCGGCGCAACGACATGCAGCACCTCGTTCGACCACGGGACGGTCGTGCCCTGCGGGAGCGGGATGTTCCGCAGCAGGAGGTTGTAGACGACCCCGGTGGTCAGCATGTACGTGACGACGGCGGCGCGCAGCCCGGCGAACCAGCTGGGATCGTCGGCTCGACGGGTGAGCAGCAGCACCGCGCCGATCCCGAGGACGACGACCGAGGCGACGTTGGACTCGATGGTGAAGAAGCTGAAGAAGTTCACGACGAAGCCTGCGACGTTGCCGCCCGTGTCCGCGATCAGCCGGACGCTCGTCGCGAACTGGGCCACGATCGCTGCGAGGACGAGTAGCGCGACGAGTGCGCGGAGCACCCCGAAACCGATCCGCATGGCGCGATCGTAGCGGCGGCGGGAGGCTGCCGCCCGGCAAACGCGCAGGTATCCCGCGACTAGACTGAGACCGAATCCTGACTGAGAGAGGTCGCCGAGTGGCACCCGCCGTTCCCCAGAATCAGGGCGATCCGAACTCGAGCCGTTATTGGGTCGTCCCCGCCGTGCGCGCGATCGTCGCGCTCGCCGCGGCCGCCGTCATCACCTTCACCCGCGACGCGCACACTCCGCAGTTCGGCCTCATCGTCTTCGGCGTCTTCGCGGTGGCCGACGGGCTCGCGACCAGCGTCCTCAGCCTCCTGTTCGCCCCGAAGCGCCTCAGCCGGACCCTCTTCGCCGTGCAGGGCTGCATCGGCATCCTCGCCGGAGTGTTCGCCATCGCCCTCAACACCAGCGGGATGGGCCTCTACCTCTACGTCGTGACCGTGTGGGCGGCGCTCACCGGCATCCTTGAGCTCTACAGCGGCGTGCGCGAGCGCCGGAACGACGCGGCCGCGCGCGACTGGCTCATCACCGGGGCGCTCACCGCGATCCTGGCCCTGGTGCTCGTCTTCGTGCCGGCCGACGCGGTGCTCGCCATCGGCCTGTTCGGGGCCTGGGCGGTGATCGTCGGCGTCTTCCAGGGCATCGGCGCGGCCTCCCTGCGATCGGCGGCCCGCTCCGCCACGGCTGCCCGCCGGACGGAGAGCGGAACGTGACGAAGCGCGACAAGAAAGACCCCAGCGTGACCAACAGTCTCCAGCCGACCCGCCGCGACCGCTTCCTGCCCGCCGAGCTGCTCGGCATCTCCGCGGGCCTCGGCGTCTTCGTCGGACTCATCGTCCTGATCGCGACGCGCGAGTTCATCCTCGCCGGCGTCGCCCTCGGGATCGCTTTCATCCTGTCGCTCGTGCTGATGGCACTGTTCGCCCTCGCGTTCAAGCCGACCGCGGCCGAAGTGGAGGACATCCACGAGCAGGACGTGGAGGCGGAGGAGAAGGCCGCCGGTCACGCTCCGCACGGTGACGCCGTGAAGCCGGACCAGACCGACGGCGACGACCGGGAGCCCCGGGGACACTGAGCCCCCTGGCGCCCGCCGTCTGCGTCCTCAGAGCCGGTCGACCAGCTCCGACGCCAGCCCCACGTACCCGGCCGGCGTGAGCGCCAGCAGGCGGTTCTTCGCCGCCTGACCGATCTCGAGGCCATCGACGAACGCCGTGAGAGCCTCGTGGTCGACGCGCTTGCCGCGGGTCAGCTCCTTGAGCAGCGCGTACGGGTCGGAGATCGTGGAGCGGCCGGCGGTGACCTCCGCGCGGATCACGGTCTGGATGGCCTCCGCCAGTACCTCCCAGTTGAGGTCGAGGTCGGTCGCCAGCGCCGTGCGGTCGAGCGAGATCTGGGCGAGGCCGCGCTGGATGTTGTCGAGCGCCAGGAGCGAGTGGCCGAGGCCCACGCCGATGTTGCGCTGCGTGGTCGAGTCGGTGAGGTCGCGCTGCAGGCGGCTGGTCACCAGCGTGGCGGCGAGCGAGTCGAGGACGGCGCTGGAGAGCTCGAGGTTGGCCTCCGCGTTCTCGAAGCGGATCGGGTTGACCTTGTGCGGCATGGTCGAGGAGCCGGTCGCGCCGGGCTCCGGGGTCTGCCGGAAGTAGCCGAGCGAGATGTACGTCCAGACGTCCGTGCACAGGTTGTGCAGGACGCGGTTGGCGTGCGAGATGCGGGAGTACAGCTCCGCCTGCCAGTCGTGCGACTCGATCTGCGTGGTGAGCGGGTTCCAGTCGAGGCCGAGGCTCTCCACGAACTCCTGCGAGATGCGCGGCCAGTCGGCGTCGGGGTCCGCGACGAGGTGCGCGGCGAAGGTGCCGGTCGCGCCGCTGAACTTGCCCAGGTACTCGGTGGCCTCCACCTGCGTGCGGATGCGGTCGAGGCGGTGCACGAAGACGGCGAGCTCCTTGCCCATCGTCGTCGGCGTCGCGGGCTGGCCGTGCGTGCGGGCGAGCATGGCGTCGTCGCGGTACTGGATCGCCTGCGCGCGCAGTTCGCCGATGACGGCGCGGAACGCGGGCAGCCACACCTGGGCGACGGCGGCGCTGACGGTGAGCGCGTAGGAGAGGTTGTTGATGTCCTCGCTGGTGGCGGCGAAGTGGGTGAGCTCGGCGATGTGGTCGAGGCCGAGGGCGTGCAGGCGCTCGCGGACCAGGTACTCGACGGCCTTCACGTCGTGCTTGGTGGTGGCCTCCAGCTCGGCGAGCCGGTCGATCTCGGGCTGGCCGAACCCGTCGGCGAGGGCGCGGAGCTGGCCGACCTGCTCGTCGGTGAGCGGGGAGGAGTCGAACATCCGGTGGCTCGTCAGGTAGATGAGCCACTCCACCTCGACCTGGACGCGCGCCCGGTTGAGGCCCGCCTCCGACAGGTGGTCGCCGAGGCCGAGAACCGCGGACCGGTAGCGGCCGTCCAGGGGGCTGAGCGGCTGGGGAGGCAGGGCGGTCATGAGGCTCCTCGCGGAATCGGCGTGGTGGGATCGCCTCTATTCTCCCGCACTCGCGAGGGGCTCAGCGCTCGCGCGTGAAGGGCCGGAAGATCAGGCCGATCAGCCAGGCGATGATCCCGAGCACCAGAGCGCCGAGGACGCCCCACCAGAAGCCGGCGACGTGGAGGCCGAACCCCATCAGACCGCTGATCCACGACACCAGGAGCAGCAGCAGGCCGTTCACGATGAACGAGATGAGCCCGAGCGTCAGGATGTAGATCGGGAAGGCGACGATGCGGATCGCCGTGCCGACGATCGCGTTGACCACGCCGAAGATGAGCGCGACGAGCAGGTAGGTCAGGACGGTCGCCGTGGTGCCGGGGGCGTAGGGGACGACGGTGATGCCGCTGACGAGGAGGGTCGTCAGCCACAGGGCCACCGCGTTGATGATCACCTTGAGCAGGAATCGCATGGGCACATCCTCCCAAACGGGAGGCGCGGGGGACAGGGGCTCGCCGCTAGAGTCGCGAGCGTGCCCAATGGAGACGGCCTTGTGGAGCCGCAGCCCTACCCTGCCCAACGCGCGAAGAAGGCGTACCCGCCGCTGCAGTGGTGGCCGCTGCGGGTGATGAATCCGTGGCACAAGTTCGGGGTGTTCGTCGTGTACGTGGTGGCGAGCAATGTCGTCACCCGTTCGGCCGAACTGCTGATCCCGAAAACGGCGGTGGATAACGCCTGGGCGGTCCTGGGTACTGCGCTCATCGTCGCGATCGCCCGGTCATTCCGGGGATGGGACGAGCCTGTTGTCGCACCGCGCGCCTGGTGGAGGCTCACAGCCAGACCGCGCGCCGGGTGGTGGTTGGCAGCGATGTATCTGCTCGCGGCGTTCGTGCCTGTCGACCGTGGATGGCATCCGGAACTGCTGGTCGAGGGTGTCACCTCGCTCCTCCTCGGCCTCGCCTTCCTCAACTCCTCGATCCGCCTCACCATCCTGCGTCGTCGCCCCTAATAAAGAGGAATGCTCCCGCGGGTATGCGCCCGCGACTAAGTTGGGTCTGTGACTGACGAAGACGCGCTTGGCGTGCGGCTGCGGCCCGAGATCGTGGCGGTCCCCGCCTACAAGCAGGGGCGGCCCGCGCCGGCGGACGGCTTCAAGCTGTCCAGCAACGAGAACCCCTATCCCCCGCTCCCCTCGGTCGTGGAGGCCGTGGCCGGCACCCTGGCCGAGCTCAACCGGTACCCGAACGCGGGCGGCGCCGACCTCCGCGAGCGGCTCGCCGAGCGGCACGGCGTGGAGGTCGACCAGGTCCACCTCGGCAGCGGGTCGGTCGCGCTGCTCGCGCAGCTCATCTCCGCCGCCGCGGGCACGGGCGACGAGGTCGTCTACTCGTGGCGGTCGTTCGAGGCCTACCCGGGCCTGGTCACCGTCGCGGGCGCGACAAGTGTGCAGGTGCCGAACCGGGCGGACGGCGGACACGACCTGCCGGCGATGGCCGCGGCGATCACCGACCGCACGCGCGTCGTCATCGTCTGCACGCCCAACAACCCGACCGGCCCGGTCGTCTCGGCCGCCGAGTTCGAGGCGTTCATGGCCTCCGTGCCGCGCGACCTGCTGGTGCTGCTCGACGAGGCATACTACGAGTTCGTCACCGACGACGCCTCGGTGGACGGCATCCCGCTGCTCCCCCGCTACCCGAACCTCGTCGTGCTGCGCACGTTCTCGAAGGCCTACGGGCTCGCCGCGCTCCGGATCGGCTACGCGGTCGGGCCGGCGGCGGTGCTGAACGCGGCGCGGTCGGCGGCCATCCCGCTGTCGGTGACCGACGCCTCCCGGGTCGCAGCGCTCGCGTCGATCGACGCGGAGGACGAGCTCATGGAGCGCGTGGCGCGCATCGCCATGCGCCGCGACAAGCTGCGCAATGCCCTGGTCGACCAGGGCTGGAACGTCCCGCAGGCCAACGGCAACTTCGTCTGGCTGGTCACCGGCGAGGACACCGCCGCGGCCAACGACGCGTTCTTCGACGCGGGGCTCACGGTGCGGGCGTTCCCGCCGGAGGGCATCCGGATCAGCGTCGGGGAGCAGGAATCTGTGGAGAAACTCCTGGAGGTCACCGCCGATCTTGTGCGGAACCTACCAAATGGGCACCCCGGCAAGCGGTTAGGTTAGAACGGTGGTTGCGACGAACGATACCCCGCGCCCGGCGAACACCGTCCAGCTGCTGACCGCAGACGGCCGGTTCCAGCCGAGCGATCCGGCCGGAGAGTACCTCCCCTACCTCGAGCGACTCGGGGAGGAGGACTACCGCACCTTCTACCGCGACATGGTCCGCGTGCGGGCGGTCGACAACGAGGGGGCCAACCTCCAGCGCCAGGGCCAGCTCGGCCTGTGGGTGCCGAGCCGCGGCCAGGAGGGCGCCCAGGTGGGCTCCGCCCGGGCGGCCAAGCCGCAGGACAACCTCTTCCCGTCGTACCGGGAGCATGTGGTCGGCATGATTCGCGGCATCGACCCGGTCGGCATCATGGGCCTGCTGCGCGGCACCACGCACGGCGGCTGGGACCCGACCGACCCGGCGATCCACGGCTTCCACCTCTACACGCTCGTGATCGGCTCGCACACGCTGCACGCCACCGGCTACGCGATGGGCGTCAAGCTCGACGGCAAGGTCGGCACCGGCGACCCGGACGTGGATGAGGCGGTGATCGCCTACTTCGGCGACGGCGCGACCAGCCAGGGCGACGTCAGCGAGGCGTTCGTCTTCGCGGCCAGCTACCAGACTCCGCAGGTGTTCTTCCTGCAGAACAACCACTGGGCCATCTCGGTGCCGGTGAAGACGCAGTCGCGCACTCCGCTCTACCTGCGGTCGAGCGGCTTCGGGATCCCGGGCGTGCAGCTCGACGGCAACGACGTGCTCGCCGCCTACGCGGTGACCGCGAAGCACCTCGACGACGCGCGCAACGGCGAGGGCCCGAGCATGATCGAGGCGCTCACGTACCGGATGGGCGCGCACACGTCGAGCGACGACCCGACGAAGTACCGCACCGACGACGAGGTGGCGTACTGGGCCGAGCGCGACCCGATCCTGCGGTTCCGGGCGTTCTTGGAGAACCAGGGCGTCGGCCAGGCGTTCTTCGACGCGGCGGAGGAGGAGGCGGCCGATCTGGCCGCCGACGTCCGCCGGCGCACGCTCGCCCTCGAGGTTCCCCCAATCGAGAGCATGTTCGACAACGTCTACAGTGAGCCGCATCCCGTGATGGACGAGCAGCGACGCTGGCTGCAGGAGTACGAAGCGTCGTTCGGAGGTGACGCATGAGCGACCTGAGAGGCGAGACCGGATACGTGGAGGCCGAGCTGGTGGAGGACGAGACGCCGGACGGTGACAGCGCCGTGCACGACGAGCCGTTCGACGACACGCAGGCCATCGATGTGGTCGAGATCGTGGAGAGCGAGCCCGGCTCACTCGTGCTCGAAGAGCACGTGGCCGAGCAGGAGTGGACGCGCGAGTTCGTGGTCGAGGACGAGACGGTTCCGGAGCAGGCTGCCGCGATCGACGCGGAGTCGGAGGTCGGGGAGCCGCAGGAGCCCGCCGCCGCCGATACGGAGACCCCCGCCGAGCCCGAAGGCCCGCGCATCCAGTCGATGCCGATGGTGAAGGCGCTCAACGCCGGCCTCCGGCGCGCGCTCGCCGAGGACCCGAAGGTCCTGCTCATGGGCGAGGACATCGGCCCGCTGGGCGGCGTCTTCCGCGTCACCGAGGGCCTCCAGGCCGAGTTCGGCGCCAAGCGCGTGCTCGACACGCCCCTCGCGGAGGCGGGCATCATCGGCTCGGCCATCGGCCTGGCGATGCGCGGCTACCGTCCGGTGGTGGAGATTCAGTTCAACGGCTTCGTCTTCCCCGGCTTCGACCAGATCACGACGCAGCTCGCCAAGCTGACCAACCGGCACAGCGGCGCCGTCTCGATGCCGGTCGTCATCCGCATCCCGCACGGCGGCCACATCGGCGCCGTCGAGCACCACCAGGAGTCGCCGGAGGCGTACTTCGCGCACACCCCCGGCCTGCGGATCGTCGCGCCGTCGACGCCGAACGACGCCTACTGGATGATCCAGGAGGCCATCGCCTCCGACGACCCGGTGATCTTCTTCGAGCCGATGAGCCGCTACTGGCCGAAGGGCGACGTGGACACCGAGGAGAACCCGGTGCCGCTGCACTCCAGCCGTGTGGTCCGCACCGGCACGGACGCGACGATCGTCGCGTGGGCGGGCATGGTCCCGGTCGCGCTGCGCGCCGCCGAGGTCGCCGCCGAGGAGGGCCGCAGCCTGGAGGTCGTCGACCTGCGCTCGCTCGCGCCCATCGACTACGCGCCCGTGCTGCAGTCCGTACAGAAGACCGGCCGGCTCATCGTGGCGCAGGAGGCCCCCGGCACCGTGTCCGTCGCCTCCGAGGTCGCCGCGGTGGTCGCCGAGAAGGCCTTCTACTCGCTGGAGTCGCCCGTGCTCCGCGTCGCCGGCTTCGACACCCCCTTCCCGCCGGCCAAGCTGGAGGGCGTCTACCTGCCCGACGCCGACCGCATCCTCGAAGCCGTCGACCGCGCGCTCGCGTACTGAGCCCCGCCGAACGAAAGAAGCCGTACATGAGCGAGTCCCAGTTCCTGCTGCCCGACGTCGGCGAGGGTCTGACCGAGGCCGAGATCGTCTCGTGGAAGGTCGCGCCGGGTGAGCCTGTCGCGGTCAACCAGGTGATCGTGGAGATCGAGACGGCCAAGTCGCTCGTGGAGCTGCCGTCGCCGTTCGAGGGGACAGTCAGCGAGCTGCTCGTGTCCGAGGGCCAGACCGTGGAGGTCGGCACGCCGATCATCACCGTCACCGCCGGTTCAGCGCCCGCCGCCCCGGCCGAGCCGGTCGGCGAGGTCGAGGAGGCCGAGGCCGACGCCGCGCAGAGCGTCTCGCACGAGGTGGACGAGCCGAAGCCGGGCGCCGTGCTCGTCGGGTACGGCGCGGCCGGCCACGGGACCAGCCGCCGGCGCCGGGTGACGCACCCGGGCACCGCCTCCATCCCGGTGACGTTCACGCCGGCGCCCGCCGCGCCCGCGCCTTCGCAGGCTGCTGCGCCTGCCGCCGCTCCCGCACCGTCCGCCCCGGCCGGCGCCTCCCCCATCGGCAGCGCCCCCGTGATCGCCAAGCCGCCGATCCGCAAGCTGGCGAAGGACCTCGGCGTCGACCTCTCGCTGGTCACCCCGACCGGACCGATCGGCGACATCACCCGGGAGGACGTGCTCCGCGAGGCGACCCAGGCGAGCGTGTTCCGCAACATCCAGACGCCGGCCTGGCCGGACGACCGCGAGGACCGCATCCCGGTCAAGGGCGTGCGCAAGGCGATCGCCAACGCGATGACCACCAGCGCCTTCAGCGCCCCGCACGTCAGCCTGTTCGTCGACATCGACGCCACGCGCACGATGGAGTTCGTCAAGCGCCTCAAGACGTCGCCCGACTTCGTCGGGGTCAAGGTCTCGCCGCTGCTCATCGTCGCGAAGGCGATCATCTGGGCCGTGCGCCGCAACCCGACCGTGAACTCCACGTGGACCGACGAGGAGATCATCGTCCGGCACTACGTGAACCTCGGCATCGCCGCCGCGACGCCGCGCGGGCTGATCGTTCCGAACGTCAAGGAGGCGCAGGGGATGACGCTGCTCGAGCTCGCCAAGGCGCTCGAGGAGCTGACGCTGATCGCGCGCGAGGGCAAGACTCCCCCGGCCGACATGGCGGGCGGCACGATCACCATCACGAACATCGGCGTGTTCGGGATGGACACCGGAACGCCCATCCTGAACCCGGGCGAGGTCGGCATCGTCGCGCTGGGCACCATCAAGCAGAAGCCGTGGGTCGTGGACGGCGAGGTGCGCCCGCGCTACGTCACGACCGTGGGCGCCTCGTTCGACCACCGGGTGGTGGACGGGGATGTCGCCTCGCGGTTCCTGGCGGACGTGGCCTCCATCATCGAGGAGCCCGCGCTGCTGCTGGACTGAGCGCCGCACATTCGTGCCGAATGCAGCGTTTGACCGCGCCATTCGCGACATTCGGCACGAATCTGGGTCGCGGGCTTAGTGATTTTGACAATCGTTCTCAATTAGGGATAGATTCGTGGGACACCCACGAATTAGACAGGCCCCTATGTTGAAGCGCTCCGTCTTCACCCTCGCCCTCGCCGCCGCGACCGTCGCCGCCCTCACCGGCTGCTCGGCCGGCTCTGCCGCCGACGACGGGAAGGTCCGCGTCGTCGCCAGCACCAACGTCTACGGCGACATCGCCTCCACCATCGCCGGGAACGCCGTCGATGTGACCGCCCTGATGTCTGACCCGGCCCAAGACCCGCACTCGTTCGAGGCAAGCGCCCAGAGCCAGCTCGCCGTCTCGAAGGCCGACATCCTCATCGAGAACGGCGGCGGCTACGACGACTTCATGAACACCCTCCGCACCGGGTCGAAGAACACGAAGGCCACTGTGCTGAACGTGGTCGACCTCTCGGGCAAGAACGCCGCAGGAGGGGAGCTCAACGAGCACGTCTGGTACGACTTCCCGACCATCCAGAAGTTCACGAGCGCCCTGACCGACGCGCTGTCGAAGGCCGACCCGGCGCAGAAGGCGACCTTCGCGAAGAACGCCGCGGCCTTCTCCGGAAAGCTGGCCGCACTCCAGGCCCGGGAGGCCGAGCTGAAGTCGAAGTACGCCGGAGAAGGGGTCGCGATCACCGAGCCCGTTCCGCTCTACCTGCTGGAGTCCGCCGGGCTCGTGAACAAGACGCCGGAGAAGTTCAGTGCGGCCATCGAGGCGGGCACCGACGTGTCGCCGCTCGTGCTGCAGCAGACGCTCGCGCTGTTCAGCGGCCACCGCGTGAGGCTGCTCGCCTACAACGAGCAGACCAGCGGACCCGAGACCGACCGCGTGAGGGCGGCGGCCACAGCGGCGGACATCCCCGTCGTCCCCGTCACCGAGACGCTGCCGAAGGGCAAGGACTACGTGAGCTGGATGAACGCCAACCTCGACGCCGTGGGAGCGGCGCTGGCCAAGTGAGCGAGCCGATCGAACGCGTGGCCGCGCCGGCGGAGCGCGACGTCGTGCTCAGCCTGCGCGACGCGGCCCTCGGCTTCGGGGACCGCACGCTGTGGAGCGGGCTCGACCTGGATGTGCACGCCGGCGAGTTCGTCGCCGTGCTCGGGCCGAACGGCTCGGGCAAGACCAGCCTGCTCAAGACGATCCTCGGCCAGCAGTCGCTGGACTCCGGGAGCATCGTGCTCGACGGCCGCGCGGTGCGGCGCGGCGACCGGCGCATCGGCTACATCCCGCAGCAGAAGCTCATCCCGGCCGGCACCCCGATGCGCGCACGCGACCTCGTCGCGCTCGGCGTCAACGGGCACCGCTGGGGCCTCCCGATCCCGAACCGCGCCGACCGCGCGCAGGTGGATCAGCTCATCGACTCCGTCGGGGCGCGCCGCTATGCGGACACCCCGGTCGGATCGCTGTCCGGCGGCGAGCAGCAGCGTCTGCGTGTCGCGCAGGCGCTCGCCGGGGACCCGGCACTGCTGCTCTGCGACGAGCCGCTGCTGTCGCTCGACCTCCAGCACCAGCGCGGGGTCAGCGAGCTCATCGACCGCCGCAGGCGCGACCACGGCAGTGCGGTGGTCTTCGTCACGCACGACGTGAACCCGGTGCTCGGGATGGTCGACCGCGTGCTCTACCTGGCCGGCGGCCGGTTCCGCACCGGCACCCCCGACGAGGTGCTGCGCAGCGAGGTGCTCACCGACCTGTACGGGACTCCCGTGGACGTCATCCGCAGCCGCGGGCGTATCGTCGTCGTCGGCATCCCGGACGCCGAGACCCACGAGCACCACGACCACACCCGCACCTCGCACCCGGAGCCGGCCGCATGAACGATCTCTGGTCGCAGCTCTTCAACTTCACCGACTACGGCGAGCTGCTCGCGCTGGTGCGCAACTCGATCTTCGCGGGCGCGGTGCTCGGCGTCGTCGGCGGCCTGATCGGCGTCTTCGTGATGCAGCGGGACATGGCGTTCGCCGTGCACGGGATCAGCGAGCTCTCGTTCGCGGGGGCGGCCGTCGCGCTGCTGTTCGGCGTGAACGTCGTCGCCGGGTCGCTCGTCGGATCGCTGATCGCCGCCATCCTGATCGGCCTCCTCGGCGCCAAGGCGCGGGACCGCAACTCGATCATCGCGGTGTTGATGCCCTTCGGGCTGGGGCTCGGGATCCTCGCGCTTGCGCTCTATCCCGGCCGCAGCGCCAACAAGTTCGGCCTGCTGACCGGCCAGATCGTGTCGGTCGACGACCCGCAGCTCGGATCGCTGCTCGTCATCGGGGCGCTGGTGCTGATCGGCCTCCTGCTGATGTGGCGCCCGCTCATGTTCGACAGCCTGGACGCCGACGTCGCCGCCTCCCGCGGCGTCCCGACGCGCTTCGTCGCGCTCGCCTTCATGGTGCTGCTCGGCCTCGCGGTCGCGGTGTCGGTGCAGATCGTCGGCGCACTCCTGGTGCTGTCGCTGCTCGTGACGCCCGCGGCCGCGGCGATGCGCATCTCGTCGTCGCCGCTGCTGGTGCCGCTGCTGAGCGTGGGCTTCGCCCTTCTCTCGATCGTGGGCGGCATCCTGCTGGCGCTCGGCAGCTCCCTGCCGATCAGCCCGTACGTGACGACGATCTCGTTCCTGATCTACGTGGTCTGCCGGCTCGTGGGCGCCCGGAGTTCCCGGCGACTCGTGAGCCAGAGAGGCTAGCCTGGAACCGTGAAGCGCAACACCTGGCAGCGGGAGGCCGTCCGAGAGGCCCTGTCCTCGACGGAGGGCTTCATCAGCGCGCAGGGGCTCCACCTGACGCTGCACGAGACGGGCTCCCCGATCGGCCTGGCGACCGTGTACCGGGCGCTCGCCGACCTCGCGGCGGAAGGCGACGCGGACTCTCTGCAGTCGCCGGAGGGCGAGAGCCTCTACCGCGCGTGCACGACGGGACACCATCACCACCTGATCTGCCGCAAGTGCGGGCTGACGGTGGAGATCGAGGCCGACGAGGTCGAGCAGTGGGCGCGCGCGGCGGCGGCGTCGCACGGGTTCACGCAGGCGCAGCACGTGGTGGATGTGTTCGGGTTGTGCGCGGGGTGCACGGCGAAGGCTGCGGAATCTAACGCCTGACATACGTGTTTCGCTAGAGTGGGTCGATGCGGATCGGGGTCTACGTCGACGGGTACAACCTCTACTACGGCGCGAGGAAGCACTGCGGTCGTTCGACCGCGGGCTGGCGATGGCTGGATGTGCGCGCCCTCGTGGAGCCGCTCGCCGGCTGGCCCGATGCGCGGATCTCGCGGGTGGTCTACTGCACCGCTCGTGTCGATCCCCTGGACAGCCCGGATGCACGGCTCGACCAGTCCATCTACCTCGATGCCCTGCTGGCGTCGCAGTCGGTCGATCTGATCGCCGAGGGGCGCTATGTCTCGTGGGCGAAGGCCGAACCGCTGGTGGCCGAACCGCCGGGCACCTATCGCCCGAGCGTGTACCGGCACGACGATGAGTCGTGGGACAGTCGCCTGCCATTGCGTGCGATCCCGTCCGGCGACGATCGGCTCGTAATGGCGACGGTCAGGAAGCGCGAAGAGAAGGGGTCCGACGTGAATGTCGCATCCCATCTGCTCTTCGATGTGCTCACGGCTGCGGTGGATGGGGCCATCGTCGTGTCGAACGACTCGGACCTGGAGTTGCCGCTGCGGCTCGCGCGCGAACGCGTGCCCGTCGGAACGGTCAACCCATCGACGAATCCGACGGCCGGCGCATTGAAAGGCGAGCCGGAGGACGGTGTGGGCCGGCACTGGTGGCGACGACTCACGGCGGCGGACTACCGGCGGAGCCAGCTACCTGACCCCGTTGAGAACCTACGGAAGCCGACCGGGTGGTGACAAAGAAAAGACCCGCTCTCACGTGGAGGAGCGGGTTGGTGGTTAAAGCATACACAAAAACGTGGTTGTTGTCCCACGAATCGCGATTTGGCTGCGCGCGGCCCCATGCCGTAGCATGGATGTTTGGCTGAGTGGGCTCCTCCCGCTCTGCAGCCGTGTACGAAACCCCACCCCATAAAACGGATGGGAAGTCGTGCGCCGACAAGTGACCTTGGGTGGTGCCGGATGGCATCACGGTATTGGAGAAGAAAGCAATGGCAGCAGTGTGCCAGGTGACTGGAGCCGTTCCCGGCTTCGGTCACAACATCTCGCACTCGCACCGTCGCACGAAGCGCCGGTTCGACCCGAACATCCAGAAGAAGACGTACTACGTCCCGTCTCTTCGTCGTAACGTCACCCTGACGCTGAGCGCCAAGGGCATCAAGGTCATCGACGCCCGTGGCATCGAGTCCGTGGTCAAGGACATCCTGGCCCGTGGGGAGAAGATCTAATGGCGAAGCAGCAGGACATCCGTCCGATCATCAAGCTCCGTTCGACGGCGGGCACCGGTTACACCTACGTGACCAAGAAGAACCGTCGCAACGACCCCGACCGCCTCGTGCTCAAGAAGTACGACCCTGTCGTGCGCAAGCACGTCGACTTCCGAGAGGAGCGCTAAACATGGCCAAGACGTCCAAGATCGCCAAGAACGAGCAGCGTAAGGTCATCGTCGAGCGCTGGGCCGCGAAGCGTGCCGAGCTGAAGAAGCAGCTCGTCGACCCGAACGGCACCGACGAGTCCCGTGAGGCCGCTCGCCTGGGCCTCCAGAAGCTCCCCCGTGACGCCTCCCCCATCCGCGTGCGCAACCGCGACGCGGTGGACGGCCGTCCCCGTGGAAACCTCAGCAAGTTCGGCATCTCGCGTGTCCGCTTCCGCGACATGGCGCACCGAGGCGAGCTGCCCGGCATCACCAAGTCGAGCTGGTAACACCCAGCGTCGGCTGCTGAGAAAGCAGCGAACGACACCCTTTGGAGGGGCGTCCGGCATCCGCCGGGCGCCCCTTCGTCGTCCCCGGGGCTGAACACGCCCTGGCAACAGGCGAAAAATCCGCGAGAATCCGCGTAATTCCGCGGGATTCTGATACATTCGAGGCGGTCAACCGACCAAAACGTTATGGCCCACTGTGGCCTCAACCGTTCCACAAGACAGCTGAACTACCAGCACAAGGTCCGAGGAGGACACTCAATGGCTGACAACCTGAACAAGACCGAGCTCGTTGCTGCCGTCGCCGCGGCGTCGGGTCAGAGCCAGGCCACCGTCTCGAGCGTCGTCGACGCGTTCTTCGCCACGATCAGCGAGACCGTCAAGGGTGGCGGCAAGGTCACCATCCCGGGCTGGCTCGCCGCCGAGCGCACCGAGACTGCCGCTCGCACCGGCCGCAACCCGCAGACGGGCGCCGAGATCTCGATCCCGGCCGGCCACCGCGTCAAGCTGACCGCGGGCTCCAAGCTCAAGGCTGCCGTCAAGTAACAGCCTGAACAGGCTCCACGGGGGCGGCGTCGCGACTGCGGCGCCGCCCCCGTTCCGTTGTGCCGACAGGGATCCGCGCCGCTGTGCTGTGGGCAGGCGCACAGCAGCGGAGACGTAGGCTTGACGGGTGCCCAGACTTCTCCGTGTGATCGGTCCCGCCGTGCTCCTGGCGGCCGCTCTGGTGTCGGTCGTCGCGGCGCTCTCCTTCGGCGGAGGGGCAGCCGCGCCCCTGCTGCTCGACCCCGGCGCGCTGGTGCGCTGGGGCCTCCCGATCTCGACGCTCGTCGTCAACCTCAGCCTCTCCGGGACGGTCGGCGCGCTGGTCCTGGCCTGCTTCGCGTTCAAGGCGGACAGGGACGAGTACGGCACGGCCCTCGACTTCGCCGCCGCCTGCGCCGCGATCATGACGGTGGCCTCCGCAGTGTCCGGCCTGTTCACGTTCGTCAGCGTCGCCAACGTGCCCTGGTCGTTCGACCAGACCTTCACCAACGGGCTGAGCTCGTTCGTCACCAGCGTGTCGCTCGGTCAGGCCTGGCTGGGCATCACGCTGATCGCCGCCGCCGTCACGGTGCTCTGCTTCGCGGTGCGCAACCAGACGGCGATCGTCTTCGTCACGCTGCTGGCGATGGCCGCGGTCGTGCCGATGGCGCAGCAGGGGCACAGCTCGGAGGCCGCCGGCCACGACGCCGCGGTGACCTCCTTCGGGCTGCACGTGCTGTTCGCCGCGATCTGGCTGGGCGGCCTCCTGACCCTCATCGTCATCAAGCGCACGCTGGGCGACGGGCGGCTGGTGACGGTGCTGGAGCGGTACTCCAGCATCGCGCTCATCTGCTTCATCGTGGTGGCCCTGTCGGGGTACGTGAACGCCGAGCTGCGCGTCGGGACACTGGCCGAGCTGGCGACGCCGTACGGCATCCTGGTGCTCGTCAAGGTCGCTGCGCTCGTCGTCCTCGGGCTGTTCGGGCTCATGCAGCGCCGCGTCCTCATCGAACGGCTGAAGCGGCTGGGCGAGGGCCGGACGTTCTGGTGGATCGTCACCGCCGAGCTGGCCTTCATGGGCATCGCGTCGGGCGTGGCCGCTGCGCTCGCCCGCACCGTGACGCCGGTGCCGCAGACGCGGGCGGCGGTGCCGACGCCCGCGGAGATCCTCACCGGCGAGAAGCTCCCGCCGGAGCTCACCTGGGGCCGGCTCTTCACGACGTGGAACTTCGACCTGCTCTGGGTGCTCGCCTGCGGCTTCGCCCTGTTCTTCTACCTGGCCGGCGTGTGGAGGCTGCACAAGCGCGGCGACAAGTGGCCGATCTACCGCACGGTGCTCTGGACGCTCGGCATCGTCCTGCTCTTCTACATCACCAATGGCGGCGTGAACGTCTACGAGAAGTACCTGTTCTCGGCGCACATGTCGGCGCACATGGTCCTCACGATGGCGGTCCCGCTGCTGCTGGTTCCCGGCGCGCCGGTGACGCTCGCCGTCCGGGCGATCCGCAAACGCCAGGACGGCACGCGCGGCGGCCGCGAGTGGATCCTGCTCGCGGTGCACTCCCGGTTCGCGGGGATCATCTCGCATCCGCTGGTCGCGGCAGGGCTGTTCGCCGGGTCGCTCTGGGCGTTCTACTACACGCCGCTCATCCGCTGGGCGACGACCGACCACATCGGGCACGAGTGGATGGTCGTGCACTTCGTGATCACGGGCTACCTGTTCGTGCAATCGCTGATCGGCATCGACCCGGTCAAGTACCGGCTCCCGTACCCGTTCCGGTTGCTGCTGCTGCTCGGCACGATGGCGTTCCACGCGTTCTTCGGGCTGTCCATCATGCAGATGCACGGCCTCCTGCTGGCCGACTGGTTCGGCGCGATGGGCCGGACCTGGGGCGCGACGCCGCTGGTCGACCAGCAGACGGGCGGCGGGATCGCGTGGAGCATCGGCGAGATCCCGACGGTGATCCTGGCGATCGTGGTGGCCATCCAGTGGAGCCGCAGCGACGAGCGCGATTCGAAGCGGCAGGACAGGAACGCCGACCGCACGAACGACGCGGAGCTGAGGGCGTACAACGAGCAGCTCGCCCGGCTGGCGGCGCGGGACGGCACGGTGCAGCGGTAGCCGCTACTCCCCCACGACGATGTCGAGGGATCCGTCCGGCCGGATGACGACGCTGGTCAGCGAGACGGCGAACTTCTCGTCGGACTCCCGGTGCTCGATGCTGCCGTCGAAGATGGACTGCACGGTCACGGAGAGGTGCGCGATCCCGACCGCCTGCAACATGGTCCAGGAGGTGTCGCCCGGCACGAGGTGGACCGCGGGGTACTGCGTGATCTTCCAGGTGGGCGCACCCTGCACGCGGTCGTCGATCACCACGCCGAACGGGCATCCCGCCGGCTGGAGGACCTGCTGCTTCGCGCACTCGTCGAGGAAGCCGTTCAGCTCCTTCTGCACGGCCGCCGTGAAGGCGTCGTTCGGCTGTGCGTCGACCGTCGCCGCCACGGTGGCGGCCGGCGCGGTCGCCACGTTCACCGGAGCGGCGTGCGTGTACCTGTCGGAGTGGCCCAGCACGTAGAGCGACGGCGCGGGGACCAGATACCCGGCGCTCACGCTGAACGCGGTCGCCGGCTGCGACGGGGCGGCGGCGCGCGGGCTCACGGTGTGGCCGCCGACGGTGAAGTTCTGCGCGTGGGCGACGGTGATGTGCGCGACGCCGACGGGCGTGCGCGCGAACTCCCAGGTCCGCAGGAGGCCGAGGACGGCGCCGGTCTGGCGGAGCTCGAACGCGGCGGTGACCGGGTGGCCGTCGACGACGACGTGCACCGTGACCGTGCGGCGCCCGTCAGGGCCGGCCGTGTCGGAGACGACGCGGGTGTCGGTGTAGTCCGGGAGCAGGTCGGAGCGCAGCAGCTCGCTGGAGGCGTCCCCCTGCAGTCCCGCGGCGGCCAGGGCCTGCTTCGTCGGCGCCGCGCCCGGCATGGCGAGCGCGCTGGTCAGGTCGTGCGAGGCGAGCGCGCCGACGTAGGCGGAGACGAACCCCTCCGGGCTGTAGAAGGCCCGCTGGACGGCGCCGAGCGCGGCGATGAACGCGGCGACGAGGAGGACGCCGACGCCCGCCCAGAGCAGCACCGGCCGGAGTCCGCCGACCCTGCCGTCCCCACCCATAGCTGCCATCCTATGGGCCTGTGGATAAGCCGCCCTGGCGCTGCGCGCGGGGTTAGAGTAGTTCGGCAGGTCGCGCGAGGGAAGGGATCCGGATGGGCGGACTCTCGCTCTCGTCCGAGCAGCGGGCGGTGTTCGAGCTGATCGAGCACACGCGCGACCATGTGTTCGTGACGGGCAGAGCCGGAACCGGCAAGTCCACGCTGCTGAACCACCTGTCGTGGAACACCGAGAAGTCGATCGTCATCGCCGCGCCGACCGGCGTCGCCGCGCTGAACGTCGGCGGCCAGACCATCCACTCGCTGTTCAAGCTGCCGATCGGGGTCATCGCGGACCACGACATCGACCAGACCAGCGAGCTGCGCAAGCTGCTGAACAGCATCGACACCTTGGTGATCGACGAGGTCTCGATGGTGAACGCCGACCTGATGGACGCGGTCGACCGGAGCCTCCGTCAGGCCAGGCAGCGGCCGAAGGAGGTGTTCGGTGGCGTCCAGATCGTGCTGTTCGGCGACCCGTACCAGCTCGCCCCCGTGCCCGGCGACCACGAGGAGCGCGCCTACTTCGCCGACACCTACCGCTCGATGTGGTTCTTCGACGCGAAGGTGTGGCGGGAGGCGGACCTCCAGATCGTCGAGCTGCTGCAGGTGCACCGGCAGCACGAGTCCGACTTCCGCTACATGCTCAACGCGGTGCGGCACGGGCAGGTGACGAAGGAGATCGCCGACCGACTGAACGAGGTCGGCGCGCGCCCGGCGCCGCGGGACGGCACGATCACGCTCGCGACGCGCAACGACACGGTGAACCGCATCAACGCGCAGGCGCTGGAACAGCTGCCCGGCCGGCCGCTGACGGCCAAGGCCGAGGTCAGCGGCGACTTCGGCGGCCGCAACTACCCGGCCGACGAGGTGCTGGAGCTGAAGGTCGGCGCGCAGGTGATGTTCCTGCGCAACGACGTCGGCCAGGGCGACGGGCCGCGCTGGGTGAACGGCACCATCGGCACCGTGACCCGCATCGACTCCAACGTCTACGTGGACGTCGACGGCGAGGTGCACGAGGTCGAGCCGGCGATCTGGGAGAAGTACCGCTACAACTACTCCCCCGAGACCAAGAAGCTCACCAAGGACGTGGTCGCGGAGTTCACGCAGTTCCCGCTGCGGCTCGCGTGGGCGGTCACCATCCACAAGTCGCAGGGCAAGACGTACGACGCGGCGATCGTCGACCTCGGCGCCCGCGCGTTCACCTCGGGCCAGACCTACGTCGCGCTGAGCCGGATCACCAGCCTGGAGGGTCTCTACCTGACCCGCCCGCTGCGCCCGAGCGACATCACGGTGGACCCGGACGTGGAGCGCTTCATGCGCGACGCCCGGTCGATGCGGGTGCCGATCGCGGCGGAATGACCGGGCGGGCTCCGACCTGATCCCTAGGGAGCGCAGCCTTCGTCATGGCATGCTGGGCGGGGCGCTTTCGGGTGCGCCGACGAGAGGAGACACCGATGGCGGTCATGTTCGCACTGGATCTGAGTGACGGGCAGCACGTCGAGACGGCGGGCAACGGCGTGATCGGGCGCAACCCGGCCTCCTACACGCCGGGCACGGAGTTCGACGACACCGCGAACGTCGAGATGGTGACGGTGGCGGACGACGCCAAGTCGGTCTCCCGCGCGCACCTCGCGTTCGGGCAGTACGACGGGATCTTCTGGGTGATGGACCTCGGCTCCGCCAACGGGACGACGATCACCTACCCGGGCGAGGGCACCTTCGCGTGCGACCCGAACACGCGGCACGAGGTCGATCCCGGATCGATCGTGCGGTTCGGGAACGCGTCGTTCGCGCTGAGCCGCCGGAGCTGAGCCGGCGCGGCTGAGCAGCCGGAGCGGAGCAGAGCCCGCACTCAGTGGTGGTGGTGCACCGTCACCGCCGCGACCCCGGCGTCGGTGGCCCCGAGCGCGGGAATGGTCACCGCGCAGACCGCGCACGCGCTGACCAGGAGCGCCGAGACGAACCGCAGTGCGCTGGCCGCGTGCCGCACAGGCCGGCCGCGCCGCAGGATGACCGCGGCGACCCCCGCAACAGCGACGTCGAGCAGCGATGCCGCGCCCATCGGCAGGAGAGGGAGCGTGAGCACCGTGCCCGACGTCGCCGTGGCGCCGGCCGTGGCGAGCGCGGCCCAGATCCCGAGCGGCGCCAGCGCCAGTGCCGGGATCAGGCCGAACAGGGGAGGTCGCTCGCGGGCCAGCGTGAGGACTGCCCAGGTCAGCTCCGCGGCGGCGACCGCCACGAAGAGCGCGAGCAGCGGGAGAGGTGCGCTGGGGGCGAGGGCGGCGTGAAGCAGCCCTGCCCCCAGCGCGGCCACGGCGAGGAAGGCCCTGGTCGCCGGGGCGACCGGGGCTGACCCCTTCATCCTGCTCATGGGAAGCGCCGTGGCCTGGTCGGTCAGGCGGCGACCGAAGAGGAGCGCACAGTCCGCTCGGCGCCGAGACCGACACCGAGGAGCACGATGGCGCTCACCAAGTGGAGGAAGTGGTCGGGGGTGTTCAGGGCGAGGATGTTCGCCCCGGTCCCGACCAGGAAGAAGCCGACGATGCCCAGGAGCAGGTAGACCGCTCCCACGGTGGTGTTGACGGCCTTCGCCGCGGCTGCCCTGGTGAGGCCGGCGATGAGCAGCGCCGCGCCGATGAGCAGGTGGGCGATGTTGTGCAGCGGGTTGACCTCGAAGATGCCGAGGATCAGGCCACCCTTGGTGGCGACGAAGCCGACGCCGCCGGTGAAGGCGAAGCCGAGCAGGCCGACGAGCAGGTAGACGGCGCCGAAGATAGTGGCGACGAGGCGGTTCGGTGATGTGCGCATGTGTCGTTCCTCCTTGGAAGACGGCGCGCGGCGTGCGCGCCTCATCCAGGAATTCGGCGCAGTGGGCCGATCGGATTGGACACGGGATCGCGGGACTCCGCGCGGACGTCGCCGCAGGCTACAATCGCTGCCACAGGAGCGTCGGGGGGATGCGATGGGACGAGGGACGAGTCTCCGCAGAATGGTACTCGCGGCGTCCGCCGCCACGCTCGCCCTCACCCTCGTCGCGTGCGGCAACACCGGCGCGAACCCCGACTTCCCGCCGCAGCAGCAGGGCGCCCTCCCGGCCGCCACGGTGACGCAGCTCACCACGGCGGTGACGGACGCGATCCAGCTCTCCGGAGGGTCGGCCGCCCTCGTCGGAGTCTGGGCGCCGTGGGCGGGGAGCTGGACGACCGCGATCGGGACCACGAGACGCGGCGGGTCCGTGCCGGTCACTCCCGCCATGACGTTCCGCGCGGGCCAGGTCACCACCGCGATGACGTGCACCGTGCTCCTCGAACTGGTCGACGAGGGCACGGTGAAGCTCGACGACCCGGTCGCCCAGTGGATCCCGGGTCTCGTGGGCGTCGGAGGGGTGACACTGCGCGAGCTGTGCCAGGACACCTCCGGCTTCGGCGACTACGCGACGGTCCTGCACCGCGAGTTCCTGGCCAACCCGGAGCGCTACTGGCCGCCGCTCGAGCTCGTGAGCGACGGCGTCGCGATGGCGCGCACCGGGAACCCTGGCGAGAAGTACAGCCCGTCGCAGACGAACGCGCTGCTGCTCGGGATGGCGCTCCAGAACGCGGCCGGCCGCAACTGGGAGCAGCTCTACCAGAGCTACGTGTTCGGCCGGCTCGGGATGTCGGCGAGCGCCCTCCCCGACGACGGCGTCTTCACCGTCCCCGGCCCGCATCCCGCGGGTTACGTCGCGCCGCTCGACGCCAGCGGCGCTCCCGTGTGCGACAAGCCGCAGGACATCACCGCGCTGTCGCCGTCGCTGGGCTGGACGGCGGCGGGAGTGGTCTCGAACGTCGCGGACCTGAAGGTGTTCGCGCAGGCGCTCGCCAGCGGCTCGCTGCTGAGCAGCAGCTCGGCGGACGCGCAGGCGAAGACGGTCGGCGCCGGCGCGTCCTGGCTGGGCTACGGGCTCGGCGTGCAGGTCGTCGGGCCGCTCCGCGGCGCGTCGGGGGCCGTCCCAGGCTACCTGTCGGCGGCGTACGCCGACCCGTCGTCCGGGCTGACCGTCGTCGTGGCGCTCAACGACTCGACGCCGGGCGCGGGGTTCGCGCAGGCGCTGGCCGAGCGGCTGGCGTCGATCGCGTCGAAGGTGCCGGCGGTGCAGAAGGGCGCGAAGGTCGTGGCGACGCTCCCTTGGTCGGAGGACCAGGCCGCGGCCGCCATGAAGGCCGCGGCGCCCTGCCCGGCGAAGCCCGCTGCGGGTTGACGGCCGGAGCATAGCGGATGGCTCCGCGATTGCAATGCATTCATTTGTCACCCGACTTGGGTCGTTACAGGATGCAGGTCAGCCCGCTAATTTCAAGAGTGCCGAAGCGTCTACCCCTAATCGGGCGCGGAGGCGAAGTGCGCACCCGAGCGTGATTTACACCCACCGAAACCCGCCGTGGTCCTGCCCTAAGACCGCGAACGACAGAGGAACACGTGAACACACACTCGCGCGATCAGCTCGTCATCGAGCATCTGCCGCTCGTCGGCTACATCGTCTCCGACCTGTGCAACCGCGGCACCCATCTCGACAGGGATGAGCTGGCCTCCGCAGGCCAGTTCGCTCTGTTCCAGGCGTCCCGCTCCTTCGACCCCGACCGCGGCGTGCCGTTCGGCGCCTACGCCCGCACCCGCATCTCCGGCGCGCTGGCGGACGAGCTGCGCTCGCAGGACTGGGTCTCCCGCGGGACCCGCAAGACGATCAAGGAGACGCTGGCGATCCGGGACGGGCTCTACCAGACGCTCGGCCGGACGCCCACCATCGACGAGATGGCCGTCTCCCTCGGCGTCGACCGCGCGACGGTCGTCGCCACCCTCCGCGAGTCCGCGACCGGACCGGTCGCGATCGAGGAGCGCTCCGAGGAGCTGGTCTCGGCGATCCTCGGCCCGGAGGAGTCCGCCGAGACGTCGGAGCGCGAGACGTTCCTCCGCGCGGCCGTCGAGGCGCTCCCCGAGCGGTTGCACCTGATCGTCACCCGGCTCTTCTTCGAAGACCGGCAGGTCAAGGACGTGGCCGCCGAGCTCGGCGTCACGCACGCGGCCGTGTCGCTGGCGCGGAGCGAGGCGATGAAGCTGCTGCACGAGGGCTGGCTCCTGCACTTCGACCGGGACTCCGGAGTGCTCCCGCTGCCCGACAGGAACCCCCGCACGAAGCGGTCGGCCTACCTCGCCAAGCTCGCGGAGTTCACCGCGCACCCGGCCGCGGTCACCCAGCGGGTCACCGCCTGACCGATCGTCAGAGGACCGTGTCGATCAGGCGCGCGCTCTGCTCGGTGTGGTCGATCTCGCCGTTCGCGCGGTAGGTCGCGGTCGTCTGCGCCCGCACCTCGCGGATCTCGGTGATGACCTCCACCAGGGCACGCAGGTGGTCGGTGAAGATCTCGGCCCACATCGGGCTCGGCGCGCCCTCGGCGAGGTCGCGCAGGAGGGCGCCGTGCGTCAGTCCCCAGGACTCGCCAAGGCTCGAGATGGCGACGGCGGTCGAGAGGCTGGACTTTCCGAGGCGTCCGGTGACGACGTCGATCTCGCGGGAGGCGTGCGCGAGCCACCGGGTCATCCCGGCCGTGCGCAGCAGCCGCTCCTCCTCGTACTTGAAGAGCAGCATCTCCAGGAGCTCCCGCTGCCGCCAGAGCTGTGCCGTCAGCTCGTTGGCCTCGTTCGTCGTCATCAGCGGTTCCATTCGTGAAGCGCACTCGGGTGTGCGGACCGTAGCCCGCGTTGCGTACACAATACTTGCCGTCCCGGCGCGAACCGAGGGTCTGTCAGGCCGTCCGGCGCAGCGGCACCTGCACCCGGTCGAGGTCGTCCGTGGCGATCACCTGCTCGCCGGTGCGCGTGACCGGGTCGATGAGGATGGGCGCGAGGAGGTTGACCGTCACCTCGTCGGCGTGCGGTGTCACGACCAGGAAGACGCCGGACTCCCGGTCGGCCGGCCGGTCCAGCTCCCCCACGAAGTCCGGCAGGTAGGCGGCCGCGTCGACCAGGAACAGCCGGATCGCCGGCTGCGCGCTCGCCCGGAGCGTGTAGGTGTCGCGTGCGCCGTCGAGCGGCGCGAAGTCGTACTCGGTGAACGACCCGAGGCCGGCGAGTGGTTCCTGGAAGCTGATCTGCACTGTCATCTGAGGTAGTCCATCAAGGTCGGCTGGATGCTTTTGGCTGTGACGGCCAGGGCGGTCTGGTACGCGACCTGCTGCGTCTGCATCTCCAGGATGGCATGCGCGGCGTCCACGTTCTGGATTCCGTTCTGGGTGGTCTGCAGCGTGGTGGCCTGCGTGGTGAGCGCCGAGGTCGCGCCGGTGAGCTGGTTCTGCGCGCTGCCGACGGTCGCCTCCGCGCCCCGGATGTTGGCGGCCACGGCGTCGATCGCGGTGAGCTGCCCGCCCACGTTCCCTCCGCTGCTCACGGTGCTCGCGATCGAGTCGATCAGCGCGAAGACCGAGGACGCACCGGCGCCGAGCACCGACGACCCGTCGACGTCGACCCGGACCGTCGTGTCCGTGCCCACGCGCCGGTTCACCGACGAGCCGGCCGTCCCGTTGAAGGTGTAGTCGGCGTTGAACGCGCTGCCCGCGTCGGAGGTGCCGGCGAAGACGCTCCTGCCCTGGTACTGCGTGTTCGCCAGCGTCAGCAGCGTCTGCCTCAGGGACTGGAGCTGGGTGGCGATGGCCGTGCGCGAGCTCGGGGTCTGGGTGGCCGTGTTGGCGGCCTGCACCGTCAGGTCGCGGACCTGGTTGAGGGTGTCGTTCATCGACGTGAGGGCCGTGCCCGCTGTCGCGAGCCAGGCCGTCCCATCTCCGGCGTTCCGCTGGTACTGCGTGTTCTGCGCGAGCTGCCGTTGCAGGTCGAGCAGGGTCGCGGCTCCCGCGGGGTCGTCGGAGGTCTTGCTGATGGCGAGCCCGCTCGCGACCTGCTCGTTGAGCTGGTTGAGCCGTTGGGCGCTGAGCTGGAGGTTGCGCTGGGCCGACGCGAGCTGCGTCGACTCGGTGACACGGAATGACATGTTCGGCCTATCCCAATCCGACGAGTCCGGTGTGGTTGATGAGCTGATCGAGGACGGAGTCGAGTGCGGTCATGACGCGTGCAGAGCCCTGGTAGGCGTGCTGGTACGCGATCAGGTTCATGTTCTCCTCGTCCAGGCTCACCGACTCCTGCGAGGACTGCGCGCCTGTCGCGGCGGCCTGGGCGCTCTGATCGAGCGTGGACTGCTGCGTCGCGTTGCTGGTCGCAGTGCCGAGCGCGATGACGCCCGTCGACCAGGCGACGTCGGGTGAGCCAGATCCGGTGCCGAGCTGGCCGATCGCGTCGGCGATCGACCCGTCGGACGCGCCGGCGCCGGGCGCCGCAACGGCGACACCGGAGGGGTCGGTCGCGAGCACGCTCAGGCCGAGCGCCGCCGGGCCGGTCGCCGACATCCCGAAGAATGCGACGTTCGTGGCGCCGGTGGAGGTCGTCCCTGTGACGCTCACGGCGTTCACCTGCTGGGCGAGGGAGGTCGCGAGGCCGTTGAGCTTCGCGGCGGTCTCCGCAATCGCGCCGCCGTTGCCGGAGGCGGTGGCGGGCGCCAGGAGCGCGAGGTCGCCGGCGAGCTTGCCGGAGCTGAGCGAGACGGGGCCGGCGCCGTCGGTCCACTGCACTCCGGCCGGCGACCCTGCGGCGCCCTCCAGAGCCGTCGATCCGGTGACCGACAGGGACCGGGCGACGGCGCCCTGCACCAGGCTCGCTCCGCCGATGTTCACCGTCACGGTCTGGTCGGCGTTGTTCACGACGGAGGCGCCGGAGAGCGAGGCGAGCTCGGTCAGGATGTTGCTGCGCTGGGTGACGAGCGCGTTGACGTCGCCGCCCGACGCGGCCAACGAGCGGATCTGCCCGTTGAGCTGGGCGACCTTGGACGCGTCGGAGTTCACCTGCGCGGTCGTGGTGGCCAGATCCTGCTGGGTCTGCGACCACTGCGACTGCACCGAGCGGTAGGCGGTGGCGATCTGACCGACCAGGGAGCCCGCCTTGCCGAGCAGTGCGGCGACCGGGGCGGCAGCGCCCGGCTGGTTGGACACGTCCTGCCAGGACGACCAGAACTTCGAGAGCGAGCCGGAGATGGCGTCGCCGCTGGGCTCGCCGAGCGTCGACTCCAGCGCGCTCAGCCCCGAGGCCGTCGCGCCGCTGTAGCCGGCGGCGGCGCCGGCGGACCGGGCCTGGGCGTCCAGCAGGGACGAGCCGAGCTGGACGATGCCGGCCACGCGCACGCCCTGGCCGGCGGTGGCCGCCTGCGCGAAGGGGCCGACCCGGGCGGGGCCGCCGACGGCCTCCAGGTCGACCTGCTGGCGGACGTAGCCGGGGGTGGTCGCGTTGGCGATGTTGTCGCCGGTGACCTCGATGCCGGCCTGAGCGGCGGCGAGGCCGGAGAAGGCGGTGTTGAGGGAACCGAGAAGGTTGCCGGACACGGTCGTCTCCTACAGGGTCGCGTCGACGAGGCGGGCGCGTGCAGAAGGCAGGTCCGTCGTCCCGTCGGAGGTGTAGACCGACGAGCCGTCCGAGACGGCGTCGAAGGTGTCCTGGGCGGCGCGGAGCGCGTTCCGCAGCAGGCGGTCGTTGCCGGCGCGCACGGTCCGGATCTCCCGGGTCAGGGTGACGAGCGCCTCCAGGTGGGCCGCGAAGATGCCCTGCCAGGCTCCCTCCGGGGCGCCGGCCGCGAGCTCGCGCAGCCGGGTGTCGGCGGGGAGGCTCCACTCGATCGCCAGGGCGGACGCGGAGACGCTCATCGAGAGCGTTGCGGTCCTCAGCCGCTCGATCACGACCTCCGCCTCGCGGGTCGCGTGCGGAACCCAGCGCGCCTTGCCGGAGGCGAGGAGCAGCTGCTCGACCTCGAATTTGTAGAGCAGCAGCTCCAGGAGCTCCCTCTGACGCCAGAGCTCGTTCGACAGTTCGTTGGCGCCCACCGCGCTCCACGCTCCCATCAGCCATCCATAGCAAAGGGCACACACGTTGTCTGCCGTACCTTCCGCTATCGGCAGGAACGGGGCGCTTGTAAGCATTTCGGGGGCCACGGAACGCATTTCGGTCGGGTGCTTACATCCGTGGCCGACCTGCCGATAGGTCCATTCGTCGGCCCACGGATGGACCGGCTCTGCACACTCTCACGGAGGAATCGAACATCATGGCTATGACCATCAACACCAACCTGAGCGCTCTCTCGGTCACGAACGCGCTCAACTCCAACCAGGCCGCTCTGCAGAGCAGCATGAACAAGCTGTCCTCGGGCTCGCAGCTCAACACCGCTGCCGACAACCCGGCCGGCCTCGCGATCTCGCAGGGCCTGCAGGCGCAGATCGGCGGCCTCAACGCGGCTGCGCAGAACACCGCCAGCGGCATCAACCTGATCCAGACCGCCTCCGGCGCGCTGTCCCAGGTGTCCAACATCCTGCAGACGATCAACAGCCTCGCCGTCCAGGCCGCGAACGACACGAACAGCACCGCATCGCGCTCGGACATCCAGACGCAGGTCACCGCTCTGGCCGCCCAGCTCACCTCGATCGGCTCGTCGACGAACTTCAACGGTGTCAAGCTGCTCGACGGCTCGGCCACGGGCGCTGCGGCGCTGAACTTCCAGACCGGCTCCAACGCCACCGACAAGGTCACCCTCGACCTCAGCTCGGCCAACGTGACCACCATCGCCACGGCGGTGTCCGCGCTGGACTTCACGACCACGGCAGGCGCGCAGGCCGCGATCACCAACATCCAGGGCCAGATCCAGTCCGTCTCGACCGCTCAGGCCACCCTCGGCGCGACCCAGAACGTTCTGACGGCGACCGCGCAGAGCATCGCGGTCAACTCGCAGAACCTGACCGCCGCCAACTCGCAGATCGCGGACACCGACATGGCGTCCGAGATGGCGAAGTACAGCAAGGAGAACGTGCTCATGCAGGCCGGCACCGCGATGCTCTCGCAGGCCAACCAGCAGAGCCAGCTCATCCTCAAGCTGCTCCAGGGCTGACACCCTCAGGCGGGCGGCGACTGATTCGGGTTCAGTCGCCGCCCGCACCCCTTCAACCTGATCGCGGATCGGAGGAACTCGGATGAGCTCAGTCGGAACCATCTCCCTGCCCTCCCTCACCGTGGGCAGCAACGGCCAGGTCACGGTCTCCAACCTGGTCAACAACCTCGACCCGACGGCCATCGTGAACGCGCTGATGACCGCGGAGTCCATCCCGCAGACCCAGCTCCAGGCCAAGGTCAAGACGGAGCAGACCGCCCTCTCGGCGTTCCAGAACCTCAACGTGACGCTTCAGGCGCTCCAGACGAGCGCGACGGGAGCAGCGGCCACGAACGGCCTCAACCTCCTCACCGTCGCGAGCACGGACTCGTCCGTCACGGCGACCGCGACCACCGCCGCGTCGCCGACCTCCTTCTCACTGCAGGTGAACCAGGTAGCGCAGGCGCAGGTGTCCGTCACCGGTGTCATGACGACCTGGCCGGACGCGAGCGGCGCCATCACGATCGTCGACTCGACCGGCGCGGCGCACGACATCACGGCCGCGTCCTCGAGCATCTCCGACGTGGTCTCCGCCATCAACGCCGCCGGCGCCGGCGTCACCGCCGCGCAGGTCGCCTCGGGCACAGACGCCTCCGGCAACCCGCAGTACCGGCTCCAGCTCACCTCGACGCAGACCGGCGCAGCGTCGGCGTTCCAGATCTACGCGGGCACCAGCGCCGCCTACTCGGCCGGCACCGCCACGGACCTCCTCACCCAGACCGGCGCCGCCACCGTCACCGCCGCGCAGGACGCGACGGTCACCCTCTGGCCGGGCACCGCGGCGGCGCAGACGGTCTCGTCGTCCACCGACACCTTCGCGAACCTCGTCCAGGGCGTCACGGTCACGGTCGCGAAGCCCACCGCCGCGCCGGTGACGCTCACGTCCACGATGGACAGCGCCAGCATCACCTCGACCGCGTCCTCCCTGGTCTCCGGCGTGAACACGCTGCTCTCGTACATCACGCAGCAGTCCGCCGTCTCGACGACGCAGAACACGGACGGCTCCAGCACGACCACCGCCGGGACGTTCACGGGCAGCCTGCTCATCCAGGGCGTCTATCGCAACCTGCAGTCGGCGGTGTCCGCCCCGGTCGGGCCCGGCGGCACCGTCTCCCCCGCCACCTACGGCATCGCGATCCAGTCGGACGGGTCGATCAAGTTCGACAGCGCGAAGTTCCAGGCCGCCCTCGCGAGCGACCCCGCGGGGACCATCGCCGCCGTGCAGACGATCGCCTCGCGCGTGCAGGCCGTCAGCGCCACGGCCTCCGACCCGGTGACCGGCACCGTGACGGCCTCGATCACGTCGCAGCAGACCCAGATCTCCAACGACCAGTCGGGCGTGAGCAACTGGACGACGATGCTCGCGGCCAAGCGCAAGCTGCTGACCGCGCAGTACACGGCCCTCGTGACGACGCTCGGCCAGCTCCAGAACGAGCAGAACTACCTGACCCAGCAGATCAACGCGATGAACCCCTCGTCGTCGAACTGACGCGGCCCCCAGAGAAAGCACAAGGATCGACATGCCATCTGCGGCGCAGACCTACCGCGACAACGCCATCCTCTCCGCGTCGCCGTCGCGGCTGCTCACCATGCTGTACGACCGGCTGTTGCTCGACCTGAACTGCGCGAAGGACGCGCTCGACGCCGGCGACCTCGCGGTCGCCGACTACCGGCTCACCCACGCGGTCGACATCCTCACCGCGCTGGCGGGCTCGCTGCGCGTGGACGTCTGGAACGCGGCGGAGAGCCTCCTGGGCCTCTACATCTACGTCTCGAACGCGCTCATCCACTGCCGCGTGACCCGGGATGTCGCCCTGGTCATCGAGGCGATCGCGCTGCTGGAGCCGCTGCGCCAGGCCTGGCACCAGGCGGCGGACTCGCTGTCGGCGGGGACCTCGTGGGAGGTCGACGGCGCTGACGACAACAGCGAGGTCGTGGCGATTGCCTGAGCTCCTGGACGGCGCCGCGGCCGACAGCGCGTGGGCCGAGGCCCTCGACGAGCTGGAGGCGCGCGCACAGGCGGCCGGCCCGGCGGGACTCGGCGCCTGGCGTCCCGGAGCGCCGCTGCCCGCGCTGCCGGAGGAGCTCGCCGAGCGCGCCCGTGAAGTGCAGGCCGCGCAGCAGCGCGCGATCGACGGGCTGCGCGACCAGCAGGAGCGGATCCGCGCCGAGCTGGAGTCGCTGGGCAGCGTGCAGACGCCGCGCCCGGACGCAGAACCTCCGGTCTACCTCGATCTGATCGGCTGAGGACGCTAACGCGTGAGCCGTTCCTGCCGATAGGCCACTACGAGCACGGATAGCTCACTGCGGGCCACGGATCGGCCTCCTCCCCTGGAATACCACCATTCATGAGGTGAGCCTTGCTCGAATCCGTGACGATGAACGCGATGTCCGCCGCCCTCGACGGCTATGCCGCGGCGCAGACCGCGATCTCCAACAACATCGCGAACATCAATACGCCCGGCTACCACGCCCAGGTCGTCGACTTCGCGTCGGCCCTCGAGAAGTCGGTGGCGGCGCACAGCGGTGCACTGCCGGCCTCCGCCATCGCGCCGACGACGAGCATGGACCCGACCCGCCTGAACGGCAACAACGTCTCGCTGGAGCAGGAGACGCTCGCCCAGGTCACCAACGGGCTCAAGTTCCAGGCGGCCTCGCAGGCGATGTCCCAGCAGTTCAGTGAGATCCGAGCCGCTGCGACGGTGAACTGACCATGAGCTACGACGCCATCGGCATCTCCGGCACGGGTATGACGCTCAACCAGACCTGGCTGGACTCGATCAGCGACAACCTCGCGAACATCAACGACACCACCTCCCCGAACAACCCCGCCTTCCAGGAGCGCTACGTCCAGGCGCA
Organism: Leifsonia sp. NPDC056665; assembly: GCF_042791795.1. NCBI lineage: Bacteria > Bacillati > Actinomycetota > Actinomycetes > Micrococcales > Microbacteriaceae > Leifsonia > Leifsonia sp. NPDC056665. The sequence goes on from NZ_JBHTXK010000002.1 coordinate 346,739, forward strand.
GGCCAACCCCGGCATGAACGGGGTCTCGATCGGCGGCATCGTCTACGGCTCGGCCGCGGGCCAGCTCGTGTACTCCCCCGGCGACCCGAATGCGAACGCGCAGGGCTACGTGAAGCAGACGACCATCGACATGGCGAGCCAGATGACCGACCTGATCGAGGCGCAGCGCGCGTACCAGGCGAACTCGAACGCGGTGACCGCCGCGAAGGACATGTACCAGTCGGCACTGCAGATCGGAGCCAAGTGATGAGCATCCCGGCCATCGGAGCACTCTCGCTCGGAAACGTGCAGCAGGCGGCTCCGGCCGTCACCGCCCCGTCCTCCGGAGCGGGCGCCGGCGGCTTCGGCGCCGCCCTCACGGGAGCGGTGGACAACCTCCAGCAGCTGCAGAGCACGTCCGACGCCGCCAACGTGAAGGCGGTCACCGGCAACCTCAACGACATCCAGGACGCGACCGTCGCCGCGGCCCGCGCGCAGACGACCGTGCAGCTCATGGCGACGCTGCGCAACCAGGCTGTGGACGCTTTCAACACCATCATGCGGATGGGGGGCTAGGTGCCGGCCCGGCTCCAGGCGGTCCTCAAGCGCATCGGCGCTACGATCGCCGGCTTCAGCTTCGCGCAGAAGACCGTCTCGGTCCTCGCGCTGCTCGTGCTCGCCCTGGGCGTGACCGGCCTCTCGCTCTGGCTGAGCCAGCCGCAGTACGTGCCGCTGTTCAGCGGGATCTCCGCCTCCGACGCCTCGGCCATCACCACCCAGCTCCACACCGACAACGTGCCGTACCAGCTCACCGACGGCGGGGCCACGATCCTCGTCCCGCAGGCGCAGGTCTACCAGGAGCGGCTGAAGGCGGCAGCGGCCAACCTCCCGGCGAGCAGCAACCAGGGCTACTCCCTGCTCGACAACATGGGCGTCACGACCTCCGAGTTCCAGCAGGACGTCACCTACAAGCGCGCGATGGAGGGCGAGCTCGCCAGCACGATCGACGCGATGCAGGGGGTCAAGACCGCCTCGGTCAAGCTGGCGATCCCGCAGCCGACGGTGTTCACCGACCAGGCGCAGGACCCGACCGCCAGCGTCTTCGTCGACGAGAGCGCCGGCACCACGCTGACGCCGGCACAGGTGCAGGCCATCGTCCACCTCGTCTCGTCGTCGACCGTTGGCATGAAGCCCACCGACGTCTCCGTCATCGACGCCGCGGGCAACGTGCTCTCGGCCACCGGCGGGGCCACCGCAGGCTCGACCGGCGACCAGGCGAAGGCCTACGACAGCGCCGTGCAGTCCAGCGTGCAGTCGATGCTCGACAAGGTGCTCGGCTCGGGCAACTCCACGGTCGTCGTGAGCGCGGTGATGGACAACTCGACGTCCACCAAGACGACCGACAGCTACAGCATCCCGACCGGGGCGCCGCAGACCAGTTCGTCGTCGCAGAAGGAGACCTACACCGGCACCGGCGCTGCGGCGCAGTCCGGCGTGCTCGGCACCAGCTCCACCACGAACGGCGTCTCCAACACCGCTGCGAACAGCGGGGGCAATGGCAGCTACAGCTCCGACAACACGACGAGCGACAACGCGCTGAACAAGACCAGCGTCACCCAGCAGATCCCGGCGGGCGGAGTCCAGCGTCAGACGGTGTCCGTCGCGGTCGACAGCGCGGCGGCGAGCAAGGCCGGGGTGAGCACGGGCCAGCTCCAGACGATGGTGGCCAACGCCTCCGGCGTCGACACGACGCGCGGCGACGCGGTGGGCGTGCAGCTCGTCAACTTCTCGCAGGCGAACGCTCAGGCCGCGAAGCAGGCGCTCGCGCAGGCCGCGGCGCAGACCCAGCAGGCGCAGCTCGACTCCTGGGTCCGCACCGGCCTGATCGCCGCGGGCATCGTGGTCGCGATGATCATCGCTCTCATCGTCTTCCGTCGCCGTCGCCGCAACGCGGAGGTCGACGGCGACGACCGCTACGACGAGCTGGCCGCGCCGACGCTCGCCTTCACGCAGGTCACCGCTCCGACCGCGCCGCTGAAGACCCCTCCGCCGACCCCGCTCTCGATCGAGTCGGAGCAGCGCAGGGCCGAGATCGAGCAGCTCGCCGTGGACGACCCGCGCCGGGCGGCCGACTTCCTGCTCAGCCTGATGGGTGAGAAGGAGACGACGCCGTGACCGACACCAAGGCCGCCGCTCCGCTGACGGGCGCGCAGAAGGCCGCCCTGATCCTGATGAACCTGGATCAGGCGGCCGCCGCGCGCGTCATGCAGCAGTTCAGCGAGTCGGAGTCCGAGGAGATCGCGGCCGAGATCGTCGCGCTCAAGCGCGTCGACCGGCAACAGGCCGAGGCGGCGCTGGTGGAGTTCCACGAGCTCGCCCTCCAGCCGGCGGCGCGGGTCAGCGGGGGCCGGAGCGCGGCCATCGGGCTGCTGGAGGCCTCGTTCGGCACCGAGCGGGCCGCCGGAGTGATGTCCCGCGTGGCGTCCTCGCTCGCCGGGCGCGCCTTCGAGTTCCTGGACACCGCCGACCCCACGCAGGTCGCACTGCTGCTCGACGGCGAGCTGTCGCAGACGATGGCCACCGTGCTGGCCCACCTGCGGGCCGACCAGGCCTCGCGGGTCCTCGCGGCGCTCAAGCCCGAGATCCGCACCGACGTCGCGCACTGCATCGCGACGATGGGCAGCGTGAGCCCCGAGGTGGCCCGCACCGTCGCCGACACGCTGCGCAGCCGCGCCGGATCGGTCGTCAAGACCAAGGACCAGCAGGACGCCGTCGGCGGAGTGCAGCCCCTGGTGGACATCATCAACCGGTCCAGCGTCGCCAACGAGCGCGCGCTGCTGGACGAGCTGGACCAGCGCGATCCCGAGCTCGCCGCCGAGGTGCGCTCGCGGATGCTGACCTTCGCCGACATCGTGAAGCTGGAGCCGCGCGACGTCCAGCAGGTGCTCCGCGGCATCGACGTCTCGATGCTGGCCATCGCGATGAAGGGCTCCCCGGAGGCGACCAGGGACGTCATCCGCGCCAACCTCTCCGAGCGCAACCTCGAGGTGCTCGACGAGGAGTCGTCGGTGCTCGGCTCGATCCGGCTCTCCCGCGTCGAGGAGGCCAGGGCGGAGATCGTCCGCGCGATCCGCGACCTCGAAGCGGAGGGCACGATCACGGTGCACCGCTCGGACGAGGACGAATATGTCGAATAGCGCGTTCGCCCCTGTGCGGTATCCCGAGGTCGGCTCGTCCGGCACGGTCGTCGCGGCCGACGCCGGGGGCGCCTCCAGCGCGCGGGCCCGCGGGTTCGCGGCCGGCTACAGCGAGGGACTGCGCCGCGCGGAGGCCGAGCACGAGGCGGCCGAGCGCGCCCGGCTCCAGCACTGGCAGGCGGCGGAGGCGGAGTCCGCCGCAGCGACCCGGCGCGCCCTTGCGGCGCTCGCCGCAGCCGCCGAGGGGGTGCGCGCGCTCGCCGTCCCTGTCGTCGCCACCGCCGACGACGCCCTAGTGGAGGCGGCGCTCGCGCTCGCCGAGGCCGTGCTCCAGCGCGAGGTGGCCGACGGGCATGTCGACGCGGCCGACACGCTGCGCCGCGTCATCGCCGCCACGCCGGCCGGAGAGCTGGTCTCGGTGCGGATGCACCCGGACGACGCCCGCGCGGTCGCGCAGGAGACCGGCGCCTTCCCAGAGATCGTGCCCGATCCGTCCATCGCGCCGAGCGACGCCATCGCGGTTCTGCGTGACGGCTGGCTGGACGCCCGGATCGAGGCGGGGCTCGCGCGGGCGCGCACCGTCCTGACGGGAGACCGCGCATGAGCGGGTACGCGCCGGGAGGCGCCCGGTTGGCGGTCGCCGTCCGGTCCGCGGCGCCGGAGCGGATCGGCCGCGTGGCCTCCGTCGTCGGCCTGGGCATCGAGGTGGCCGGGCTGGAGGGCGCGGTCGGCGACCTCGTGGCGATCGGCGAGCCCGGCGTGGACACCGCGGCCCAGGTCGTCGCCGTGCGACCGGGCCTGCTCACCTGCATGGTGCTGTCCGGCTCGGCGGCCCACCCCATCGGCACGCCCGTGCACTCCGCTCCGGCGGCTCCCGCCGTCCCCGTGGGCGACGCGCTGCTCGGCCGGGTCATCGACGGCCTCGGCCGTCCCATCGACGGCAAGGGGCCGCTCCCGCCGACGCAGCACGTCGGCCTGGCCAAGACTGCGCCCGGCCCGCTGGAGCGCGCGCGGATCACGTCGCCCCTGCAGCTCGGGGTGCGCGCCCTCGACACCCTGGTGTCCACCGGCCGCGGGCAGCGGCTGGGCCTCTTCGCCGGCTCGGGCGTCGGCAAGTCGTCGCTGCTGTCGATGATCGCCCGCGGGACCGACGCCGAGGTGTCGGTGATCGCCCTGATCGGCGAGCGCGGCCGCGAGGTGCGGGAGTTCATCGAGGACGACCTCGGCGCCGAGGGGCTGGCCCGCTCGATCGTCGTCGTCTCCACCTCCGACGAGCCCGCGCTGATGCGGCTGCGGGCCTCCCTCGTCGCCACCCGGATCGCGGAGTGGCACCGCGACCGCGGCCAGCACGTCGTGCTGATGATGGACTCGCTGACCCGCGTGGCGATGGCGCAGCGCGAGATCGGCCTGTCGGCGGGGGAGCCGCCGGCGACCCGCGGCTACCCGCCGTCGACCTTCTCCACGCTGGCGTCGCTCCTGGAGCGCGCCGGCGCCGCGGCCACCGGATCGATCACCGGGCTCTACACCGTCCTGGTCGACGGCGACGACCACAACGAGCCGATCGCCGACGCTGCGCGGTCGATCCTCGACGGGCACGTCGTCCTCGACCGCGCGCTCGCGATCACGGGCCACTTCCCCTCGATCGACGTGCTGGGCTCAATCTCCCGGCTCGCCTCCAAGATCACCCCGCAGGATCGGCTGGCCGACGCGACGGCGCTCCGTTCGGTGCTGTCCGCGCGCCGGAGCGCTCAGGACCTGCTCGACGTCGGCGCGTACAAGCCGGGGGCCAACGCCCGGGTGGACGCCGCCGTGCGGTTCGAGGAGGCCATCGACGGCTTCCTCCGGCAGGGCATGGATCAGCGGTCCACCGCGGACGGGGCGTGGGATTCGCTCCGCGAGCTGACTCGAGCGTTCGGAGCTGCAGCATGAAGCGTTTCGGATTGGCCGGCCTCCTGCGCGTGCGCGACCTGGAGGAGCAGCGGGCGGCGGCGGAGCTCGCCGACGCGAACCGGGCGGTGGACGCGGTCCGCGCCCGCGGAGCCAGGACGCGCGCGTCGCTGGCGGGGGTCCGCTCGGACGCCGTCGACTCCGCGACCCTCTCGGCCGTGGTCGCGGCCCGGTCGAGCGCACAGGTGCTGCTCGGCGAGCTGTCCGCGCTGCACGAGCTCGCCTCCCGGGAGGCCGGGGATGCCCGATCGGCGCACGGCGCCGCGCGTGCGTCCGCCGTCTCGCTCGAGAAGCTCCGCCGGCGGCACACCGAGGCCGAGGTCGCCCGCGAGCTGCGCGAGGAGCAGTCGGCGCTCGACGAGGTCGCCATCCAGGGCTGGCGCGAGAGCAGGAGAGACGCCGTATGAGCATCACGGAGGCCGTGGGCCGCATCCAGCAGATCGAGTCCCAGATGGTCCAGCTCGCCGGTGGCCAGCCGACGCAGACCCAGGCGGCGCAGACGACCAGCGCGTCCGCATTCGCGACGAGCCTGGCCGCGGCGACCGGCACGACCGGCGCGCAGGTCACCCCGGCGGCCGGCCAGCAGGCGAACAACGGGACCACCGGCGCGGACATCGTGGCCGACGCCCGCAAGTACATCGGCGTCCCGTACGTCTTCGGCGGTACGACGAGCGCGGGCCTGGACTGCTCTGGCCTCGTGCAGCGCGTCTACGGGGACATGGGCATCTCGCTGCCGCGGCTGGTCTCCGGCCAGGGGACGATCGGGCAGAGCGTGCCGTCGCTGGCGGACGCGCAGCCGGGCGACCTCATCGTCTGCAACGGCGGCGAGCACATCGTCATCTACGCCGGGAACGGGAAGATCATCCAGGCGCCCAAGCCGGGCGGCTCGGTCGAAGAGATGGACAACTGGATCTCGCCCTCGAACGTGGTGACCATCCGCCGAATCGTGCCGACCGCGACTGCGGCGGCACCGGCGGCCTCCGGCACGGCGTCGGCCTCGGCACTGGCGGCGTTGCTCGGCACCGGAGGCACGTCGTCGCTGGCGGGGCTGCTGGGCTCGGGAGGCACGTCGTCCCTGGCGACACTGCTCGGGTCGAGCGGAGGGGCGTCGTTGGCCGGGTTGCTCGGGTCGAACGGAGGGTCGTCGCTGCTCGGGCTGCTCGGATCCAGCGGTGGGTCGTCGCTCTCCGGCCTCCTGGGGTCCGGGGGCGGCAGCGCACTGGCGGCGCTTCTCGGTCAGAGCTCGGGGACGAACTCGTGAGCGCCGTCGTCACGGGGTTCGCGGGCGCCGCGGCCCTGCTCGCGCCCGCCTCGCCGTCCGATGCCTCGTCGAACGGCAGTGGGACCGCGTTCGGAACCGCCCTCCTCTCCGCGCTGGCCGGCGACGCCGCAGCGCCGACGCCTCCGGCGGCTCCGGCCGACCCGGCGGCGTCCGCCGACGCCGCAGCGCCCGCGCCGACGACACCGCAGACCGCGCCGCCCGCGCCGACTCCTGCCCCGTTCCTCGGTCTGGCGACACCCGCCCCGGCGCCGCTCGCGGACGCCGCGACGACGACCTCCCCGTCGGCTCCGGACGAGGGGCCCCACGGCAAGAGCGGGTCCACGCGATCGGCCGACGCGGATCAGCACCATGATGCCCCCTCCCCTGCGGTCGCCGATGTGTTCGCAGCCGGTCAGCTCGCGGTGCAGCAAGCGCTCGCCGCCGCGCCGGTCCTTCCCGCGACGCCGACGCCCGCGCCTCCGGTGCAGACCCCAGCGTCGTCCGCTCCCGGCGCGCCCGCGTCGGCGCCGCCGGTGACCGCGCCCGCTCCCGCCCCCGTCCAGGAGGCGAGTGCCCAGCCGATCGTGACGGCCGGTCCTGCCGCCGCTGCACAGCCCTTCGTGCGCACTCCGGTCGCCGCGCCCGCCCGCCCGGCCTCCAAGGCACCGTCCGCACCGTCGACGCCGATCGCAGGCGACGCGCAGCCGACGGCACCCGCCGCGGCGACCCCCGTGCCTGCACAGGCCCCGACTTTCGCGGCCGCGCTCGCCTCGGCTGCCCCAGCCGCCGCCTCCACCGCGCCGACCCCGGCGCCGCCACTGCAACAGCAGCTCGCCCAGCCGGTGATGACGCTCGCGCGGCAGCCCGACGGCGACCACGTCGTGGTCGTGCGGGTCGCCCCCGACGACCTCGGTCCCGTCACGGTGCACGCGCGGGTCAGCGACACCGGAGTCCACATCGAGCTGTTCGCGCCGAACGACGCCGGGCGCGACGCCATCCGGCAGATCCTCACGGACCTGCGACGCGACCTCAACGCGACCACCGCGAACTCGTCGGTCTCCGTGTCCGACCAGAACGCGCCGGGCGCCGAGGGCGGCGGCGGCGACCGGTCGCCGTGGGCCTCCGCCGAGGAGCGCGGGACGACCGCGCGGGCAGACCTGTCGGAAGAGCCGGCCGAAGCGGCCGCCCGGAGCGTCGTTCCGGACCTCCCGAACCCGACCGTCGCCCTCCCCGGCGCCCGAACCCTCGACATCGTCGTCTGACCACGAAGGAGAACACATGGTCACCCCCATCTCGACCGATCCCACCTCGACCCCCTCGACGACCTCGCTCTGGTCGACGCCGCCCACCCGGGCGCCGCACCAGACGCTGACCGCCGACGACTTCATGCAGTTGCTCGTCACGCAGCTCAAGAACCAGGACCCCAGCTCGCCGATGGACTCGGCCGCGATGGTCCAGCAGACGACGCAGCTCGGGATGATGCAGCAGATGACCGCGCTGGGCTCCAGCAGCAACACCGCCCTCAACCTGCAGATGCAGACCGCGGCCGCCGACCTCATCGGCAAGACCGTGAGCTACAACGACCTCGCGGGCAAGCCTCAGACGGGCATCGTCACGGGCGTCTCGTTCTCGGGGGCGACCCCGACCGTGTCCGTCAACGGCGGCACCTTCCCCCTCTCCGGCATCCTCGGCGTCCAGCAGACTCCGGCCTCCTAGTCCCCACCACCGAAAGGCACACTCCCATGCTCCGTTCTCTCGACTCCGGCGTCTCGGGCCTCCAGGCGCAGCAGACCATGCTCGACGTGGTCGGCAACAACATCGCCAACGTCAACACCACCGGCTACAAGTCCTCCTCCGTCGAGTTCGAGGACACCCTCTCCCAGATGATCGGGACGGCCTCGGCGCCGACGGGCAACCAGGGCGGCACGTCGCCGGCCCAGGTCGGCCTCGGCGTGCGGGTCGCGGCGACCGCGACCAACTTCACGGAGGGTGCGGCGCAGACCACCGGCGTCGGCACCAACCTGATGATCAACGGCGACGGCTTCTTCATCGTCAACAACGGAGGCCAGACCCAGTACACGCGCTCCGGCGCGTTCACCACGGACGCCTCCGGCAACCTGGTCAGCCCGGACGGCGCGATCGTGCAGGGCTGGCCCGCCGTCAACGGCGTCGTCAACTCGTCCGCGCCGGTCTCCAACCTCACGCTGTCGACGAGCGGGCTGTCCGCGGCGCGCGCGACCTCGAACGCCACGATGTCCGGCAACCTGGCCGACGACGCGGCCGCGGGCTCCACGCTCAACGGCCAGGTGACCGTCTACGACGCCACCGGGGCGCAGCGCAACCTGACCACGACCTTCACCCGCACCGCCGCCGGCTGGGACGTCACCGCGACCGACGCCTCCGGCGCCACCGCCACCGGTTCGATCACGTTCACGAACGGCGCGATGACCAGCGGGCAGACCCTCACGGTCGGCGGCGTCACGATCGACATGTCCAAGGTCACCGGCTTCGCGGGCTCGGGAGGCGTCAACTTCGCCTCGCAGGACGGGACGGCCGCCGGCTCCCTGCAGTCCTTCTCTCTCGAAGGCGACGGGACGATCATGGGGTCGTTCTCCAACGGTCAGAAGCAGGCCATCGGCCGCGTCGCCCTGGCCAACTTCACCAACCCGGGCGGCCTGCAGAAGGCCGGCAACTCCAACTTCGTCGCCACCCCGAACTCCGGGCTCCCCCAGGTGGGCGTGGCGGGGAGCGGCAGCCTCGGCACACTGACGAGCGGGGCGATCGAAGGCTCCAACGTCGACCTGGCGCGGGAGTTCACCAACCTCATCGTGGCGCAGCGCGCATTCCAGGCCTCCGCCCGGGTGATCACGACCTCCGACGACGTGCTGCAGGAGCTCCTGCAGCTCAAGACGCAGTGACCCTGAGCGAGTAGCGCCGCCGGGCTAACGGAACCGCCCGATCTGCCGATAGGGGAAGGCGAGCACCTCCTTCACGGAGGCGATCGATCCCTTCCCCTCTCTGCGGAGTCCTCATGATCACGGTGACCAGGCTGAACCACGTGCCGTTCGCCGTGAACCCGGACCTCATCGAGCGCATCAACGCCGACCCCGACACCACCCTGACGATGGTCGACGGCGTGCGCTACGTGGTGACCGAGACGATGGCGGAGGTCATCGACCGCATCGCGGACTACCGCGCGGATGTGCTCGACCGCGCATACCGGCTGGGACGGCCGGCCGACTCGGGCGAAGGGAGCTGAGCATGGATCTGGCATTGATCATCGGGATCGTCGCAGCCTTCGGCTCGCTGGCGACGATGGTGACGATCGAGGGGGCGAGCTTCGCGTCGCTCCTGCTGGTGGGCCCCGTCGTCTTCGTGCTCGGCGCCACCGTCTCCGTCGGCATCGCCGGCGCGACCGTGAAGGACGCACTCGACTCGTTCAAGGCGGTCCCCGGGGCGTTCAAGGGCAAGAAGCCGGACTTCGCCGGCACGGTCGCCACGCTGCTCGACCTCGCCGACGTCGCCCGCCAGCGCGGCCTGCTCTCGCTGGAGTCGTCGGCGGAGGAGGTCAAGGACCCGTTCCTCTCCAGCGCGCTGCAGGGCGTCGCCGACGGCGCCGACTCCGAGGACCTCCGCATCCTGCTCGAGGACCAGATCGCGACCTGGTCGAAGGCCACCCGCGTCTCCTCGTCGTTCTTCTCGGCGCTCGGCGGCTACGCGCCGACCATCGGCATCGTCGGCACGGTCGTCTCGCTCACCCACGTGCTCGGCAACCTCTCCACCCCGGACAAGCTCGGCCCGATGATCGCGAGCGCGTTCGTCGCCACGCTCTGGGGCCTGCTCTCCGCCAACTTCATCTGGCTCCCGCTCGGCACGCGTCTGCGCCGGCTCGCCGAGCTCGAAGCGGAGCGCAGGCAGATCGTCGTGGAGGGCGTGCTCGCCATCCAGTCCGGCACCTCCTCGCGCGCGCTCTCCGAGCGCCTCACCGCGATGGTCCCCTACAGCCCCAAGCCGAAGCGCAGCAAGGCCAGGAACGACGCGTCCACCCCGGTCTCCGAGGCTGCGTCCGCGGTCGGGCCGTGAGCCGCGGACGTCGCAGGCCGGCCGCCGATGCCCACGGCGAGGGTCACGCCAACGACGAGCGCTGGATGGCCTCCTACATGGACATGGTCACGGTGCTGATGTGCACGTTCATCGTCCTGTTCTCGATGTCGTCGATCGACGCGCACAAGTTCAACGAGCTGAAGAACTCGCTCCAGACCGGCTTCGGCGAGAAGGTGAGCCAGAAGATCGACACGGCCAAGGGCGTGATCGTCGCGGAGAAGGACGCCGAACCCACGCCGGTGCCGTCCTCGGCCTCCACCGCTCCCCCGCTGTCTCCTCTCGAGGAGGCCAAGGTCGAGGTCGCCGACCTGCGCGCGATCGAGGCGGCGATCAACGCCCGCCTGACCTCCCAGGGCCTGCAGGGCTCGGTCTCGTACACGATCGACGCCCGCGGCCTGTCGATCGGCCTGATCGGCGGGAACGCGTTCTTCGACTCCAACCTCGCGTCGCTCACCCCGCTGGCGGTGCAGATCATCGACAACGTCGGGCCGGTCCTGTACCCGACGACGTACACGATCTCGGTCGAGGGGCACGCCGACGCGCGGCCGTCCGGTCCGCCCTACGCCACCAACTGGGACCTCGCCGCGGCGCGCGCGATCTCGGTGCTGCGCCGGCTCACCGACGTCTCCGGCATCCAGGCGACCCGCATCTACGCGGTCAGCGACGGCTCCGCGACCGCAACGGCCACCGGGTCGGATTCGGCCCAGCTCGCCCAGGACCGCCGGGTCGACATCGTGGTCCGGTCGTCGAAGTCGCAGGAGGTGCGCGACCTCATCCCGGGGATCGTCGCGGCGAAGGGAGCAGGCGGATGAGCACGACCATGACCCAGCCGGCAGAGCGCGAGGTGCGGGCGTACGACTTCCGCCGCCCGACCACCCTTGCCCGCGAGCACTCCCGCGTGCTGGAGCTCGCCTTCGCGACCTTCGCGCGCCAGTGGGGCACGCAGCTCACCGCGAAGGTCCGCGTGCTGTCCCAGGTGACGTGCGAGCAGGTCACCATGCACACGTACGACGAGTACGCGGCGGCGCTTCCGTCCAGCACCGCGATGGTGCTGTGCTCGATCAGCGACGTGGAGCCCCGCGGCGTCATCCAGCTCCCCACCGGGGCGGCGCTGCGCTGGGTGAACGCGATGCTCGGCGGCAACCGCCCGCTCCCCCTGCTCGACCGCACCTTCACCCCGATCGAGCACGCGCTGGTCGTCGGCCTGATGAACGACGCGCTCGAAGACCTGCAGTACTCGCTCGGCCCGCTGTTCACCAACGCGGTGCGGATCGACGCCATCCAGTACAACTCGCAGTTCGCCCAGGCGGCGCCCACCAGCGAGCTGATGATCGTGGCGCGGTTCGCCGCTCGCGTCGGAGAGGACGTCGCAGAAGCGACCATCGCCCTCCCGGCCCGGGTGCTGCTGGAGCGGCTGGGCGAGACGAACCCGACCGTGCAGGTCGACAACGCCAAGCAGCTCCTGCACGCCCAGCTCGCGCAGGTCCCTGTCGAGGTGAGCGCCCGGCTCGCCTCCGCGTACGTCACCCCCGCCTCCGTGCTCGGGATGGTGGTGGGCGACGTCATCCGCCTGCCCCACCCGGTCAGCAGGCCGATCCAGGTCGCGGCGGGCGGCGAGCCGGTCGGCACCGCCGCCATCGGCGCCGCCGGGTCGCGCCTCGCCGTCGTCGTCACCACCGCTGAGGACAAGAACTGATGGAGAACCCCTCGATGCCCCAGAACGCATATGCCGCTGCCGCCCAGACCCTGACGCATGCCCCGTTGGGCATAGGCGAGCTCACCGTCTCGGCCGCCGCCGATCCGGCCGAGGCGCCCGCGACCGCCGCGCACGCGGTCGTCGCGACCTTCATCGGCTCGCCGTCCGCTGAGCTCGCGCTCGCGGTCCGTGACCAGGAGGTCGTCCTCGCCGAGACCGGCGGCCAGCTCGGAGTCGGCCTCGCCGACGTCCTCCAGCCCACCCTGGCGGCCGCGGCCGAGCACCTCGGGTCGGGCGTGCTCGGCGACTCCCGGGTCGAGGACGCCACGCACCTGTTCTCCGACGCCGCCGCGCACCGGTTCACGGTGACCGACCGGTCGGGCCAGGAGGTCGCCTGGTTCGCCATCCGCGGCGACGCCGTGCGCGCGTCGTCCTCCGGGGCCCCGTCGGACGTCGCCGGGCGGCTCGGCCGCATCTCCAACGTCGAGATGGCGCTCACGGTCGAGATCGGCCGCACCCGGATGTCGGTGCGCGACGTCCTCGGGGTCGAGCCGGGCACGGTGATCGAGCTCGACCGCTCGGCCGGGTCTCCCGCTGACATCCTGCTCAACGGCCGCCTGATCGCGCACGGCGAGATCGTCGTCGTCGACCAGGACTACGCCGTGCGCGTCACCCAGATCCTCGACACCGCCGACGCCCTGGTCTGACCCGTGGACACCCTCTTCACCGCCCTCCGCGTCGCCGTCTCCCTCGCGCTGATCATCGGACTCATCTGGTTCGTGCAGCGCCGGAGCGCGAAGTGGAGCAAGAAGAGGACCAAGCGCGCGGTCACCGTCATCGGCCGCCAGTCGCTGGGCGGCAAGTCCCGCGTCGTGATCGTGGAGGCCGACGGCACCCACTTCGTGCTCGGCGTGACCGACAGCTCCGTCGTCGTGCTGAAGTCGCGCGAGCTCGACACGTTCGCGGATGCGCTCGCGGCCGAGGAGGCGATCGAGGTCCCCGATGACCTCCATGAGCTGGACTCCGCGCCGGCACTCGCACCCTCGCCGGCCCCTGAGCCCGTCCCGACGCCGACCTTCGCGCAGGCGATCACCTCCCCCGACACCTGGCGGAGGGCTGCCCAGTCGCTCCGAACTCCGCGGTGACCGCCGCTGCGCTCACGGGCACACGCCGCAACTACGCGCGCCCGATCATCCTCGCGCTCCTCGTACTGGCTGCGGTGGCCGGCATCGTGCTTCTCACCGCGGGCAGCGCGCACGCGGTCCCCACGCCGTCCCCGTCGCCCACCCCTCCGGCCGGGCCGTCCGGGCCTGCGGCGGGCACCGGCGGGCCGACCATCTCGATCAACGGCATCAACGGCACCCCCGCCGACACCATCGTCACCCTGCTCGGCGTCACGCTCATCTCCGTCGCGCCCGGCCTGCTCGTCATGGTCTCGTCGTTCACCAAGGTGTTCGTGGTGCTCTCGATGGCCCGTAACGCCCTGGGCCTCCAGTCGGTGCCGCCGAACCAGGTGCTGGCCGGACTCGCGCTCTTCCTGAGCCTGTTCATCATGGCGCCGACCATCACCGACATCAACGTCCACGCCGTGCAGCCGTATCTGGCCGGGCACCTCGACTTCGGCGGCGCGCTCCAGGCCGCGGAGGCGCCGCTCAAAGCCTTCCTCGGCGCGCACACCCGGCAGGAGGACATCGCCCTGATGACCCGCGCCGCCGGCCGTGCCAACCCGGCGAACCTCCACGCCGTCCCGTTGACCACCCTCGTCCCGGCGTTCGTCATCTCGGAGCTCCGGGCCGCCTTCATCATCGGCTTCGTGATCTACGTGCCGTTCCTGGTGATCGACCTCGTGGTCTCCGCCGGCCTGATGTCGCTCGGCATGATGATGCTCCCGCCGGTCATGGTGTCGCTGCCGTTCAAGATCCTGCTCTTCGTCCTGGTGGACGGCTGGGGCCTGATCATCCAGTCCCTCGTCGCGAGCTACAAGTAGGGGGGCGCCGTGAACTCCGCCGCCGTCCTCAAGATCGCCACGCAGGCCCTCCTGCTGATGGCGCAGCTTGCCGCGCCGATGGTGCTGACCGCGCTCGCCATCGGCTTCGCCGTCTCGCTCATCCAGTCGATCACCCAGATCCAGGAGGTCACGCTCTCGTTCGTGCCGAAGGCGATCGGCGTCTCCATCGCGCTGATCGTGTGCGGCAACTGGATGATCGAGCAGCTCGTGACGTTCACCCAGTACCTGTTCCAGCAGATCCCCACGCTGCTGGGAGGCTGACGATGAACATCCCCATCGACCTGAGCACGATCGAGGCCACAGCGCTGGTCTCGGTGCGCATCCTGCTGTTCGTGCTGATCGCGCCGCCGTTCTCGTACCAGGCGTTCCCGCTGCAGATCAAAGGGATGCTCGCCGTCCTGCTCGGGATCGTCGTCGCGCCCCAGGCGGCGCAGCACTACGCCCCCGGCTCGACCGGCCAGTTCCTGCTCGACTTCGTCGCCGAGGCGACGACGGGCGCCGTCCTCGGCTTCCTCGTCTACCTCGTGTTCTCCGCGATCGAGTCCGCCGGGGGGATGCTGGACTTCTCCAGCGGCCTGCAGGCGGCGCAGCAGTACGACCCGGCCGCCGACATCAACGCCGCCCAGTTCTCCCGGCTCTTCCAGATGACCGCACTGGCGCTGCTGTTCGTCAGCGACGGCTACCAGCTCGTGCTCGGCGGCCTGGTCCGCTCGTTCACGGCGGTGCCGCTGACGATGTCGGTCGACTGGAGATCGATCACGCAGACCCTGTCCGGCTCGGTCACCCAGATGCTGCTCGCCGCGCTGCAGATCGCCGGCCCGATCATGGCCGTGCTCTTCGTCGCGAACGCCGCGCTCGGTCTGCTCTCCCGGGTCGCGCCCGCACTCAACGTGTACTCGCTCGGGCCGCCCGCGCTCGTCCTCCTCGCCGTCGTGCTGTGCGCGCTCGGGATCGTCGCCCTCCCGATGATCGTCCAGGCGCTCGCCGGGCAGGCCGTCCACGCGATGGGAGGCCCGTGATGTCCGCGCAGGAACGCACCGAGCAGGCCACGGAGAAGCACCTCAAGTCGGTGCGCTCGAAGGGACAGCTGCAGAAGGCCCGCGACCTCCCCGCGTGGCTCTCGGTCGGCGTCGCGACGGCGCTGATCCCGATGATCATCGCCAGCGCCCAGCAGGCGGCCGAGTCGCAGATCTTCGCGTTCCGCGACATCATCCGCGACCCGACGCCCGCGAGCGCGCTCGCGTCGCTGGGCACGGGTCTCCTCTCGGTGCTCGGCACGGTGTGGCCGCTGCTCGTCGTCGTCGCGCTCACAGTCATCGCCGCGACGGCCGCGCAGGGCGGCATCCACCTCAAGAAGCTCAAACCGCACTTCGAGCAGTTCGACCTGCTCAAGGGAATCCGCAACATGTTCGGCGCGCGCAGCGCGTGGGAGCTGGGCAAGACCCTCGGGAAGGCCGCCCTCGTCGGGATCGGCCTGTACGTGGTCATCCAGGGACTGATCCCGCTCGTCCTCCAGACCGGAGGGCTCTCCGTCCCCGCGCTCGTCGCGACCGCGCAGGGCGCGATGGGCTCCCTGCTCCAGCTCGCCATCGGCGGCGGCCTGCTCTTCGCGGCCATCGACCTCGTCGTGGTGCTGCGCCGCAACCGCACGGCGTCCCGGATGACCAAGCGCGAGGTCAAGGACGAGCACAAGAGCGCAGAGGGCGACCCGATGATCCGGGCGCAGCGCCGCAGCAGGCAGCTCGCGATGAGCCGCAACCGCATGATCGCCGCGGTCGCGGACTCCAGCGTCGTGCTGGTCAACCCGACGCATGTCGCCGTCGCGCTGAAGTACGAGCCGGGAGCGTCGGCGCCGAAAGTGGTCGCGAAGGGAGCGGATCTGATCGCGGCCCGGATCCGCGAGGAGGCCCTGGCGAAGGGTGTGCCGATGGTCTCCGACGTGCCCCTCGCCCGGGCCCTGCACGCCGCCTGCGACCTCGGTCAGGAGATCCCGGCCGAGTTCTTCACCCCGGTCGCCCATGTGCTTGCGTTCGTCATGGCGCTGAAGCGGCGCGGCGGATCGCTCACCGACATCCACACCCTGCCCGCAGCCACGCGGGCGCGCACTCCGATCGACAGCAGGAGGCTGGCCCACTCGTGAAGAACAAGAACCTGTCGCTCCTGGCCGTGCCGGTCGGCGTCGTCGGCATCGTGCTTCTGCTCGTCGTCTCGATCCCGGCCTGGCTGCTCGACGCGTTGATCGTGGTCAACATCGCCTTCGCCCTCGTCGTGCTGCTGACCACGATGTTCGCGCGCAAGCCGCTCGACTTCTCGGTCTTCCCCTCGCTGCTGCTCATCGCGACCCTCTTCCGGCTCGGGCTCAACGTCGCCTCCACCCGGCTCGTGCTCGGCCAGGGCTACGCCGGCCAGGTGATCGAGACGTTCGGCAACGTCGCGGTCGGCGGCAACATCATCATCGGCGCCGTCGTCTTCCTCATCCTCGTCGTCATCCAGTTCGTGGTCATCACGAAGGGCGCCGAGCGCGTCGCAGAGGTCGGCGCGCGGTTCACGCTCGACGCGATGCCCGGCAAGCAGATGGCGATCGACGCCGACCTCAACGCCGGCCTGATCACCAACGCCCAGGCCAGGGAGCGCCGGGCGGAGGTCGCGGCCGAGTCGGACTTCTACGGCGCGATGGACGGTGCCTCCAAGTTCGTCAAGGGCGACGCGATCGCGGGCATCCTCATCATCGTCATCAACGTGATCGGCGGCATCGGCATCGGGATGCTGCAGAACGGCATGCAGATCACCGACGCGCTGAACAAGTACACGCTGCTCACCATCGGCGACGGACTCACGGCGCAGATCCCCGCGCTGCTCATGGCGGTGTCCACCGGCATGATCGTCACGCGGTCCGGCGCGGACTCCGACATGGGCTCGCAGGCCGGCGCGCAGCTCGCGCAGTCCCGGGTCGCGCTGGCGATCGCCGCCGCCGCCTCGATCGCGCTCTCGCTGATCCCCGGCATGCCGATGATCCCGTTCCTCGTGGTCGGCGGCATCCTGATCTGGGCCGCGCAGCGCATCAAGGCGCGCGCGACCAAGGCCGCGGCCGAGGAGCGTGCGAAGGCGGTCGCGGCGAAGACCACGGGTGCGAGCGACACCACGGACGACCTGCTGGAGCACATGCGCGTGCACCCGCTGGAGATCCAGCTCGCCACCGACCTGATCGACATCGTCTCCGGAGGCTCGGACGATCTGCTCGGCCGGGTGCGCGCGCTGCGGCGCAAGCTGGCGATCGAGCTCGGCATCGTCGTCCCCCCGGTGCGCACGCGCGACAACGGCGAGCTGCCGTCCGCCACGTACTGCATCACGGTGGCCGGCGTGGAGGTCGGCCGCGGCCAGGCGCCGCGCGGCAAGGTGCTCGCGCTCGGCGACGACCTCACTGCGCTCGCCGGAGTGGACACGATCGAGCCGGTGTTCGGCCTCCCCGCCAAGTGGATCGCGGCCGAACTGCGCTACACCGCCGAGCTGTCCGGCGCGACGGTCATCGACCGCGTCTCCGTCGTCGTCACGCACCTCTCAGCGGCGGTCACCGCCAACGCCGCACGACTGCTGTCCCGCGAGGACGTCCGCGTGCTCACCGAGGGCGTGAAGCGGGTGAACCCCTCCGCTGTCGAGGAGCTCGTGCCCGCGCTGCTCAGCCTCGCGGAGGTGCAGCGCGTGCTCCAGGGGCTGCTCTCCGAGCGGGTGCCGATCAACGACCTCGCGCGCATCTACGAGGCGCTCACGCTGCGCGCGAAGGTCTCGCTCGAACCGGAGGGCCTGGTCGAGGCTGCCCGGCTGGCCCTCGGCGCCGCGCTCTCCAACCCGTACGTGGACGACGGCACCCTCCGCGTCATCACCCTCGAGCCGATGCTGGAGCAGGCGATGCTGGAGGGCCAGCGCCAGACCGAGTACGGCTCGCAGCTCGTCCTCGATCCCCCGGTGCTCGAGCAGGTCCTCACGGAAGTCCGCTCCGCCGCCACCGAGCACGAAGGCGCGGTGCTCGTCTGCGCGCCGCAGTTGCGCCCCGCCGTCCGCCGGCTCATCGCCGCGCAGGCGCCCGCCCTCCCCGTCCTGTCCTACAACGAGGCCACCACCTCCCCGGCGCCCATCGAAACGATCGGAGTAATTCGAATTGTCACCCCGACTCTGGCCTCATAACGCCTGGCGTCCGAAGAAGGACCTCCACGAGCTGGCGCCGTCCGACGTCATCGCCGGCCTGCTGGCCGACGCCGACGAGCAGGAGGTCCGCCTCCAGCACGCGAGCACCTCCTCGCAGTTCGAGGAGGTCATGGAGGAGATCATCGCCGAGACCGATCCTGAGGCGCTCGTCCCGACCCGGTACCTGCCCGTGCCGGTGGAGCCGACGACCATCGTCATCGACCCCGCGCCGGCCCTCTCCCCCGCTCCCGCCCGGCGTCCTGAGCGCTTCGAGGAACCGACCCGCCCGGCCCCCCGGCTGGCGACGAACCCCGGCGACCTCGTCTTCGTCTTCGGCCTCCGGGAGGACGCGCTGACCGTCGCGAAGGCGATGGCGCTGGCCACCCCGGTGATCGAGGTGGCCGTGGCCGGCACGGTCGGCCGCACAGGCGCACGTCACGTCGGCGGCCGCCGGGAGGCCCTGCAGGCGCGCGCGGACGGCGTGCGGCGCAACGGCTCGACGATCGTCGCGATCGGTGTCGGCGAAGCCCCCTCCGACGCGGCCCGTTACGCCGGCATCCTCCACGACGTGGTCCCCGACCAGGTCTGGATCGCCGTCGACGTCACCCGCAAGCCCGAGGACACCCGGGTCTGGGCGAACCTCGTGGCCGAGGCGGGCGGCGGCGTCGACGCCATCGCCGCGATCGGCGTCGCGCACACGACGACGCCGGACTCGACCTCCTTTTTGGGGGTACCGGTCGGGTGGAGCGACCGCTGAGTTTCTCCACCTGTGGATAACTCTGTTGAAAACGGGTGGAACAACTGCCCTCAGGTGTGGAGGACACGCCCGAGATTAGAGGGCTCTCAGATTGTCTTTCAGGATGATTCAGGCTCTGACCTGCATTTTCATCGAAACCATCGGGAATTCGAAGAGACCTTCGAAATTACATCTGCGTAATTCACATGGTGTGCAACCCTGTGGATGATCATGTGCGAAACGCCCCCGGATTAGGGTGGGACGTGCCCATTTTCGCCGAGCTCGCGCCGACCCTCCTCGGGGTCGCCGTGCTCGCGCTGCTGGCGACCGCCGTCCTGGCCGCGTACCGCGTGCCGCACCGCTGGGCCCCGACCCTCGCGATCCTCCGCGGGGCCGCCCAGCTCGCGATCATCAGCGTGGTCCTCACCGGCGTCATCACCGATCCGGTCTGGGTGGCGCTGGCCCTCCTGATCATGTTCGGGGTCGCGGCGGCGACTGCCACGCACCGCATCGGCTGGTCGGGGGAGCACGCGCTGATGATGGGGACGGCGATGCTCACCGGCGTGGTCGTCGTCTCCTTCTCCGTCGTCTTCCTCACCGGCGCGATCGAGTTCTCAGCCAGGTACGCGCTCGCCATCGGCGGCATCGTCATCGGCAACTCGATGAGCATCGCGACGCTCTCCGGCCGCCGGTTCACCGAGGCGGTCGACGACCACTGGGACGAAGTGGAGGGCTGGCTGTCGCTCGGCGCGACGCCGCGGCAGTCGACCCTGGAGCAGGCGAGGGGAGCGGTGTACTCGGCGCTGATCCCGTCCGTCGACCAGACGAAGACGACGGGACTGGTCACGCTCCCCGGCGCGTTCGTCGGCGCGATCTTCGGCGGGGTCTCGCCGCTGGAGGCCGGCCGGTTCCAGGTGGTCGTGCTCGCCGCGATCATGGCGGCCGGATCGATCACCGCGGTGATGGTCGCGGCCTGGCTCGCGCCGGTGCGGGTCCGCCCGGCCCGGCTGCGCTGACCGCGGGAATCGGGCGGGCCGATGGGGGAGTGGGCGAGGGGTCGACTGCCCGATAGGCTGGATCAATGCTGGTATTGACCCGGAAGGTCGGCGAGCGCGTGCTCATCGGGGACGACATCGTCGTCACGATCCTCGACGTCCGCGGCGACGGCGTGCGGGTCGGCATCGAGGCCCCGCGCGGCATCCGCATCCAGCGCGACGAAGTGGTCAAGGCCGTCACCGAGGCGAACCGGGAGGCGACCGCCCCGGCCGTCGGGCCGGACGATGCCGAGACGCTGATCAAGCGCTCGCTCGGGCTCTGACGCTTCTCGCGGCGACCCGCAGGTAGCGTCCGCCGCCTGCTGAGCTTTCACCCTTTCGCGCGCGTTCGCGATCCTCTTCGGGCCTGCCCGTGCCTGCGCGTTCACCCTTCAGAACCCGCTCGCCCTCTCGCGCCGGTTTTCGACGTTCGAATACCAAGCGATCCTACCCTGCAGTGTGAGATTGAAATACTCAGGGATTCAGAGTTCAACGATCATGAAGGGGGTCGCCGCGGCGATCTTCCTCGCGGTGAGCGCGGGACTCGGCTGGCTCTGGTGGAACGCGGGAGGGCCGGGCTGGTACGGGATCGCCGTCACCGCGCTGCTTGGGACCAAGCTCCTGCTGTCCTGGCTCCACCGCGCCGAGACCGTGCGGAACGCGGGGGAGCAGAGCATCCTCGACGGCCTCCGGGTCGGGGCCGCGATCCCGATGTACAACGAGGATCCGCAGATGCTGCGGGCGAGCCTGGCCTCGCTGCTGGCCCAGACGCGGCCGGTGCAGAGCGTCGTCGTCGTCGATGACGGCTCGCAGGACGGTGCCTCGCTGCAGGAGGCGCGGAGCTGGATCCCGTCGTTCGCCGAGCGCGGCATCGACCTGCGGGTGATCGAATTCGCTGTGAACCGAGGAAAGCGCGAGGGCCTGGTCGCGTGCCTCGACCTCCAGCCGGACGCCGACCTCCTGCTCTGCGTGGACTCCGACACCGTGCTGGATGAGCGCGCGGTCGAGAACGCGATCGTCCCGTTCGTGAACGAGCGGGTGAAGGTGGTGACCGGCCTCGTGCTCGCACTCAACTACCGAACGAACCTCCTGACGCGGCTGACGGACCTGCGCTATGCGAACGCGTTCCTGTACGAGCGTAGCGCGTACTCGACGCTGCGGTCCGTGCTCTGCGCCTGCGGTTCGCTGGCCGTCTACCGCACCGAGGTGATGCGCGCCTACCGGGAGGACTTCCTCACGCAGACCTTCCTCGGCGCTCGCGCCGTCTTCGGCGACGACCGCCGGCTCACCAACTACGGCCTGCTGGAGGGCGACGCCCTGCTGCAGCCCACCGCTGTGGCCTACACGGCGGTGCCGGAGCGGCTGGGCCACTACGCACGTCAGCAGATCCGCTGGAACAAGTCGTTCTTCCGCGAGTCCCTCTGGGTGCTGCGCTCGATGTCGCCGCGCAAGACGGCCTTCTGGCTCACCGCGGTCGAACTCCTCACCTGGCTGGTGTTCTCGATCGCGATCATGCTCGCGCTGGTGGTGGCGCCCCTCGTGCACGGCAGCGCGCCGTTCCTCACCTACCTGGCCCTCATCGCCCTTCTCGCCTACGCGCGCTCGATCAGGTACCTCGACATGCAGGGGACGGCGCGCAGCCTCCCGGTGCGGATCGGCGGCTTCGCGATGGCGCCGCTGTACGGGCTGCTGCACGTGTTCCTGCTGGTCTGGCTGCGGACGTTCGCACTGGTGACGTTGCGCCATGGCCGCTGGGGCACGCGGCGCGGGGTGGAAGTGACCATCCCCGAGGAGCACAGGGTGGACGGCGCCGCCGGCCGCTGAGTCTGCGCCGCCGAGTCAGTGCGGCGGAGTCAGCGCCGCGGAGTCCAGCCCGGCGGGAGCGGGAACTCCAGCGCCGCACGCTCGCGGTCGGCTTCGAGGGACCAGCCCTGCGCCGCGCCCTCCGCGTCGAAGCCGCCGCGCGCGACCCGGAAGCCGAGGTCCTCGTGCGTGGTGCGCGGCGAGCCGCCGCGCCGCACCGAGGCGCGCACGCTCCAGGCGTCGTCGGCGAAGCCGCCGCCGCGGAACACCCGGTAGTCGTCGTAGCGGGCCGGGTCGAGGTAGTCCCAGCACCACTCCCACACGTTCCCGAGCGTGTCGAACAGGCCGTTCAGGTTGGGCAGCCTCCCGCCCACGTCGTGCGGAGCGCTGAGGCCGTCGGCGCTCGTCCAGGCCACCTCGGCCAGCGGCCCGTAGTGCGGTCCGGTCGAGCCCGCGCGGCAGGCGTGCTCCCACTCGGCCTCGGTGGGGAGGCGGTAGCCGTCCGAGTCGACGTGCCAGGTGACGTCCTCGCCGTCGACGGAGTACGCCGGGTCGAGGCCCTCCCACTCGGACGCCGCGTTGCAGAACCGGATCGCGCGCAGCCAGCTCACCCCGGTCGCCGGCCGGCGCGGATGCGTCGCGGGCTCCCCGATGAGCTCGGCGACCTGCTCCTCCGTCACCGGGAACACCCCGATCTCGAACGACTCCAGCTCGACGGTCCAGCGCCGCTTCTGCCGGGCGTCGTGAAGCTGCACCGCGCCGGGCGGGATGTACGCCAGGTCGATGTCCGCGCCTTCCACATCCCCACCCTGGCACACGATGGCGGCGGGTTACGCGATCCCGCCGCCGTCCGCGACGAGCGCGGTGCCGGTCACGTAGGACGACTCGTCGCTCGCCAGCCAGACGACGGCCGCCGCGATCTCGGACGGCTCGCCCATCCGGCGCAGCGGGCGGTCCGCGGCCTCCGCCAGGAAGGAGCCGGCCTCCTGGCCGAGCTGGCGGGCCTCGTCGCGCAGCATCCCGGTGTTCACGTCGCCCGGGTTGATCGAGTTGACGCGGATGCCCTGCGGTCCGTGGTCGATCGCCAGCGCGCGGGTCATGTTGACGACCGCTCCCTTGGAGGCGCAGTACGAGATGGCCTGGCCGCCGCCCTTCAGCCCCCAGCCGCTGCCGGTGTTGATGATGGAGCCCTTCCCGGCCGCCGCCATGACGGGCACGATGTGCTTGCACATCAGGAAGACACCGCGCACGTTGACGCCGAAGACGCGGTCCCACTCCTCGACGGTGGTTTCGACCGCGGTGGTCCGGCGGATGATGCCCGCATTGTTGAAGGAGACGTCGACGCCGCCGAACGCCTCCACCACGGCGGCGACCACGCGCTCCACGTCGGCCTCGGCGGACACATCGGCGCCGAGTGCGATCGCCTCGCCGCCCGCGGCGCGGATCTCGGCGGCGACGGCCTCGGCAGCCTCCTGCTGCAGATCGACGACGGCGACGCGCGCGCCCTCCGCCGCGAAGGCGAGGGAGGTGGCGCGGCCGATGCCGCCTGCCCCTCCGGTGACGATGGCGGACTTGCCGGCTAGACGCATTCGGGTTCTCCTTCGATGGGGGCCGCTGACGCGGCACTGACAGGGTAGAGGCTCGCGGTGGCGGGCCCGGTGGTCACGCGGACGTGACCGGCCAGCCGCAGGTCGAGAGCCGGATCGCCGGTGTCGACCAGGAGCGGCCGGCCGGCGAGGTCGATGAGTTTCTGCTCGGTGGCGACCACGAGCAGGGGAGCGGCGCCCAGCGCGGCGATCACGCGCGCGGAGAGCTGCTGGTTGCCCCGGCCGAGCAGGAAGCCATGGCCACCGATGACGGTCACGACCGCCTGGGCACTGCGGCCGGCGACGGCGTCGTAGGCTTGCTGCTCGGTGATGTCCCGGGCGAGGAGGCGGCCGTCCTGGACGAGGTCGACGCCGAGCGGGGAGGTGTCGAGCCCGAGGACGCGGCCGAGCTCGGCGGTGGTGCCGCCGGGGCCGAGGAGGTAGCGGACGCCGGGGCGCATCAGGCCGGCGGCGCCCGCGGCGGCGCGGCGGACGGCCTCCCTGGCGCCCGCCGGGGTGGCGGCCTTGCGGGCCTGGGTGCGTCCGGCGGCGACCGGGACGGGGACCAGCGCGAACAGGCGCGGATCGGGGCGTCCGGCGCGCAGGAGGGCCTCGTCGAGGTCGAGCACCTCGGCCTCGGCGGTGGAGAGCGGGGAGCGGAGCCAGTCGGCGGCCAGGGCGCCGGCCGCGGCGGGGGAGACGGCGAAGCAGCCGGAGTACATCTTGACGCCCGCGGGGATGCCGAGGACGGGCGAGCCGGCCGGGAGGCCGCGCGCGACATCCCGGGCCGTGCCGTCCCCGCCGGCGAACAGGATGAGAGACGCGCCGGCGGCCCGCAGCGCCGCCGCCGCCCGGGCCGTGTCATCCCCATTCGTCCCGCCGAGGGGCACGTCGTTGTCACTTTTCGCCCCCGGAAGTGACAACAACGTGCCCTTCGCGGGGTGGTGGGGTGTGTATGCCACGCGGGGAATGAGGCCTGCGGCGCGTACGGCGTCCGCTCCCAGCGCGCCGGCGGCGGTGAGGATCTCGGCGCCGGGATGCGCGGCCGCGAGCACGCGGAGCGCTTCCAGGGCACGCTCGCCCGCGCGGGGCCGGCCGCCGCGGCGCAGCGCCTCCCGCTGCGCCGCGACGCCGTCGCTGCCGGCGAGCCCCGCTGGGCCGCCGACGCCGGCGACGGGGTTCACGATGAGACCGATCGTCACACGACCGCTGCTTCCAGCACGGGCGCCGAAGCCGTGACTCCCGAGCCGTCGCCGAAGTGCTTCCGCCGGTACGCCCGCCAGGTCACCGCCCAGCGCTCCGGGTCGTCCAGGTCGTCGTGGTGCGTGTGGTGCACGGTCTGGTTGTGCGGCGCGGTGCGGACGACCTCCGGGGTCTCCCGTGCCTCGCGTGCCACCTCGGCGAGCACGCGCGCGTACTCCTCCAGCTCGGCCTTCGAGTACGACTCGGTCGGCTCCAGCGTGAACGGCTGCGGCACGACGTACGGGTGGTGGCTCGTCCAGTAGTGCATCCCGAAGTCGCTCGCCCGGATGCCTATCTCCTCCGAGCTGATGCCGGTCTCCTCGAACAGCTCCTGCCAGGAGTAGCGCACCTGCTCGATGCGGCGGCGGCCGGTCGCGTACGGAGCGCTGGCTCCGGGGATGTCGAGGACCAGCTTCATCAGATAGTTGTTGTTGAGCACGGCAGTCTCCGCGACGGCCCGCAGGCCGGGAGCGCCGAGGGCGCGGAGCCACGCGTAGGTGCGCACGATGTTCGGGATGACGCCGTAGAAGGGCGCGACCGAGCCGATGGAGTGCGGCCGGTCCGCGTCGAGCACGTAGCGGTCGCCCACCTTCTCGACCACCGGGCCCGGCAGGAACGGCGCCAGCGCCTCCGACACCGCGTTGGCGCCGGAGCCGGGGCCGCCGCAGCCGTGCGGGGTGCCGAACGTCTTGTGCAGGTTGAAGTGGCACACGTCGAACCCGGCGTCGCGGGCGCGGGTGATGCCGAGGATGCCGTTGGCGTTCGCCTGGTCGTATGAGGCCAGCGCGCCGACCGAGTGCGCCAGCTCCACCCACTCGCGGATGCGCGGGTTGTAGATGCCGGTGTCCTCGGGATTGGTGACCATGATCGCGGCCGTGCGCTCGGAGAGGGCCGCGCGCAGCGCCTCAACGTCGGGGTAGCCGTCGGCGTCGGGGAAGATCGTGATGACCGTGTAGCCGGCCATCTTCGCGGCGGCGGCGTTGGACGGGTGCGAGAAGATGGTCGTGATCACCTCGTCCCGCTGCTCCGCCTCGCCGCGGGACGCGTGGTAGGCGCGGATCATCGAGATGTTCGCCCAGATCGCCTCCGACCCGCCGCTGGTCTGCAGCGAGACGCGGCTCATCCCGGAGATCTCCGCGAGCATCCGCTCGGTCCGCCAGACGATCTCCAGCACGCCCCGCGCCGTCTCCGGGTCCTGCAGCGGGTGGAGGTCGGTGAGGTCTGGCGTGCGGATGATCGCCTCGTTGACCTTCGGGGCGTACTTCATCGTGCAGGTGCCCTGACCTACGTCGACGTTGAGGTCGGCGCCGAGGTTCTCCTGGCTGAGCCGGAGGTAGTGCTTCAGCACGCGCATCTGGCCGAGCTCCGGCAGCGCGGGCGCGGAGGCGCGGCGCAGGGAGGCCGGCAACTCGGCGACCACGTCGCCGACGGCCGCGCGCACGGCGTCCTCGGTGCGCGACGGGATGACGCCGCGCTCGCCTGGCGCGTCCAGCTCGAAGACGATCGGCTCGTCCCAGCGCGCCTGGTGGAACCGGCGCAGTGCGGGCTTGGGGGCGACGGGGAGGCTCATCGGGCGTTCTCCTTCAGGGCGGCGCCGAACGCGGCGGCGAGGTCGTCGATGTCGGTCTGGGTGTTCTGCTCGGTGACGCATACCAGGAGGCGCATGTCATCCAGGGCGAGGCCCGGCTCGAAGCCGCGCGCGCGCAGCGCGGCCACGAGTTCCGGGGCGGTGAGGGAGGCAGCGCTCAGGTCGAGCACGAACTCCCGGAAGTGGACGGCGCCGTCGGCGGCGTGCACCCCGGGCACCGCGGTGAGTGCGGCGCGGGCATATGCCGTTCGGGACATGAGTGTGTCGCCGAGTTCGGCCATCCCCTGCGGACCCATCAGGGAGAGGTACACGCCGGCGGCGATGCCCCACAGCGCGGCTGCGGTGCCGACCCACTCCTTGCCCTCCTCGCGCACAGCGAACGAGGTGCGGTCGTAGGCGACGTCGCCGAAGCCGTACTCGCCGGGGACGTCGGTGGACTCCAGCCCGAACAGCCGTGACGGCATCTCCATCACGAAGCGGGTGTCGTGGCGGCCCGCGGGGAAACCCCCCGGGGCCCCCCCCCAACCCCGGGGGGGGCGCCGCGGCGGGGGTTTGGCGGGCGCCCTTAAACCCCCCGGGGGGGGGGGGGGGGCCCGCCCCC
>NZ_JBHTXK010000002.1:373712-396022 GCF_042791795.1 Leifsonia sp. NPDC056665
GTGGGGTGTTTGGCGAGGTCGCCTACGCCTTACCCGCGGGGTACGTGGGTGTACTCCAGCCCTAACTGCGGTGACGGAATACCAAACACCACGGGGGTGTCGTCGCGCCGGGCTTTTACGCCGCGGGGCGCGCCGCCGAACCACGGGTGCAGGCCGAGCGACTGGATGTCGCCGTGCACGATATCCGCGCCGAGGTCGGCGGGGGAGGCCAGCACGCCGAGGCCGACCGGGTCGGTCCCCGCGACGAGAACCGCCCCGGCCGCGTGCGCGGCATCGGCGAGCTCGCGGACCGCGGTCTCCAGCGCGCCGTGGAAGCTGGGTGTCTCGACCCAGACCGCTGCCGTGTCCGGACCGATCAGCGCGGAGGCCGCGGCGACGTCGGCCACCCCGTCCACGGTCGGCACGATCGTGAGGTCCGCGACCGGCAGCAGGTAGTCCCGCACTTTCGACAGCTTGTCCGGGTGCGCGTCGCTGACCAGCAGGATGCCGCGACGGCCGGTGATGCGCGTCGCCATCGCCAGCGCGGTCGCCGCCGCCTGATAACCGTCATAGGTGGGTACATTCACGACGTCGAGGTTCAGCAGCTCGCCCATCAGCGACTGGTACTCGAACAGCGCCTGGAACCGGCCGTGATCCTCGTACGGCTCGCCCGCGTACGCGGTCAGGAACTCGCTGCGGTTGATGACCTCGTCGACGACAGCGGGCACCGCGTGGTGGTACGTGCCAGCGCCGAGGAAGAGGCGACCGGGCTCCACCGCCCGGTTGCGTCGCAGCAACCCGCCGACGTGGCGGACGAGGTCCTGCTCCGCGATGAGCGGCTCCGGGAGGTCGAGGTCGCGGCCGAGCCGCAGGTCGGCGGGAACGTCGGCGTAGAACTCCTCGACGGAGGCCGCGCCGACCGCGTCGAGCATGGCCTGACGCGACTCGGGCGCCGTGTTCGGCACGTAGGGATGGACGAAGGGGTGGGTCATGCTTGCCTCTCGCTGTCGGTGCGGGTCGGGTGCTGGATCACGGCGACGCCGAACGCGTCGAGCGGCAGCCCGTCGCCGGCGGCTGCGCCGGTGAGCAGGTCGACGCCGCCCGGGATGCGCGGAGCGGTCCGCGGCTCCCGGCCGTGGTTGAGCACGAAGGTGAAGTCGGTGGCGTCGTCGGTGCGGGTGACGACCTCCAGCGCGGTGTCGGGCTCGCGGGCCTCCACGCCCGCGGCGGCGAACACGGTGGAGAGCACAGCGCGCATCCCCGCCTCGTCCAGTCCGGCGGCCAGGTACCAGGCCGCGCCGTCGCCGTGCGCCCGGCGGGTGAGGGCGGGGAGGCCGGCGAGGTCGCCGTCGGCGAACCGCGCGAGGATCTCGGTTCCGGCGCCCGCCTCGACCCACTCGCCCCAGACCCGGGTCGAGTGGACGACGCCGCCGAGCTCGACCGTGCGCTGGGCGCCGTCGGCCAGCGGCCACCACTCGTCCACCTCGACGCCCAGGAGGTCGCGGAGCGGTCCGGGCGCGCCGCCCGGGTGCACCTGCTCGCGGTGGTCGACCACACCGGAGAACGGCCCGACGACCACCTGGCCGCCCGCGGCGACGAACGCCATCAGCGCCTCCGCCTGCTCGGCGGTCGCCGCGTACAGGTTGGGGACGAGGACCACGCGGTGCGACCCGAACGGCCCGGCCGCGCGGGCGACATCCACCGGCTGCCCGAGAGCGAACGCCGCGGCGTGCCAGGCCCGGGCCTCGGTCAGCCAGTCCAGGCGCTGCGACGGCATCGACTCGGTCTGCGTCACCCCCCACCAGGCGTCCCAGTCGGCCACGAGGGCGACGGTGGAGCGGACGCGCGTGCCGCGCACGGCCTCCAGCTTCTTCAGTTCTGCGCCGAATGCCTTCGACTCCTGGAAGCTGCGGCTGCGCTCGCCGCGGTGGCCGAGCATCGCCGAGTGGAACTTCTCCGGACCGAACTTCGCCTGCCGCCACTGGAAGAACATCACGCCGTCCGACCCGTGCGCGACCGCCTGGAGGCTGCCGAGCCGGAGCTGCCCCGGCGCCTTCGGGACGTTGACCTCGCGCCAGCTCACCGCGCTCGGCGCCTGCTCCAGCAGCAGCCACGGCCGTCCGTCCTTCAGGCTGCGCATCAGCCCGTAGTTGAGCGCGGCGCCGACGTGCGCGTGCGGGTCGGCGGGGTCGGGATAGGCGTCGTCGGTGACGAGGTCCTCCGCGTCGGCGAAGTCCCAGTAGTCGAGCTCGCGGAACAGGCTCATGAAGTTGGTGGTCACCGCGATCTCCGGCGTGACCTCCCGCAGCACGTCGATCTCGGACTGGAACAGTTCCAGGAGGGCGTCGGACGAGAACCGCTCGAAGTCCACCACCTCGGCGGGGTTGATCGGCCCGGTCGCGGTGCGCGGCGGCTCGATCTGGTCGAAGCTCAGGTAGTGCTGGCCCCAGCAGCTCGTGCCCCAGGCCTCGTTGAGGCCGGCGATGTCGCCGTAGCGGGCCTCCAGCCAGCGGCGGAAGTGCCGCGCGGACTCCGGGCACCAGCAGCGCGCGACGTGGTCGCCGTACTCGTTGGAGACGTGCCAGAGCGCGAGCGCGGGATGCTCGCCGTAGCGCTCGGCGAGGGCGCGCGTGAGCCGCAGGGCGGCCTCCCGGAACACGGGCGAGCTCGGGCAGTACGACTGCCGGGACCCGAACTCCAGCCGCACGCCGTCGGCGTTCCATGGCAGCACCTCGCGGTGCTCGCGCACGAGCCACGCGGGCGGCGTCGCGGTCGCGGTGGCGAGGTCGATCTTGATGCTGTGCGCCCAGAGGAGGTCGATGATGCGGTCGAGTCCGGCGAAGTCCCAGCGGCCGGGCTCCGGCTCCAGCAGCGGCCAGGAGAACACGGGCAGCGTGACGATGTTGACGCCGGCCTCCACCATGAGGCGCACGTCCTCCGCCCAGACCTCTTCGGGCCACTGGTCGGGGTTGTAGTCGCCGCCGTAGGCGAGCGCGTCGAGCCGGATGCTCCGGGGCTCGGGGATCGTCATCGGTCTCCTTGTGTTCTCTGCCGTGTCGACTGTATTCTGTATACAGTAACGCTAAAGGGATCGCAGCGACGGGTCAACCCCTAAGCTGGCGACCACGAGTCCGGCCGGGAGGTCACATGGTGATCGAGCGCAAGAACCTGCGTTCACAGGTGCGCGAGGAACTCCTCGCGCGGATGCGCGCCGGAGAGGTCCGCCCGGGGGAGAGCATCAACGAGGTGCAGCTCGCCGCCGAGCTCGGCGTCTCCCGCACGCCGCTGCGCGAGGCCCTCATCGCCCTGGAGTCCGAGGGCCAGATCGAGAGCGAGAACGGCAAGGGCTTCCGCTTCGTGCCGCTCAGCGCGCAGGAGTTCGAGGACCTCTGCCCGATCATCGTCACCCTGGAGGGCCTGGCGCTCGACCTGTCCCCGGTGGACGAGCTCGCCGTCCTCGGCCGGCGCCTCGCCGAGCTGGCCGCGGCCTTCTCGGACGACCTGGCCGAGCACGCGATCGTCAACCGCAAGGACGACGAGTGGCACAACCTCATGCTGAGCGCCTGCCCCAACCGCAAGCTCTTGGAGCAGATCGCTCAGGTCCGCAGCGCCATCCACCGCTATGAGAGCCTCCTCGTGGGCGACGACGTGCTCGTGGAGCGCTCGGCGGAGGAGCACGCGCAGATCGCCCGGCACCTCGTCGAGCGCGACGTCCCGGCCGCCAAGGCCGCTCTTGCCGAGAACTGGACGAACGGGATGCGCCGGCTGCTGGCCGACGCCGGGATCAAGTGGGAGCGGCTGAGCTGACCCCGTGCGTAGATTCGTCACGAATCGTCGCTTTCGACGCCGGATAGCCGCGATTCGTGACGAATCTCAGCCGCTGATCTGCACCGCCAGGTCCACGAACAGCGCCGCCGACCACCCGAACGCGGTCGTCGCGCGCGGCGGCTTGCCGCCCGTCGACGGGTTGTAGTACTCGTGCGGGCCGCCGCCGTGCATGACCAGGCGCAGCGTCTCCTCGATGAGTGCGCGCGACCGCTCCGGCTGGCCCGAGACTGCGAGGCCCTCCGCGAGGAGCGCGTTGACGTTCACCCAGACCGGGCCGCGCCACATCCGCTCGTCCGAGTAGTCCGGCTCCCGGCGCGCTACCGTCGGCACGCTCCATGTCGTCGCGAAGCGCGTCGGGTCGTCCAGGGCGGCGAGGATGCCGGCCACATAGCGCCCCGGCAGGCGCCCGGTCAGCAGTGGCAGCAGCGAGACGGCCGTCTCCGCGTCCACCGGCGTGCCCGCGCCGTACGAGCGGAAGTAGCCGGCCGACTCGTCCCACATCGCCTCCAGCAGCGCGAGGGTGCGCGACGCCCGCGAGGTGTGAAGGGACGCGCCGTCCACGTCCCCGATGGCCCGTGCGCGCCCGGCCAGCAGGTCGTCCTGCAGGATCAGGTACGCCGCGAGGTCGGGGGAGGCCACCGGCAGCTCCGCGTCGAAGACGGGACTGTCGTCCAGCCCGGACGAGTACGGGTGGCCGTACTCCGGCATCCCGTCGCCGTCGAGGTCGGAGTGCGCGAACCACCAGTCCTGGCTGCGGGCCACGGTCTCCCAGGCGCTGTCGAAGAACGCCGGGTCGTCCACGTAGCCCTCGAGCCGGCGCAGCGCCCACGCGGCGAGCGGCGGCTTGGTCAGCGGGATGGGCGCGGTCGGGTCGGCGATGGCGGACCCCGCGCGGCGCAGGTTCTCGCGGTCGCCCGGCGGGAGGTCGTCGCTCGACGCGAGGATGCCCTCGTCATGCACGACGTCCGGGAGCTGCCCGTCCGCCCCCGGGAACGCGAACGCGAGCTCGAGCTGCTCGCGGGCCAGGTCGGGGTCGCCGTGCCGCAGGCCGGACGCGATGAAGTACGCGTCCCACTGCCAGAGCCCGACGTAGCCGATCTTCGACGGCACGACCGCCCGGGCGCCGCGGCCGGGGAGGGAGACGATGTTGGCGCCGAGCACCCACCAGCAGAACGCGGTCATGTCGGCGAGGTCGGCCCGGACGGCGGGCGTGCGGGCGAACCAGTCCTCCCAGATCCGGGAGGTGGCAGCGAGGGCGTCAGCGTGCGCGGCCCCGCGGGAAAGTCCGGTGGAGGTGATCCGCACGGCGCCGTCCGCGGAGGCGAGCGCGACGGGCGCGTCGCCGGACGGGAGGTCGACCTCCACCGTCCACACGCCGTCGCCGCCGATGCTCAGCGCGGACGGCCCGTCGAACGTCAGCGTCACGTCCGCGCCGAACGAGATGCGGTCGGGATGGACGGCGGAGATCGCGACCGCACGCCCGTCGCTGTCGAGTACCCGGAGCGTCCGCACGAGCACGCAGTCGTCCAGGTCGCGCTCGTACTCCGCGAGCCGGATCGTCAGAGCGTCCGGCAGCCCAGCGTCCCGGAACACCAGGATCCGCGACCCCGGAAGCGTGAACGGCGCCGACTCCAGGTCGAGGAACGGCGAGACCCGATCCGCGGCCCTCACCGGCCGCCCAGCCCCGACGCCGCCATGCTGTTCAGGATGCGTCGCTGACCGATCACGAACGCGATCAGCATCGGGATGGTGGCGATCGCCGACGCCGCCATGATCAGGCCGTAGTTCACCGACCCGAACTGGCCGCGGAAGCTCTGCAGCAGCAGCGGCACGGTGAAGTTGTCCTGCGTGTTGAGGATGACCAGCGGCAGCAGGAAGTTGTTCCAGGTGCTCAGCGCCACGATGATCGCGAGCGCACCGAGCCCGGGCTTCAGGTTGGGGAGGACGACGCTCCAGAAGATCCGCCAGCGTCCGGCGCCGTCGACGATCGCGGCCTCCTCCAGCTCCTTCGGCAGCGACAGCACGAACTGGCGCATCAGGAACACCGCGAACGGGTTGGCGAGCGCGGCCGGCACGATCAGCGCGAGGTGCGAGTCCACCCAGCCGAGCCTCGCCATCAGGAAGTAGAACGGGATGAGCGTGACCTGCATCGGGATCATCTGCGTCGCCAGGAAGACCACGAACAGCACCCGGCTGCCGCGGAACGGGATGCGCGCGAAGGCGTACCCGGCCATCGCGGCGGTGATCAGCGTGCCGGCGACGACGAGCACCGCGATGTAGATCGTGTTCCAGTAGGCGCTGCCGAACGGGACGTCGTTCCAGGCGTCCACGTAGTTCTGCAGCGTGAACGGCTGCGGCCAGAAGCTCAGCGGGTCGTTCAGCAGCTGCGGCAGCGACTTGAACGACGTGATCAGCATCCAGAGGAACGGGAACACCATCGCGATCCCGCCGGCGAGCAGCACGACGTGGAGGACGGTCTTGCGGGCGCGAGCGGCGCCGCGGCCGGTGCGGGGCGCCCGGGGCGTGGCGACAGGCGGGGCGGCGGTCGGGGTGGGCGTCCGGAGCTCAGCGGTGGTCATGCTGCACCATCCTCGTAGTGGACGAACTTCTTCTGCGCGGTGAACTGGATGCCCGTGATGATCAGCGTGATGACCAGCAGGATGATGGAGGCCGCGCTCGCGGGACCGAACTGGAACTTCCCGAAGCCCAGGTCGTAGATGTGGTAGACGATCGTCCGTGTCGCGTTGTCCGGCCCGGCGTTCGCCGTGAGGATGAAGACGGTGTCGAAGGTCTGCAGCGAGCTGATGAACGCGATGACCGTCGAGAAGAAGATGATCGGCGACAGCAGCGGCAGCCGCACCCGGAAGAACAGGGTGAGTGCGCCGGCGCCGTCGAGCCGAGCGGCCTCGATGATCGCGGGCGAGATGTTCTGGAGGCCGGCCAGGAAGATGATGACGTTGAGGCCGACGGACGACCAGATGGTCACGATGCAGACGGCGAGCAGCGCCAGGTGCGGGTCGCCCAGCCAGTCCGGCGGCGCGATGTGGAAGACGGAGGCGATGAAGCCGCTGATCACGCCGTCCTTGCGGAAGAGCTGCTGCCAGATCATGGCGACCGCGACCGACGAGGTGACGACCGGCGCGAAGAACAGGATGAGGTAGAGCGTCCGCGTCTTGAGCCGCTCCAGCGCGACGGCGAGCACCACCGCGAGCCCGAGGCCGATCGGCACCGTGATGAGCGCGATCAGCAGGGTGTTGAGGATCGACCTCCCGAACAGCGGGTCGGTCAGCTCGGTCCTGAAGTTGTCGAAGCCGACCCAGCTCAGGTCGTTGAGGCCGTCCCAGTGCGCGAAGGCGAGCACCATGCTCGCCGCG
Organism: Leifsonia sp. NPDC056665; assembly: GCF_042791795.1. Lineage (NCBI taxonomy): Bacteria > Bacillati > Actinomycetota > Actinomycetes > Micrococcales > Microbacteriaceae > Leifsonia > Leifsonia sp. NPDC056665. The sequence continues at coordinate 380,894 of NZ_JBHTXK010000002.1, forward strand.
AACGGGACGACGACGAAGAGCGCCATCCCGAGCAGCTGCGGGCCGACGAAGACGTAGCCCCAGCGGCGGTCGCGACGCCGCCAGGCGGACTCCTTGCGGAGCCCGCCCGGCGAGACGGGGGTGACCTCGGCCTCGGTGACGACGGCCGCTTCTCCCAGTGCGCTCACGTCCGTCGCCTCACTTGCCGCCGGTCTTGTCGGCGATCATCTTCGCGACGTCGTCGAGCGTGGCCTTCGTGGACTCCTTGCCCTGGTACAGCGCCAGCATCTTGTCGCTGATGTCGCTGGAGAGTCCGGGCACGGAGGCCTCGGTGGTCGGGTCCTCGAACCCGATGTCCCGCATGTCGATCATGGTCTGCGCGTGGGCCGGGTAGCCGTCCAGGACGACCGAGTCGGCGCCCTTGATGGACGGGACAGCGTTGCCGCCGCCCTTCAGGCGGAAGGTCTGGCCCTCTGCTGACAGGAAGTTCGTCCAGAACGTGAACGCGGCGTCCTGGTTCTTCGTCTTGGCGTTGATCGCGAGGTAGCTGACCGCGACGCCGGTGGGGGCCGCCTTGCCGGAGGGCGTCGGCCACGGCGCGACGTCGTAGTTCTCCGGGTCGCCCGCGGCCTTCACGGTGCCGATCGTGTAGCGGCCCTGTACGAAGAAGCCGGCCTTGTGGGTGACGAAAACGCTGTCCGCGCCGGCGCCCGTCGGGAGGGTGTCGGCGACGACGAAGGTGCCGTTCTGGAAGTTCTTGGCCAGCACGTCCATCGCCTTGACGCTGGTCGGGTCGGTGTTCGCGACGAACTTCCCGCTGGAGTCGAAGGCCGTGCCGCCCTGGGAGGAGATCCAGCCGTAGTGGGTGGACCAGTAGTTCCAGAACATGGAGCCGGTCAGTCCGGCCTTGTGCAGCTTCTCGTTCATGTCGAGGAAGGCCGCGGTCGTCCACTTGCCCTCGGCCGCGAGCTTCGCCGGGTCCTCGGTGACGCCGGCCTTCTTCAGGGCCGCCTTGTCGTACCAGAGGGCGTCGGGGTTGGAGTCGTTGGGCGCCGCGTAGAGCTCGTCGCCCTTCTTGGTGGCGCCGAACAGGCCCTGCGCGAAGTCGGCCGGCTTGGTCTTGCTGGCCGAGGAGTTCATCAGCGCGTTCAGCGGCAGCAGCGCCTTGGAGTTGACGAACTGCCCGATCTTGTCGTCGCCGATGTAGAAGACGTCGGGAGCGGTGCCGGAGGCGAGCTCCGCGAGCAGCTTGGTGTGGTAGTCGCCGTAGTCGGCGACCGGCTGCAGCACGACCTTGATGTCGGGGTGCTGCTTCATGAACTGGGTGTCGAATTCCTTGTACCGGGTGAGTTCCTCGGGGGTTCCCCAGGTGGACCAGACGACGGTCTTGGTGCCGGATCCGCCGTTGCCGGAGCAGGCGGCGAGTCCGAGAGCCAATGCGGCGGCCGCCGTGATGGCCAGCGCCCTTCTCACCTTTGAGTCGACGCGAGACATGAGTACCTCGTTCCTTGAGAGTCTCTGCTGTGGGGTGGTGCTGTGGGGTGGTGCTGTGGGGTGGTGCTGTGGGATCGGGTGGAGCTTCGAGCGATCTGTATTCTGTATACAGTAGGCAGATGACGAATGCAAGTGTTGGGCGTGAGCCCTGATCCACTCCTTGCATGCTCCCGGGAGGCACGCGATGATGCGGTCATGCCCGACTTCCGCCGCGTCCTCGACCTGGTGGACAGCCGTGGGGGCGCTTCGTGGCTCACCGTCATCCACGGCGGGGAGGTCGTCCTCGACCGCCGCGTCGGGTGCGACCGCGACGCTCTGTTCTACACGTTCTCGGTGAGCAAACCCTTCGTGGCGCTCGCCGTGCATCTGCTCGCCGAGCGCGGGATGCTGCGGCTGGACGATCCCGTGGCCGCGCACTGGCCCGCGTACGCGCGTGGCGGGAAGTCCGACATCACCATCCGGCACGTCCTCTCGCACCGTGCAGGCGTGCCGTACTCGACGGGCACGTTGCTGGGCGACACCGTGCGCATGACCGACCCGCGGCGGTCCGTGGCGGCGGCGGAGGATGCGCGGCCGCGCTGGGCTGCGGGTGAAGTCGTGGGCTACCACGTGCTGAGCTTCGGCTTCATCCTCGGCGAAGTGGTGCGCCGGGTCAGCGGGATGCCGGCCGAGCGCTTCATCGCCGAGAACCTCCTGCGCCCGGCCGGGCTGACGGAGACGACCCTCGGCCTCCCGGATGCGGCGGCCGGCCGGGCCGTCCCGCTGCGCGCCCTGAGCGCTCCCGAGCGGGCGAGGACCCTCCTCTTCAACCGGCCGAAGACCCGCGCGGTGCCGGTGCCGGCCGCGGCCGTGAGCACCAACGGCCGCGAGCTGGCCGAGTTCTACCACCTGCTGCTCGCGGGAGGCGAGGGCGTCCTCCGCCCCGAGACGATTGCCGCAGCGCGTGCCGTCTCCAGCGACGGCGAGCCCGACCGGATCATGGGCCACCCGGTGCGCTGGGCGCACGGCTTCCAGCTCGGCGGCCCGATCGGGCTGGCGCGGCCGACCGGCTCCCGGGCCGATCCGCGCACGTTCGGCCACAACGGCAGCAGCATCTGCAACGTCTGGGCCGATCCGGCGCGGGACATCGTGCTCGCCTACCTGACCAACACCGCCGACGAGCGCCGACGCGCCCTCCGTCACCTCAGCGACGTGAGCGACGCGGTACTGGTGGCCTGCGACTGAGCGGGTCCAGACTTCTCGCAGAGACACAAGGAGGAACCATGAGCGCAGGCACGAAGGACGATCCGTGGCGGCTGACCACGGCGCCGGGCACCTCGGAGTACACGATGTACCGCGACGACGCGGCCGACCCGCCTGCACTGGTCTGCCAAGTCGGCTCGACGCGGCTGAGCTACCACGCGAGCGCGATCGACGACCTCGCGACGTGGCTGCGCGCGCAGGGCGACTGGGTGCCGCTGGGCGCCGCGGACGAGAACAAGCCGGTGATCGCCGGCACGATCGAGGCCTGGGGCCGCGACCCGGTCAACCCGGTCGGCGGCTGGTACGGGCTGCGCAAGGGCTACCGCGGCCGGTTCGGGATGTATCTGCCGCCGCTCCTGGAGCAGTTGGGGCTGATCGAGCTGACCCACGACGCGCGCAACAACAAGGCACGGGCGAAGTAGGAGTTTCACCCCGCTGGTCAGCGATTTCACCCCGCCGCCGTCCATTCGGTATGGCTATGCTTCCTTCATGGCCACGATCATCCACACCGCCGCAACCGCTGCCGAAGCTCACCAGAGCCGCGCGGAACGGCTGGTCGCGGAGGTCGATGCGATGCCGATCGGAGACGTTCGACAGCGGATCGACGAGGCGCGCCGGATGACCGGAGCCGAGATCGAGGAGCGTCAGCGTGTCGAGCGGCGCGAGCGTGCTGAGCGCGCGGCTGCGGCGTTGAGGTCCATCTGACTCCGTGTTCTCGCCCCACCTGAGGGTGACGGCTCGCTGTTTGCGGGACGATCTCTTCCTCTCCGACGAAGACCCAGGCCGAGACGCGCGCTCTTTTCGTCCGCGACATGACGTCCTTCGAGCGTTCGTCAACAAACGAGAGGGCGCCCCCGACGAGGGCGAACCGATTCAGGGCCTCGAACCACACGGCGCGTATCTCAGCCTCCATCACAATCGATGGCGTGGTGTGACTCGCTGGGACGCCAGTAACGATGTGTGTTGGCTCCTCGCCTTCAGCCCGACCCATGCCAGCGGAGAGCTCCGAGATGCCTACAACTACTTCGCGTCGCTTCACCGGCGCGACGAATTGCTGCCGACGGCCGACGACTACGAGTTGCTCGAAGACATAACACCCGCCAACTTCATCGATGGCATCGCGACTGTCGGCGCTGGTCTGTATCTCGATGCGCGCTCGAATCCGAGAACGGTGTTCACAGAGACGTACGGGGGCGGCTCTGCTGATGTCGTGGTGGACGTACTGGTGATGGAGGACGGGGCGCGCGAAGAGGGCTGGATCGCGGTCGGCTTTCCGTTCGATACTCCACTCAACGTGCACACGGCTCTCGATGTCATCGCTCGTATCCTGCCGCGAGACATCATGGTGGCGGGGCTGGAGCGCGCTGCGTATTTCGCTGATCGCCCCCTTCGGCACGATGAGCTCGTCTTCAAGTGGGATTTGGCGCACATCTAGGGCGAGGTAGTTTATCCATGTGAACGATCTCCCCCTGAATCCCGCAACGACCGCCCTCCTGCTCATGGACCTCCAGCCGGGCATCCTCTCCCGCATGCCCGACTCCGACGCGTTCCTCGCCGGGCTCACGCGCGCCAGGGAGGCCGCCCGCACCGCCGGCGTCACCATCGGCTACGTGCGCGTCGCCCTCACCGCGGAGGAGGCCGCAGCGGTCCCGCCGCGCTCGCGGTTCGCCGGCGCGGCCGAGCGGCTCGACGCCAGTCGCCCGGAGACGCAGATCGACCCGCGCATCGCTCCGGCGGAGGGCGAGATCGTCGTCCGCAAGACGCGCGTCGGCGCGTTCAGCACCACCGACCTGGCGGAGCAGCTCGACGCGCGCGGCATCGACACCCTCGTGCTCGCGGGTGTGGCGACGAGCGGCGTCGTCCTCTCGACCGTGCGCGACGCCTCCGACCGCGACTACCGGCTGGTCGTGCTGGAGGACGGCTGCTGGGACTCCGATCCCGAGGTCCACCAGGTGCTCACCGCGAAGGTGTTCGCCCGCGGCGGGGTCACCGTCACCAGCGTCGACGACTTCATCGCGTCGATCGCGTAGAGCGCGACCTCCGCCAGTCCCGGAGCCAGGTCTGCCGGCGCATCCGGCCCGGCCAGCTCGTCCACCGGCAGCCAGTGCAGCTCCTGCGACTCGTCCTCGCCCGGCGCCCCGGCCGGGTCGGTGGTCGCGACGAACGCGTAGACGATGTCGGTGTGCGCGTGGTCGTCGGTGATCGGGTGCACGTCCACGACCAGCGGGGTCGGCAGCACGGCGACGCCGTCTGCCCGCTCGATCCGGTGCGCGGGCTGGAGGAGCAGGAGCTGCTCCAGGTCGTAGCCGGACTCCTCGCGCAGCTCGTGCGCGACCGCGGCCCACGGGTCCTCCGCGCGCTCGACGTGTCCGCCCGGCTGCATCAGGATGCCGCGCTTGCGGTGGCGGTGCACGAGCAGGCAGGTGCGGCCGTCGAGCTCGCGGAAGATCAGCGCGCTCGCCGTGAGGTCGTACTCGCCCGGTCCGGTGTTGAGGTGCGGCATCCCCGCAGTCTCGCATGAACGGGCGGCGGTCAGGCAGTATGTGCATATGGCGGTGGTGCGGACACAGCGGGGATTCGACCGGTTGGTCAACTTCTCCGACGCCGTCGTGGCCATCGCGATCACCCTGCTGATCCTCCCGCTGGTCGACGCGGGCCCGGAGGTCGCGAAGGAGGGCATCGGTCCGTACTTCCAGCACAACTTCTGGCAGCTCCTCGCGTTCGTCATCTCGTTCGTCGTCATCGCGCGGCTCTGGATGGTGCACCACCAGGTGTTCGGCTGGATCGACAGCTACACGCCCGCGCTGCTCTGGCTCAACATGCTGTGGCTGGCGTGCATCGTGTTCATGCCGTTCACGGCGAACGTGCTCTCCGACAGCCCGAACGAGAAGCCGGACGTCTACGCGCTCTACATCGGCAATCTGCTGCTGACGACCCTCGCGATGCAGCTCATGGAGATCCTCATCGTGCGCACGCCCGGGATGCTGCTGGAGGAGGCCACGGGCCAGTCCGACATGCTCCGCGGCTGGACGTTCATCATCCTGCTGGTCATCTCGGGGGTGCTGGCCGTGGTCTTCCCGAGCGTCGGGATGCTGTGGCTGCTGCTGCTGTTCCTCTCGCGGCCGCTCCACGTCCTCCTGGGCAGGATGACACGCTCGCGCGAGCACGCGGGCGCCTGACCGGACGACCCTTCCCACCGGCCTGCCCGGGGGCTATCGTCGCGGCATGCGACCCAAGACCTTTTTCGTGCTCCTCCTCATCGCCGTGGCTTACCTCCTGGGCTCGCGGGCCGGCCGGGAGCGCTACGACCAGATCGTCGAGTCGGTGACCGCGTTCTGGAACAACCCGGACGTCAAAAAAGCGCGCAAGAACGCCAAAAAGCAGGCCGAGAAGGCCCGCAAGCGCTACGCCTGACCCGCGAGGGGCACGTTGTTGTCACTTTTGGGCGCCAAAAGCGACAACAACGTGCCCCTCGACTGTCGGATGAGGGGCGCGGGCTCAGGGCTCGCGGTAGTCGCCCTCGGTGTAGTCGCCCTCGGGTGCATCCGCCGGCTCCTCGACGTCGGTGTACGTCCCCTCGACGTCGGCTTCCGGGCCGGGGTTGTCCTCGGTCTCGGTGTACTGACCGTGGACCGTGCGCTCGTGCGGTCCTTCGTCGTCGGACTCGGTGTAGCTGCCCTCGAGGTTCTCGCGGGCGTCGCCGGTGGGCTCTTCAGGGTTGCTCATAGCGAGGAGATTACGCTTTCGCGGCCCGCGCGACCAGAGTCCTGCACAGGCGTGCACTCCCTGTAGACGCACCTGTCCGCCCCCCGGTACCCTGCGGGCATGGCGCGGTCGCCGTCGGTCTTCGCCACGCGCGGGCCGACCGTCCTCGAGCTGAGGATCCACGGGATCAAGAACACGCCGCCGGCGGAGATGCTCGGCGTTGCGCCAGGCGACGTGCGCCCGGACCAGGCCGACGAGAACGGCGGCTTCTACGTCCCGACCGTCGACCCGTCCGATCCGTCCGACCCTGCGACGCCTCCGACCGTGATCCGCCGCGAGGGCTACTCGTGGGGGATGCTGGCCCGCTACGGCGGCGGCGCGCTCGTGGCGATCGGCCAGTTCTTCGTGCAGCTCGCATGGCTGCTCATCCTGCCGTTCGGGCTGTGCAACACCGCCTACTGGACGCGCCGCATCCCCGACCAGCCGCGCACCGGCGAATGGCAGGCCGGCCGCGGGGCCGCGTCGCTGCGGGTGTTCGCGCTCGGCCTCACCCTCCTGTACGTGTGCGCGCTGGCGTCTGTGAGCCTGGACCTGATCGGGACGCAGTGCCTCGCGCGCCCGTCGCTGTGCCCGGCGCTGCCCGGCTGGGTGACCGCGTTCTTCACCTCGCCGGGGCTCGACCACCGCGGCATCCGGGTCGCGCTCCTCTCGCTCGTCCCGATCGCGGGCGTGCTGCTGCTGTTCTCCGTCTCGCACCGGGCGCGCACCCGGTACGAGGCCGGGATCTTCGGCACCGCCGCCAAGATCCGCGCCGCCAGCGACCTCAGCGGTGTGACGGAGGGCCAGGCGGCCACTCCGCGCCGCCCGCTCGCGACGGACGGGTTCTGGGGGATCACGCGGGTGAAAGCCCCGAGCGAACTGCTGCACACGGCGGCCGCGTTCTTCCTGATGGCGCTGCTGCTCGGCTGGGACGGCGTGTTCTGGACGTGCGCTCCCGCCGGCGTGGACGTCCCGCCGGAGTGCCTGGACCCGGCGACCACCCCACTCCTGTCCCGCTGGTGGTTGACCCTCGGCGCGGTTCTCGGCGCGGCCGGGCTCGTCGTGGTCATCGCGCTCGTCGTTCGCAATGTGGACACCACCGTGCGCGGCCGCGCCGAGCGGGGGATGGCGGGCGTCCAGCCCGACCTCCGGAACGCCCACCGGCACACGCTCATCCGGCTGACACTCAGGCGCAGGGAGGCCGTGGCCGGCTGGATGCTGCTGGCCGCGATCGTGGTCTACGCCGCGGTCGCCGTGGCCGTGGCGGTGCCCGTCGGGCCGACCGTGGAGCACGGGCCCTCGTTCTTGGGCCTGGTGATCGCGCCCTCCATCATCCTCGGCGTGCTGCTCGCCATCGCCCTCTCCGCGCTCGGCTGGCGTCGCGGGGTGCCGCGCTGGCTGTCGGTGATCGTCGTGGCGGTCGGCGGCGTCTCCCTACTGGTCGCGGTCGTGTCCACCCCGAAGGATCTGCGCCTCGCGCCGCTCACCACCGCCGCGTACCTGCTCGCCGCCCTCGCCGCGGTGCTCCTCGCCGCGCTGGTGATCTTCTGGCCGATGGGCCGCCGCCGCAGCTTCGCCTACCAAGGTTGGCGCGGCACCGGCCCGGGAGTGATCATGCTGCTCTCGCTCGGCGGGGCCATGCTGCTGTCGACCCTCCTCGTGCTCGGGACGCAGTGCGCGCTCGCCTCCACCGGCGGTCCGACCCCGATCTGCCCGCTGACGCCCGGCGGCCTGACGACGCCGGTCGCGTACCGCAACTTCGGCGGGACGGTGCCGGTGCTCGCCGTCGCGCTCGTGCTCTTCGTGCTCGTCGTCGCGCTGCTGCGGATGCGCACGACGCCGCGCCTGACGACGCCGGAGACGGTCGGGGGCCGGGCGATCCGCGAGCCGCTGCGCAGTTACCGCGACGGGCGGGTGCCGCAGGTGAAGTCGGCGGGCAAGCTGGACTTCCGGATGCTCAACGCCCGCCGGTCGGCCGCCCTGTTCCACCGCGGGGAGCCGGTGCTCGGCCTCCTCGCCGCGCTGCTCGCGCTCGGCGTCGTCGTCGCGATCGCCCTCCCGCAACCGCTGCGTCCCGCCCTGCTGGACCTCGCCCTCCCGGCGCTCGGCGTGATCTCGGTCGCCGCCGTCGTGGCGATCGCGGAGAACGCGCTGACGACGAAGGAGCGCCCGATCGGCGTGATGTGGGACCTGATGTGCTTCCTCCCCCGCGCCGGCCACCCGTTCGGGCCGCCCTGCTACGCCGAGCGCGTCATCCCGGAGCTGCGCGACCGCATGGTCGCCTGGCTGGAGGCGGACATCGCCGCAAGCGCGGGAACGGTGGGCGACCGCCGCACCGCAGAGGAGCGCGCCCGCGACGAGCTGCGGGCGCTGACGACGCGCCAGCGCCGCAAGGTCGTCGTCAGCGCGCACAGCCTCGGCGCAGTCCTCGCCGTCTCCACGATCTTCACCCTCGGCGCCGACACCACCGACGGCCTCAAGAACGTCGCCCTGCTCACCTACGGCACGCAGCTCCGCGCCTACTTCGGCCGCTTCTTCCCGGAGCTGTTCGGCCCGGCCGCGCTCGGCACCCTCCCGAGCCGGGCGCCGTCGCTGTGGAAGGCCGACCCCTGGCTGAGGCAGGTCATGGAGGACCACCTCGCCGAGGGCTCAGGAGGCCGCGACCCCGCCGAACGCGACAAGCCGACGCTGCGCGAGCTGCTGACCCAGCCGGACGGCTCGGTGGCGTGGGTGAACCTGTGGCGCCGCACCGACTACCTCGGCTTCCCCGACGCGTCATTCAAGGACAACGAGATCGACCGCGGTGCGGACGAGTTCGGGCCGCCGCTCTACCTCGTGAAGGTGGCGACCCACCCCGGCTACCAGTCGTCCACTCAATACATGACCGCCCTCCGCGACCTCATGCGGCGACTCTGACGCGGCGTACATTCGTGCCGAATGTCGCCTTACGCGGGCCCAAAACGCACATTCGGCACGAATGTCCATCCTTAAAACCGAGTCGTGTAAGGTATTGCCACCCACGACCGCATCCGAAGGAGAATCATGGTCGACAGCCGTGCCCGAGCATCCGAACTCACCGTCGAGGAGAAGGCGTCGCTCACCAGCGGCCGCAGCTTCTGGGAGACCGAGGGCGTCGACCGCGCCGGCATCCCCTCCATCTACCTGACCGACGGCCCGCACGGCGTGCGCAAGCAGGCGCAGGGCGGCGACCACCTCGGCATCGGGGACAGCGTCCCCGCCACCTGCTTCCCGCCCGCGGTCGCGCTCGGCTCCTCCTGGGACGCCGAGCTGCTGGAGCGGGTCGGCGCGGCGCTCGGCGAGGAGGCCAAGGCCGAGGGCGTCGGCGTGCTGCTCGGGCCGGGCATCAACATCAAGCGCTCGCCGTTGTGCGGACGCAACTTCGAGTACCTCTCCGAGGACCCGATCGTCTCCGGCCGGCTCGGCGTCGCCCTGGTCCGCGGCCTCCAGTCGCAGGGCGTCGGCGCCTCGCTCAAGCACTTCGCCGCCAACAACCAGGAGACCGACCGGCTGCGCGTGAGCGCCGACGTGGACGAGCGCCCGCTGCGCGAGATCTACCTGCGCGGCTTCCAGCACGTCGTGACCCACGCCCAGCCGTGGACGGTCATGTGCTCCTACAACCGCATCAACGGCGTCTACGCGAGCGAGGACCCGTGGCTGCTCACCTCCGTCCTCCGCGACGAGTGGGGCTTCGAGGGACTCGTCGTCTCCGACTGGGGCGCGGTCAACGACCGGGTGAGCGCGCTCGTCGCCGGGCTCGACCTGGAGATGCCGTCCAGCGGCGGCGTCACCGACGCGCAGCTCGTGGCCGCAGTGCGCGACGGCTCGCTGGCGGAGTCCGTGCTCGACACCGCCGCCGACCGCGTGATCGACCTGGTCGGCAAGGCGCTCGCCGGGGCCGACGCGGGCGCGACCTACGACGCGGAGGCGCACCACGCCCTCGCCAGGGAGGTCGCCGGCCGCAGCATCGTGCTGCTCAAGAACGAGGGCGTCCTCCCGCTCGCGACCGACGCCGGCCGCACGATCGCGGTCGTCGGCGAGTTCGCCCGCACGCCGCGCTACCAGGGCGCAGGCTCCTCCCAGATCGTCCCGACCCGCCTCGACAACGCATTGGACGAGCTGCACGCGCTGTCGGGCGACGCGACCGTCGCCTTCGCCCCGGGCTACGCGCTCGGCGCGGACGCCGACGAGGTGGCGCTGACGGCGGAGGCCGTCGGCGTCGCGGCCGGCGCCGACGACGTCGTGGTCTTCCTCGGCCTCCCCGGCGAGGACGAGTCGGAGGGCTTCGACCGCGAGCACCTCGAGCTGCCTGCCGCGCAGACCGCCCTGCTGGAGGCCGTGATCGCCGCCAACCCGCGCGTGACGGTCGTCCTCTCCAACGGCGGCGTCGTGCGCGTCTCCGGCTGGGCCGACCGCGTGCCCGCGATCGTGGAGGGCTGGCTGCTCGGCCAGGCCGGCGGCGGCGCCGTCGCTGACGTGCTGTTCGGCATCGTCAACCCGTCCGGCCGGCTGGCGGAGACCATCCCGGTGCGCCTGGAGGACACCGCCTCGTACCTCAACTTCCCCGGCGAGAAGGGCCACGTCCGCTACGGCGAGGGCCTCTTCGTCGGCTACCGCGACTTCGACGCGCGCGACGCGGCGGTCGCCTTCCCGTTCGGCCACGGCCTCTCGTACACGACCTTCGCGTTCGGGGCGCCCACGGCGACCGCGACGGCCGAGGGCGTCCGCGTGACGGTGGACGTCACCAACACCGGCGACCGCGACGGCCGGGAGGTCGTCCAGGTCTACGTGTCCGTGCCGGCCTCCCGTGTGCAGCGCCCGGTGCGCGAGCTGAAGGGCTTCGCCAGTCTCGCCGTGGCCGCAGGCGCCACCGCGACGGCCGTGATCGACCTGGCCGCCGAGGACCTCGCCTACTTCGACACCGAGCTCGGCGGCTGGACCGTGGAGGGCGGCGAATACGTCGTGGAGGTCGGGGCGTCGTCCCGCGACCTGCGCGGCTCGGCCGTCGTGACGCTCGCCGGCGACGGGCGCGCGGCGCCGCTCACCGTCGACTCGACGCTCGGCGAGTGGCTCAGCCACCCGGTCGGCGGCCCCATCCTGAGCGCGGCGCTCGCCCAGAGTGCGGAGGCCCAGGGCATGGGCGCCATGCTCAACGACCCGGGCCTGCGCCGGATGGCGGAGTCCATCCCGCTGGTGCGTGCGGCCTCGTTCCCCGGCAGCCCGGTCACCGCCGAGCAGCTCGACCAGCTTGTGGCCGCAGCGAACCGGTAGCGTACGCCGCTTTGGGCGACGGTGAACCCCCTTGCGGACGCAGGGGGGTTCGGCGTTTCGTGGGCCGCATGAGCGACACGAGCGGCCTTCCGAACGCGGACGGCCTCGGCGTACCCGTCGAGGACGACCCAGAGCGCTTCGAGGGCGGGGGCAAGCGAGGCAGGCATGCCGCCGAGCCCGCTGAGGATGCGCCGGGTCAGGGCGACGGCGCTGATCAGGGCGGCGAGGGCGCCGAGCCGCCGCCCGCCGACTTCGACCCGACCGAGCAGCCGTCCAACCCGGACCTCGTCAACAATCCGGAGCCGCCGGACGAGTGACCGGCCGCGTGGTCGAACGACCGCGCCCAGAGACTGCGGCCCCGCCCACCGTCATCCCGGGCGGGGTCGCTCTGCGTCTCAGCCCGCTCTGCGTCTCAGACCGCTCCGCGCCTCAGCCCGCTCTGCGTCTCAGCCCGCTCTACGTCTCAGGGTTTCGGCCGCCGGCTCGCGTACAGCCACACCGCGCCGACGATCACGCCGGCGAGGAGCATCCCGATCCCGACCTCCAGGATCGACGCGTCGCCGGAGCGGGGCACGATCAGACCCACCACGAACAGCACAGCGCCGAGGTTGAGCAGCACCGCGGCCACCCAGCCGAGCGTCGTGCGCAGCGCTGCGTTCATTGCGGGTATCGTAGCCGCCGCCTCTCCGCGAACGCCCACAAGGGGAAGGATTCGACCCGAGCGTCAGGCTTCGCCCGGGTGGACGACCGACGGTGTGGGCGGCTCGTCCAGAGCCTCGTTGATGAGCGCGGCCACCAGGAACTTCCAGTCCGACCCCTCGTGCAGCGTCCCCACGTAGCCGACGGGGATCGCCCCGAAGACCGGCTCGTGCTCCTCGCCCTCCGCGGACACCCGGATCAGCCGCCCCAGCTCCGCGTGCGACTCGTCCAGCACGACCCACTCGCCCGGCGCCTTCTTCTCCACGTGGAAGATGCGCTCCCGATACGGGTACCGGACGCTCGACATCTCCAGTTCGCTGGCGGACATGGTCATCCTTCCGTCGGTGGACGCTCCTTGTGAGCATCCAACGCCCGGGGGGCTGTCCTTGGCAAGATGCGCTGCCTACGCTGGGCCGCATGAGCACTCCTGACGTCCACAACATCGACGCGGCGTTCGCGCTCGTCCCCGAGCCCTGGCAGCCGCACCGGCTGACCAGCGTGAACGACTACGACGTGAAGGTCGCCCGGCTCCAGGGCTCGTTCATCTGGCATTCGCACCCGGACACCGACGAGCTGTTCCTCGTGATCGCGGGGCGGCTCGTCATCCAGCTCCGCGACCGCGAAGTGGAGCTGGGGCCGCACGACGTGTTCGTGGTCCCGAAAGGCGCGGAGCACTGCCCGTTCGCGGAGGACGAGGCGCTGGTCGTGATGTTCGAGCCGAAGGGCACCGTGAACACGGGCGACCAGCCCGGCGAGCGCACGAGCGCGCTGCGGGAGCTGCCGGACTGAGGCGCTCACAGCAGCCGGGCTTGTCACAGCAGCCGGTCGAGTGCCTCCAGCAGTGCGGCGGGCCCGTCGAAGACCTCCTGTGCTCCCGCGTCCGTGAGCTCGGCCGTCCCGACCCCGCCGCAGAGCACGCCCACCGAGCGGATATGCGCCCGTTTCGCGGCCGTCATGTCCCACACCGAGTCGCCGACGACGAGCGCTTCGGAGGCCGTCGCGTCCGCGCGGCGCAGGGCGACCTCCAGGATGCCGGGGTCCGGCTTGGCCTCCGCCACGTCGTCGGCGGTGGTGGCCGCGTGGATGGCGTCGTCGGCGCCGATCGCGCGCCGCAGCATCGCCAGCTCGTCCTCGGCGGCGGAGGTCGCGAGCACCACCCGGACGCCGCGGTCGGCGACCGCGCGCAACAGGTCCGCGGCTCCGTCGAACGCCCGCAGCCGTGACGCGACCTCCCGGAGGTGCTTCGCGTGCAGCGCCCGCGCCCGGTCGTTCCACTCGTTGTTGCGCTCGCCCGCGACCTCCCGCAGGAGCTGCCCCGCGTCGCGGCCGAGAGCGCGGTGGATGCGCCATGCGTCGACGGGCGCGCCCAGCTCGGCGAACGCGCGCTGCCACGCGTCGATGTGGAGGTAGTTGGAGTCGACGAGGGTGCCGTCGACGTCGAAGAGCACGGTGCGGATGGTCATGCCTCCACGTCGTACACCCCTCACCCGATCAACGACACCGCCCGCGCGATCACCAGCGCCAGCAGCACGAACCCCGCGAACGACTCCAGCGCCATCAGCAGCTTGGCCCGGTGGGTCAGCGGCATCGTGTCGGTCGGGCTGAACGCCATCGAGTTGGAGAGCGAGAAGTAGAAGTAGTCGATGTAGTTCGGCACCCAGTCCATCACCTGGCTCGAACCGCGCGCGACCTCGATCACGTCATCCTTGTCCTCGTCCTGCGGGAACCGGAAGTCGGCCAGCGGCAGCTTCTTCCGCGGCAGTGCTATCCGGGCGACCGGGCCGCCGCGGTCCATCGTCCAGTAGACCAGCGCGAACGCGATCACGTTGGTGATCCACACCTGCAGGGAGGCGAGCAGGATCTCCTGCCCGTTGCCGTGCTTGTTGAGCAGCCGCACGACGGTCTCCGCGAACGCGATCTGGTTGGCTGCGAGGATGAGCACCGCCAGCGCGATCTCCGCGCGCCGGGACCACTTCGACTCGCGGGCCAGCCGGTGCGGGTTGTAGATGATGAGCGCGACCAGCATCAGCACGCAGACGCCCACGACGGACCAGCGCGCGATCGGCGGCACGACGCTCGGCAGGAGGGCGTAGGCCACGAGCGCGACCAGCGTGCCGATCACGGCGGGCCAGCGGTGCTCGGGGGCGACCGCGCGAGCGCGGCTGTCGTCGTCGTGGTCGTTCACCCGACGGACAGTACGCCGCGGCGCCGTACGGCGGAATCAGTTGAAGATGGCCCACTCCGCGCGGCTGATCTTGGCGCGCTGGCCGTTGATCACGAGGTACCAGCTCTCCTCGTCGCGATGGAGGTACTGGGCGAGCATGGTGGTGTACCGCCACTCGCCGTTGACCTGGCTCCAGCGGATCAAGGAGATGAGCTGCCCTTGACGCAAGTAGGGCACCGCGACGAAGTCATCGTGTCGCGGATGTTCGGGACCACCAGTAGTGCGCCCCATCCTCGGAGTGCTCATGCGTCACTTTAACCCCAACAGACGCGATTTGGGAACAGTTCTCAGGCTGTTGAAATGAAATAGATTGAGTGTCAATTGTCTATGGATTAGCTGGGAGACGGCGCCCAGCCGCAAACAGCCGAGTACGCGAATAGTCTGCGTACTCGGCTGGCGTGGTCTACCGGTGGATGCAACGGGCTGATCCGGAAGGATTCTGCTCATGGTCGGGACGC